>JBKQMU010000108.1:0-4820 GCA_052146555.1 Isosphaeraceae bacterium
TTACCGGCATCTGCAGCCAGTGGGTGAACTCCTACAAGCGCCTGGTGCCGGGCTACGAGGCCCCGGTGTACATCTCCTGGGCCCGGCGCAACCGCTCCGCCCTGGTGCGGGTGCCCATGTATAAACCCGGCAAAGAGGCGGCCACCCGCTGCGAATACCGCGCCCCGGACCCGGCCTGCAACCCCTACCTGGCCTTTGCGGTGATGCTGGCCGCCGGCCTCAAGGGCATCGAAGGCAAGTACCCCTTGCCGGAGCCGGTGGAATTGGACATCTACCACCTCACCGAGAACGAACGGAAGCGCCATGGAATCAAGGAACTGCCCGGCAGCCTTGCCGAGGCGGTGGCCGAGGTGGAAAAGAGCGCCCTGGTGAAGGAAGCCCTGGGAGCACACATCCATAGCAAGTTCCTGGCAAACAAGAAGATGGAGTGCGATGCCTACCGGATGCACGTGAGCGCCTACGAGATCGAGCGCTACCTGCCCATCTTGTAAAGTAAAAGGCAGCCACCGTTTAACGACGGCTCACAACGCGGGCCGGGGAATCTCCCGGCCTGCGTTGTTTTTTGGTTCCCAAGCTCCTGCTGGGGAACGAGAGAATTCCCCCTCACCCTAGCCCTCTCCCCCATCGAGGGAGAGGGGATAAAATGAAACTTCCATAGTTAATCCAATTGTTCGCCCTGATTAATAAAATTGGCCTGCCCCATCTATCTGGCCATTCTTCTGAGGCGCCGCCGGCGCGGTAGGGGCGGATATTTTCTGGTTCCCATGCTGGAGCTGGGGAACGAGAGAAAAGGGGCAACCCCGATCACAGGCTGGAAGCCTGTGCCACTGTCGCCCCTGCGGCATTTCCTTGGATTTGGCCATGCCAACCAATTTATCTGTTTCAAAATGAAACTATTTAATTGCCTTGCTCCCTTGGTCCTTGATAAGTTTTAGCAAATCCAGGAAGAGAAAAATCCTTTATGAAAAAAGCCACCTACAAAATCCGGCGCATAATCATCCTGGCCTTTCTGTTCAGCGTTCTGGCAGTGCTGGTCTTCGCGGGATTCAGCTTCCAGGTGCACCGGGAAATCGGCAATCGCTTGCGGCTGCTGGAACTCACCGGCGACCTGTTTCAGAGCCTGCTGGAGACCCGCCGCTTTGAAAAGAATTTCTTCCTTTACCATCAGCCTGCCAGCATCCAGGAGGCCGGGAATTATACCCGGCATGTGGTTGAGCTTTACTTGAGCCATGAAGCGGAGATCCTGCGGTTGAAAAAAGACCCCCAGGCGCCGGAGTTTTATAAAACCATCACCCGGTATCAAGAAGTTTTGGCCAAGATCGAAACGGATCTCCAAGGGTCTTCGATACGTGACAGACGCTTATCGCCCGGTTAGACGACATCGGCAAACTTCCACTCGAGCCGTGCGAAGACGATCAAGCCGGCGAACAATGAGAGGAGCGTTATCACGGTGGCGTACCCGACAGCCCACAGTGACAGGGCGGCAACATGAGTCTGGCCGACCAATGACCATCGGCAGCCCTCCACGATGGTTGCCATGGGATTCAGAAGATAGATCGTCCGAAGCCCGGGAGGGACGGCGGCGACGGAGTAGGCGACGGGGGTGACGAACAGCAGGAGCGGCATCACAACTTGAGTGGCGTACTGGACATCTCGACGCAACACTGCGAGCGAGGACAGGATCAGGCTTACTCCGACAGAAAGCAGAAGCGCTAGCCCTAGCCACACCGGTAGGAACAGCAGTCGATAGGAGAAGCCAATCTTGTAAGCCACCAGGAGAACAAACATGACGCAACAACTGATGCCGGCGTTGACCAGGGTCGGTGCCAGTGCCGAGAGCGGAAGGAGTAGCCGGGGAAAGTAGATCCTGGTGAACAAGGTTGAATTCGTGGTGAGACTGGTAGCCGCTCCAGTGACCGAGTTGGAAAAGAGGTTCCAGGCGAGTAGGCCTGCGAAGGTGAAGGGAAAATACGGCACCCCGCCACTCGAGAGATGAGCCACACGTCCGAAGACGAAGCTCAACAAGCCGGCCGAAATTACCGGAGAGATCACGAGCCAGATCGACCCAAGCGCGGTCTGCCGATACATGACGGTAATGTTCCTGCGACAAAGCAGGAGAAGGAGCTGACGGGACCGGAAAGCCGCACCCAAATCGGGAAACCAGGGTCGACGGCTGTCGATTCGCGACCAGCGATCATCGAGAGCCAAGCTCTCCGCTGGCTCTGTGCTCATCGGATAATTGGTCGCTCGGTCATACCCCGGAGGCGCCGTAAACGTTCGTACTCTTCTTCGTCGCCATCCCGTTGACCTCGGCAGCAGAGTACCGGCCGACTTCACATCCCTCACCGAGAAGAAGCCCCTAGGGGAGCACCGATCGGAGCTGCACCCACTCCACTTCAAGGTCGAAGCCGCCTCCCGGCCCATCTGAGCCCGGTCAAGGCACTGCGGGTATCACTACATAGGCTACGGCGGTGAGTCATTCGCGCAATCACCTCGACTACCGCGCCGCTCGATCCCAATCGAAACCGTCGCCAGCGTCGATCCTCTTCATCTCGCACGATGCCTCTCGTACCGGCGCCCCGATCGCCCTGCTCACGTTTTTGAGGTGGCTTCGGGCCAATACCGACTACCGATTCGAGATCTTGCTCGGCTCCGGGGGCGCCCTGGAAGCCGCCTTCGAGTCTGTGGCACCGACAACGACCGCCGATGTCGCGGCAGGCAGGTATCTGGGTCACTTGTCCGCAGGTGTTCCGCAGGTCCTGCTGAACGCCTGGCGCCGGAAGCGACTCCGATCGCTCGCCCGGCGTCTGTCCGAGGTGGATCTTGTGTACTCGAACACCCTCCAGAACGGGCCGCTGCTGCGCGACCTGTGGCACCCTGGGCAAAACGTGCTTTCTCACGTGCACGAGTTGGAATGGTGGTTGGAGTATCGCACCCCAGCGAGAGACCTCGGTTTCACCAAGGACGTGACCGATCACTACATTGCCTGTTCGCGCGTCACGTTGGAGAACCTCGTCTCAACCCAGGGAGTGCCGCCTGAGCGGACGACTCTGTGTCATGCGTTCATCGCTGTCGATGAGGTGGAACTGGCCCAGGCACGGGCGGACAGGCAAATCACCCGCAGCCGCTTGGGAATCTCGCCTGATGCGCTCGTGGTCGGCGGAGTGGGCACGATGGACTGGCGCAAGGGTCCAGACCTATTCGTACAACTTGCGGCCATGGTCACCCGACGTCTCCCTGACGCGGACGTGAACTTCGTCTGGGCAGGGGGTGACGCTGCCGGACCGACTCGGGGAGGGCTACTCACGGACGCCAGACGGCTCGGCCTCGGAGACCGCGTCAGATTCGTCGGACCCGTGGAGCAGCCGGCGCAGCTCTTCGGGGCCATGGATGTCTTCGCCTTGACTTCACGGGAGGATCCGTTTCCTCTGGTCATGCTCGAAGCGGCGGCCGCAGGCGTCCCCCTCGTCTGTTTCGCAGGAGGCGGGGGCGCGCCGGAATTCGTCGACCCAGACGCCGGGCGCGTCGCCGCCTACCTCGATGTAGCCGGAATGGCCGCCGAGGTCTCGGACCTGCTCGAGCGGGAGGAGGAACGGCAGAGGTTGGGGCAGATAGCCGCTGAGCGCGTTCGCCAACGACACACGGTCGATCAAGCCGGTCCGGTATTGGTGGAAGTGATTCGGCGATCGCTCGGGCCCGAGTCGCGGGCAGCGAACCCTTACGGCTAGACGATGATCCCGGGTCGTCGGTGAGACTGCCCGCTCAAGCCGTTTTCCGTTGCGAGCGGCGAAGATCGGACATGGCTCCACGGCGCCGTGAAGCGATTCCGGCCCGTCTCAAACGCCAGAAGTATCTCCGACCCGACCCCCTCACGCCTCGGCTGTTCGTCTCCAGAAGGCTCCGGAGCCGTCGATATCCACGATTGGCTCATCGATCTTCTGCTTGGCGCGGTAGTCCTCCACCGCCTGGCGACACGCAGAATACGTGCCGTAGTCATCCACAATGCAGTACCCGCCAGGCGAGAGTCCGGGATAGAGGTTCTCCAGGCCTTCTATCGTGGATTGATACAGGTCCCCGTCGAGCCTTATGAGCGACCATGTGTGCCCTGCCAGGGTCGGCAACGTCTGCTCGAACCAGCCCTCGACGAAGCACACCTGGTCATCGAGGAGTCCGTATCGCCGGAAATTGGCCTCGACGTCTTCTCGACTCACGACCAGCCCGAATTGGTTGTGAAGGTCGCTGAATCCATCCAACGGATACCGGGTCGTGTCGGGTTCAGGGACGCCAGCGAAGGAGTCGGCGAGCCACACGCGCCTGTCTTCGATGAAGTGTGCAGCCAAGATCCCCCGCATGAAGATCGCGCAGCCCCCGCGCCACACCCCGGTCTCGATCAAGTCTCCGGGAACGTGATCCTCGAGAACTCTCTCGACACAGTGGCGAACATTGTCGAGACGTTTCAGCCCGATCATGGTCTCGCCCGAAAACGGAACGCCGCTGTCGTAGACGCCATCCGTCACGAAAGTCGGAGGAATGTCGATCCGGCGGGCGAGTTCGTAGCCCTTGAGGGACAGCAAGCGCTGGCCTCCATAACGCAGCCATGAAGCGACCCGAGCGCCACGCACCGGACGCTCCGACGGAGCGCTGACGAGGGCGGACTGAGCGGGGCGCACTGCCTCGCTGACGGCTAGCTTGAGCAAGTCGACGTACAGGGACGCAGGGTCCATCCCCTGATCTTGTAGGGGCATGGGGGACCGATCGCCTGGGCAACTCCCCTAGGGCCTGACGCGGAGCATCCTGGGCTCCCGTGACCTCGAGACCCC
>JBKQMU010000109.1:0-11739 GCA_052146555.1 Isosphaeraceae bacterium
CCTTGCCGACCCGACCCGCCGTAGCATTGTCGAAGCACTGCGGAATGGCGAACGGCAGGTCAACGACATCGTTGAGCAAGCAGGAATCCAACAGTCTGGTGTCTCCCGTCATCAGCGCATCCTCCACGAAGCAGGCTTCGATTCGATGCGACCAGATGGACAGCGGCGTCTTTATTGTCTCAGGCCGGAGCCTTTTCGCGAACTCGATGAGTGGCTCGCCCAGTACCGCAGTTTGTGGGAAGCACGCCTCGACCGCTTGGGAGCGGCGCTCGAGGAGCAACAATCAAGTGGAAAACCCCCAACCAAGGAGCAAGACACATGAACGACAAGAGTAAGTCCTCAGCCGCTGGCCACACTACCAGACAAAAGGTTGTCATCGAGCGCACATACCGGGCAAAGGTCACAGAACTCTGGGAATTGTGGACCACGAAGCAGGGCTTCGAGTCGTGGTGGGGACCGGATGGCTTCCGTGTCGAAGTCCATACTTTCGAAGCCCACCCAGGCGGCACTCTGCACTACCACATGATT
The DNA here is from genome assembly GCA_052146555.1 of Isosphaeraceae bacterium. Taxonomy (GTDB): domain Bacteria; phylum Planctomycetota; class Planctomycetia; order Isosphaerales; family Isosphaeraceae; genus Aquisphaera. The sequence goes on from JBKQMU010000109.1 coordinate 529, forward strand.
GCCGATTCACCCCAGATGATCGCGGCTATGAAGCAAATGGGCCGTCCAACTTCCCAAGAGGCGCGCTTAAAGTTCACCGAGATCAGGCCGCATGATCGGCTGGCGATTACGAACGTGATCGACTTCCTGCCGGGGGTGATACCCTACGAGAGCACGATCGTGGCGGAGTTCTTCCCGACGGGCGAGACCGTGCGGATTGTGCTCACGCTGGATCCCATGCACGACGAAGAGTTCACGAAGATGGCAACGGACGGCTTCACGAGCCAACTCTCGAAGCTCGACAAGCGGTACGGAGGAAGGTAGCGGTAACGCCGCATCAATGGCAACCGCATCAAACTGGCGATTAGATTTGAACTTGGTAATCTTTTTGCCGAAAACGAGTTGCAACAGACCGCCGTACTGCCATGTTGAATGCGGTTGGTTGATTGAACCATTGAAGCTAATCGACCGACCTGTAAATTGGCCCCATGTTGTTGGTCCCAAACACGAGCGGCTCGCCGCTATTGGTTGCGGCGAGCCGCTCGTGTTTCAAGTCGGGGCGACTGGATTTGAACTACGTGCGAGATCGTGGATCGAGTTGAGACCAGAAGCTCCCCGACAAGGACTCGAACCTTGAACCTAGCGGTTAACAGCCGCTCGCTCTACCGATTGAGCTATCGGGGAATACCCTAACGAGCTTACCGGCGCGTAAGGTGACACTCAAGGGCAAACGGATCCTGGAGCCTCTGGGCAAACTGCCAGAAGCACAACAAGAACCATCAGGAGAAGCGGCGGCCGCCAGCAAGCACGATGGTTCCTACCCATGCGAAGGAACGGTCGTGTCCGGGCCCGCTCTTTCTAAGAGTGTGAGACCTTCTCGTGCTGCTCGATCGCCTTCTCGAGAATGCCTACAATCAGTGCATTGAGCGACGCCTTATCTTCCTTCGCCCAGCTTGCAAGCTGCTCGTGCAGCGTAGGAGGCATGCGGATCTGGAAATGGACGACTGTTTCAGGCATCGAAAAACTCCTCAACATTCAGGAAGGTGACCTGAAAACACCATCAGCACGTCGGATGCCAATCTCTAAGTCCTGAAAGGACCAGGGACAAGCTCGTCGATTGTGCGGGCCATTGTACCGGAAATCCTCCATCAACTTTCATTATTTTCCGCGGGATGCTAGGGTTTGGCTTCCTTCATTACGGTTTAGCGGGATGGCGCCGAAAGAGGCAACTGCGCATAGCTACCTCGATTGTTATCATGTTCCTGAAGTCGAGAACCGGCAAGACGCGGGGCAGCCGGCGAAAGCCAGGCGCGTGAGGCTCTCGTCGGAAGCTGCCGAGGAAAAGCATGCAGTCTCAGGAGGCAGGCACTCGTTCATGAATGATTCCCCTGCGGCTCCAGACTCGCCAACACCGGAGACGGACGTTCGGTCCGAACACCTCGTCCGCCAGTTCGTTGAGCACTGGGGCATGATGGCACGGGCTTGGGGAATCAACCCCACCATGGGTGAGCTCTTTGCGCTTCTTTACATCACGGGCACGGACTGGACAGCGGAGGAGCTTCGGAACCGGTTACGCGTCTCCCGGGGCAACGTCAGTATGAATCTGCGCGAGCTGCTCGCCTGGGGGGTAGTTCGCAAGCTCCATCGGCCGGGAGAACGACGCGAGCTTTATCGAGCGGAGACTGAGGTCTGGACGCTCTTTCGCAGGATTCTCAAGGAGCGGAAACGACGCGAGCTCGACCCGACGCTCACGGTTCTCGATCGAATCTTCCAGCTCTCGGAATCCGAGCCTGCCTTGCATGATCTGAAGTCCCGCGTCGAATCTTTGCGGCGGTTTTTCGGCCTGATTGACGAGCTTGCGGTCCGCCTGCAGTTGATCGGTCCGGACGACGCGGCTGATCTTGGCCGGCTCCTCGCTGATGACTCCCGTTCCGGCTCCGCTTCCAAGGAACCCCTTCAGCGAACCTGAGTGGGCCTCTTTTCGATTAATCCAGGGGCCTAGAACAAACGCGTGACTGCCGGTCGCCTGGCAACTCGCGAATTTTCATGGAAAGGCCCTGCCTGGCAGTTTGCGCACCTATGGGCGGAAGGCGCAAACAACTCACCTCGGGGGTGAGCCCTAGGCAGGACGTAACCGCAGCCGGGGATCGGTTTCATCGCGAGGTGTTGCCGATCTCCGGCGGTTCCTTCACTCGATCAGAGTTTCCGTCTTGCTCACGCTGCGACGCCGCTCACTCGCCGCGTCGCCACTTCATGCCGAAGATAAAGCCCCGCAGAGCCTTGCGATCCTGTTGGGCAGCACCGGACTAGGTCCAAAAGGGAATCACGACGGCGTGCTTACTTGGGGTTTTCGTTGTCGTTCAGCTCGTCCTTGGCGGGCATATCTTTCATGCCCTCGTCCGTCGTGGCGGCCGGTTGGGTGGCTGGCTGGCTCGCTTCGACTCTGGGCTTACGTGAGGCCGGCTGCTTACGCGCCTCGACCAGTCTGCGCATGGCCCGGCCATTGACGGCCTCGGCTCGACCGACGATAGGCGTGTTCATTTCGTAGCCGAGATATCCCAGCAGCCGGGATAGCTCCAAAGGGCGGACGCCCTCGCTACGGGCCTCCTTGATCGCTTGCCCGCGACGTTTCTCGAAGACCGCTCGGGCGGCGATTCCGGCGTCGGAAGCGTTTCGCTCAAAAACCTCGCGCAGGGGCCTGCGCTCATCGATGACATACCAGGTAACGCGAGCTGTGAGCTTGCCCGATTCCTTGCCGTACCCTGGAGGGGGCAGATCGTAATCAACGGTCCCGCCGGCCTCCTCGATCAGTCGCTTGAGATCCTCGCGATCGTCCTTGCCGTCGCGATTGACGTCGATCTTGCCAATTAAGGCAAAACGCGTCGGTTCCTCGGGCGACCAGGCGGGCGAGTAGACGATATCGCCCACCCGGATCGGATTGATCGTGCTGGTGACCCGCTCGATGCGTGCGATACTGTTCTGGTCGCCGACCTGAATGAGCTGGATGTTCCCTTTGGGCTTCTCGGTCGGCACGCCGGGCGAACTGGCGTCGAAAACGGTCATCTTCATCTGGGGCCGAGCCCCTTGATGGCGGTTGATGCTGACTTGCACCTCGCGACGTTCAAGATCGACAAACGTGATGTAGCCGTCGGGCTTGTCGAGGATGTTCTCGCTCTTGTCCAAGAGGTCGGTCTTTTCACGGATAATCGCATTGGCCAGCTCGAGCTTGCGTTCCAGCTCTTCCCTTTGTTGGCGGAGCTGATTCTCGAGGTTGGCAAGCTGCGTCGTCTTCTTGTCGTTATCGGTCTGGAGCTGGTCGACCTTCGTCAGCAGCTCCTGCCGCGATTGCTCGTGCTTGGCATGCTCAGTTTCCAGATCGGCTTTGCTGTCGGAGGCGGCCTTGGTCTGGATCTCGATGGCCGTCTTGGCGACCTTGGTGGTGGACTCGAGGCTGTTCCTGAGCCCTACGAAATTGGACGACATCTCGGTCGAGAGCAGGTTGGTGGTCTCGAGCAACTCGGTGAGCCGGTCGATCGTGGATATGAAAGTCTTGTTGGGCTCGTTCTGGTACGAATTGATCGTCGTCAGAACGCGGCTTTTGGCTTCTTCGAGGTCCTTGGGGTCGATGCCGGCCTGCTGGGCCTTCGCAATCGCGGCATTGGTGGCCGCAGCCAGGGTGCCGATCCGATCGTTCAGCTTCTTGAAAAAGGTACCGACTTCGGTTTTGGCTGGGTCGAACTCCTCGCTTCTAACCCCTGCGAACTGACGGAACTCGCCAAAACGGCTCTGCGCCTCGACAGCTTTGCTTTGCGCACTTTTCGCCTTATCCCGCTCCGATTCGAACTGGGCCTCGGAGCGAGAATAGGCCGTATACAGGAAATAGGTTGTGACGGCCAGGATCACCGTGAGCGTCACGAAGGCCGCTACGGCGATCTTGAGGCCTTGAGACTCATTGGCTGCGGCCATGGATCAGAACTCCCTCCAAAGCAGAGCGGTAGCGATCGGCTGATTGCGGTCCGCCGGCTTGCTGATAATATGTCACACCCGAGGGGAAGGACCAAGCGGACGGCGAAAAAACACTTTCGTTGGTGCTGCTCGGAATGGTTCCTCGCCAGAAATTGCGTGATCAGACTGATTGTAAGACCCTTCATGCCGGATATCAACGGAATGAGCGATGGGCGGAAGTGGGCTGGCCTGGTCGGGAGGCGGGCCGGACCGACGGCGACCTGGAACGTCGGTTTTGCTGCCGAAAACCAAATCGCTCCGCTTGATCAAAACCAACTGCGACTGCTATAAGATTTCCGGATTTCCTATTCAAAGGCTCAGTTGGCAGCAATCGACCGAGCCTCAGGCGGTCAACGGAGTGACCCATGTCCCGCCGCAAGATACGCCACCGCTGGGTTGATTATTTCGTTTACCTGGCGGTGCGCTTCGTCGTGGCTCTTGCTCAGATACTCTCGATCAAGCAGTCTTATGCGCTGGCCGGGTTCCTCGCTTGGGTCGTCTACAAGGTTGACGCCAGGCACCGGGCGGTGGGCCTGGAAAACTTGCGGCTGGCTTTTGGCGATCGCTACGACGCAGCCGCTCGTGACCGGATCATCCGCGGTGTTTATCTCCATTTTTGCACGATGGTCATGGAGATGCTGCACATCCCACGGAAGATCAACCTGACGAACTGGCGCAGCTTTGCGCGCCTTGTCGGCCACGAGACGGTGCTCGACCGGCTCATCACCGGCGGTCCAATGATCATGCTGACCGGCCACTACGGCAACTGGGAGCTGGTGGGCTATCTCTTCGGGCTCTTCGGCTTCCCCACGTGCTCGGTGGCCCGGACGCTCGATAATCCCTACCTCGATCGCTACCTACGCTCGTTCCGCCAGCGGACCGGACAAAAGCTGATTCCCAAGTCAGGCGGCTACGACCAAATCCTTGAAGTCCTCCAGTCCGGAAAGGCGCTGTCGATGCTGGCCGACCAAGACGCTGGTCAGCGGGGGATGTTCGTCAACTTCTTCGGCCGGCCGGCCTCGACTCACAAGGCCATCGCGCTTCTGGCCATCGAGCACCAGGCGCCGGTGGTCGTCGGCGTGGCCCGACGGGTCGGCCCCGGCTTCTACTATGAAATTCGATGCGCCGAGATCATCGAACCGGGCGAATTGAGCGGAACCTCCGATGACGTCCGGCTGCTCACCCAGCGTTACACCAGCACCCTCGAAGAACTGATCCGCCAGGACCCTTCTCAATACCTTTGGCTGCACCGGCGATGGAAGCATCAGCCTCAGAAAAAGAAGCTGCCCAAGTCCAGCGGCCAGTCTGCCCGAGGCGAAGCCACTTTAGCATCAGCTCCGCGGGCAGGATCTTGATCTGAACCCTCCGAGCAGCCGTGACAAGGGCAAAACGGCCCCGGGGCCGTCGGCCTTGGACCTTCCTGGCCCTCGCCTGTGGCGTCGCTGTCGCTTCATCGCGGCTTCGACCCCGATTGACAAATGCAGGAAAGCCTGCATCCAGACCTCTAGATCTCGATCTCCGACGACCACCCACCACCCGGATCCATCCCGTTTACCTCCTCCATAATCCTTAAATTAGGTACACGCGCCGCCGCGAGCCCCTGAACGTTGAAAAAAAGAAACACGTCTGGGGAAGTTTGACTGTTAGCTCTTTGTGATCGTTTTCCCGCCGGGCTTATGATCCGGCTTGTAAGTCCCCGAAGGCCGGTCAGTTATCGTTTTTTTCAAGAATCTCACGGCGGCAGACATCTCATCGGGCGAACGGATCTTCTAAGGTTAATGTTGCAGACCTCGTCCAATCGATCTAAGGAATAGCATTCCTGTTCCGAAGTCGTGTCGTGAAACGAGACGATTCACGATTCCCTATTCAATGGGATGTGGCGTGGAACCCGCGAGGTCGCGAGGGACTAGGCGCCCGCGCCAAGGAAAGCACCTCGAACAGGTAGTACAGGGACAGTGTGCGTCCATCCCACGCAGGGAGCTTATCACGCATGCGCGATATCACGATCCTGGCCATGTCAGACGATGCGAGTTGGCTTGGGAACCTCTGGACCGAGCTAAAGCCGCGGGGGGGATTGCGTCTGGTCACGGCCTCATCGATCGAAGATGCCTGCGCCCTGGTCGACTGTGCTGACGCACGGCTGATCGTGGTGGACTGGCGAACCGAGTCGATCTCGTACGAGAAGATGGATGCACTGCTGTGGGCCAATTCGACGCTTCGCCATCCTGCAGCGGTGGTAGTCGTGTCGGGAAGTTACCAGCCTGATCAGGCTCTATCGCTCTATCAGATGGGAGTCGACGAATACCTGGGCATGTCGCATCACGCCGACCAGGTGGCGCCGATCCTGAGTGGCTTTCTTCGCGGACCTTGCACTCAGCCCGTGCCTGCGGTCCAGAGGGCTGCAGAAGCACGCGGCTCCGTGCCAGCCGCGATGCCGCTTCCCGCTTGCTGGGTCGCGGCCGCCGCACCAGCTTGAAACGTTCAGAGCGGTTCAGGGACTTGTCGGCGACGGCACAGCCGCGGCTCGTTCCGGGACCCTGGCTGGGTCCGTTCCCGAACGATCCAGCCCCAGTGGAGCCAGACCGGCCTTCACATCCGAGAGCCGACGCGAGTACCTGCCGTAAAGCTGGGTATGGCGGCTCTCCGGCGCGACGGGCTTGCCATCGACGAACAGCAAGAGGACCGTGCTGGTCGGCTGAAAGATGTGGCCTGCCGTCAGGACGAGGTTGGCTCGCTTGCCAACCTCGAGCGAGCCCAGGCGGTCGGAAACGCCTAGGATTCGGGCTGGCGTGAGCGTGAGAGCCTGCAGGGCGACGTCCTCCGGTAGGCCAAAAGCGACGGCCGTTGCGGCCTCATAGGGCAGATTTCTGCCGGCAGTCGCTGCGCCTGGGCCACTGGCGCTCGACCTGATTGCGACGGTCACCCCGGCTTCATGGAGTCGAGCCGGATTGGCATACTCCGCGTCGTAGGGATCGTAATCGAACCTGGGCACATTCAGCGTTCCCGCAACGATGACCGGCACGTCCGCCTCCTTGATCGCCCCGGCGACCTTCCATGCTTCGCTCGCGCCTGAAATCACGGCCTTGAGCTTGAGTTCCTTGGCAATGGCCAGGGCGTCGAGGATCTCGGTTCGATGATTGGCCTGGAAGATCACCGGCTTTTGGCCCCTCGCGTAGGGGACGAGTGCGCTGAGGCGCAAATCGAAGGGGGGTGTCGCAAGCCCTCGCACCCGCGCTTGGGCCACGATGTCGCCGTACCACGCGGCCTTGCGGAACTGGGCGCGTATTGCCTCAAGTTGTTCCTTGCGCAGGATGTGCGGATCCTGGCCAGTCTCGCCGGCCGGGCCCGGCCGCGGACCTCGGTGCTGGCCGCCGGCCGGCCGGGGAACGAACGCGGGAATCGTCACGTTCAGCGCGACCTGATCCTGAACCAAGAGCTCGCGGGGGACCCAGCCTCTCAAGTTGATGACGCAGCCCTGACCCGAGATCAGGCCGCCGGTCGGCTGGACATAGGCTGTCAAGATGCCGTTGGCCCTGGTGACCGGCAGGTGCTCACTGTCCGACCGCAGCGCAACGCTTGTGCGCAGCTCGGGCTCGAAGCGGCTCGAGTCTGCAAAATCCCGGGTCTCGGGAAGGCTGTCGATTTCCCAAAGCCCGATGGTCGAGCCCGCATCGATCAGGCCGGGCCAGATGTCCAGGCCACGTGCGTCGATGCTCTGAGCCTCGGGGGGAATGCCCAAGCGGTCTGAACCGATCGCGGCGATTTCCCTGTCCCGGATGATGAGCGTTCCGCTCTGGATCGTCGGTCCGCAGGCGGTGTGCAACGTGCCGCCGATTAAGGCAAAGACGTTCCTGGGCTGGGCTGGAATCTCGATCGACCGGTGCCGCGCTGGCTCGGGGGCCTGGGGCATTTCTCTTTGATTTCCGGGTCGGACGCCGAGCTTTCCGTCGGGTTCGGGCCTCCGGAAATAGACCTCACCGTCGATCAAGGTTAGCTGGCACCGGGAAAAGGCATCGAAGGGATGGGCATTGAACAGGACGATGTCCGCGTCCTTACCGACCTCGATCGAGCCCAGCCGAGACTCAAGTCCAAGCTGCCGTGCGGGGTTGATTGTGATCATCGCCAGCGCCTCGGCCTCGGTGACGCCGCCGTACTTGACGATCTTGGCGGCCTCCAGGTTGAGATGGCGGATCAGCTCTTCGCTATCGCTCTTGATGCAGACGCTCGCACCCGCCCGGGCAAGTAGCGCGGCGTTATACGGAATGGCATCGTAAGCCTCGACCTTATGAGCCCACCAGTCCGAGAACGTCGAGCAGCTTGCGCCATGCAGCGCGATCTCAGCAGCGACCTTGTAGCCCTCCATAACGTGCTGCAAGGACTGCACCTTAATCCCATATCGTTGGGCCGTGCTCAGGAGCATCAAGATCTCGTCGCCACGGTAGCAGTGGCTGTGAATCTTGATCGATCCGTCGAGGATGTGGACCAGGGCCTCGAGGCGCAAATCGGTGCGGGGTGAGGGGCCCGCCTTGGCTCCCTCTTTCCTTACAGCAGCTTCGTGGCGATCCCACTGGGCCCGGTAGGCACGCGCTTCCTCGAACGCCTGTTCGATGACGGACTGGACCCCCATGCGCGAATTCGGGAACCGTCCCCGCTGCCGGATGACGTTTTCTCCCAAGGCGAACTTCACGCCCTGGGGTGCATCGCGAATGATCAGGTCGCGCCCCGGCTTGCCGTATCGCAACTTGATCACCGCGTCCTGACCACCGATCGTGTTGGACGACCCGTGCAAGAGGCGAGCGGTTGTCGTGCCGCCGGCCACGGCCCGATAAATGCTGATATCATCGCCGGTGACGACGTCCTTGACTCGAACCTCCGGCACGATCGATAGGCTGTACTCGTTAATCCCGCCCTGGATCGCGATGTGCGAGTGCGTGTCGATGATGCCGGGCATGGCGACCAGTCCCAGGGCATTGATGACGGCAACACCCGATCGGGTTTTCAAGTCCGGCCCCACGGCCGCGATCTTGCCGTCTTCGATCAAAATCGAGCCGCGGGGGATCGTGCCCCGAGTGACGGTGAGGATCGTGGCATCCTGAATCAGTACGCTGCCACCGGTCTTGAGCTTGGGCGTCCGATCGGAGTCGAACTCGGTTGCCACGTCGACGAAGCTCGGCGCTCTCGCGCGCGAGGGCATCGTGGTCGTCGCGTCAGCGTTGGCCGGTGGCGAGGCCGTCGCACCCGCCTTCGCGGCCTCCGAACAGGGTTTTTCGACCTTGTCCGGCCCGGATGGCGGCGGCTTGCCGGGACCTGCCTCCGATGCGTTCTTATCCGCAGGCGGGGCGTCGGACTTGAGTTTGGCCGCGTCTGGGCTCTTCTCTTTTGCAGGCGGGGCGTCGGTCTTGGATTTGGCCGCGTCTGGGCTCTTCTCTTTTGCAGGCGGGAGGTCGAGCTTGGGCTTGGCGGCGTCCGGGCTCTTTTGCTCGTCTTTTCGGGCCGTCGCGCCCGACGTCTTGGCTGTGGACGCGGGGGATGTCTCTGGCGGTCCGGGGGGGCTCTCCGGCGGGGCCAGAGCCGTTGAATCCGGGCGAGCGGGACGGCCGGCAGGTGACGAGCCTCGCGCTGCTCCGCCCCGACGCGCACCGGAATGGCCCTCGCCGGCTCCCGGTTCGGGGGGTTTGATATCGAACTTGAGGCCGTCGATCAAGACCAGCTTCACTCTTGCCTGCTCGTCTTCAAGCGGAGCCGAAAGCGCAATCAAGTGACCAAGCTTACCGGGCTCCAAAGAGCCCAGCCGGCGCTCTGCTCCGGCGATCGTCGCGGCCTGCTGCGTCAGGGCGGTAAGGGCCTGATCGGCTGAGAGTCCCTGGCCCAAGAGCGACCGCAGACGCGCGGGGAAGTCGTCCGGTTTTTCGAGCCCGAGTGTGGCGAAGGCGAAGGGAATCTCCATGCGTGCCAGGGCCGCGGCCGTGCCGACTTGCTCCTTCCATCCATCCCGGCGATGTGCCAGTACCGCCAGAGGCTCATCCTGCTCGAGCAGGGGGTGATTGCGATACTCTTGCTCGGTGGGGACCCTGGGCTCCTCGGGAAACGACAGGAGTAAGACGACGGCAACGTGTTCCGCCTTCAGCCTCTGGGCGACTTTGGCCGCCTCACGGCCGCCCACGATGACGGCCGTGGTTCCGAACTCGGCGGCCAGATCGAGCGCCCGGTGAATCTCGTCGCGTGAGTCGGCCCGCCACCAGACTGGCAACTTCCGGCAGCGGGCCAGCCAAAGAGCCTGCAGCGCGGGATCGTAAGGTACCCGTAAGCCGGCTCCGTCGCTATCGAAGTCGAGCAACCGATGATGATAATCGGCGTCGACCATGGCCTGGCGCAGGTGGGCGATGGCCCCCATGAGTGCCCGCGGGTACGGATTCGCGGCCTCGTGTTCCACCGTGGGCCGCCGCCGAGAAGGGCTTTGCTGGGGTGGGACGTCGGGCCGCATGGTCGCGGCCGTTTCCGGAAGTGGTGCCAGGTGGACGTGGAGCGCCACCGGCGCGCTTACGATCGACTCGCGGCGAGGAAAGCCGCTGGTGCTGACAAGCGCGCTTTGGCCAGTGGCGATCGCGCCTGAGGGAACCGATAGCAAGGCCGTGAACCCGAGCCGGCGCCGCGGCTCGGCCACCGCGTCGGTCAGTTCCAGCGTCCGGGCCGTCTCGAACTCCGGTGTTAGCCCTCTACGATTGTCGGCCGGGGTGGCGGCGAGGGGAGTCTCGGCCAGGTCGACATGCTGACCCTGCCCCGTGGCCGAGCGATCCACCCCCGCTCGCTGCCCGACCGTCGTGAACAAGTCGATGAAACCCGGATAAACCACCAGCCCCTTCCCCTCGATCACTTCGGCATCAAGCGGAATCGCGGCGTCCTTGCTGGGGCCAACTGCCTCGATCACTCCCTGACGCACCACGACCGTCCCCGGGTCATGCACCTTGCCCGCCGCGGCGACCACCCGGGCGTCGCGAACCGCATAGACCGTCGGATAGCCATGACGCGGCCGCGCCGCGTCGTCCTGGGCGCGAGCCGTCGCGACTGCCCCGCCCAGTCCTAGGACGGCAAGCGCCCCACTCAGAAGCCTCAAGACAGCGCCGTAAGAAGCGCGGGGAGAACCCGCCTGCCGCGGCGATCGCGGATTGACTTGCGTCCCTGGCCGTGCGCTCATGGTCGCTCCAAAGCGATCGGTCAAACAACCTC
>JBKQMU010000110.1:0-6129 GCA_052146555.1 Isosphaeraceae bacterium
TCCGCGGCCGTCCACGAGTGACGGGTCGAGAAGCTCACACAGCGAGGCGAAAGATCGGTCATATCCGTCGTGAGGAGTGGCCGTCAGGAGGAGCAGGGAGTCACATCGACGAGCCAGCACCTCGGCAAGGCCTCGTCTCTGAGAGTCCTCGGTGTTCTGGATACTGCCGGTGTCCGTGCAATGGTGGGCTTCGTCGACGACGACAATGTCGTAACTGGCCCTATCGAGCTGGTCGAGGATCCGCTCTTGCTTCAGGAAGTCAATCGACACAAGACCGAGGGGGATGAAGTCGAACGGATTGGAGCCGAGTTCCGTGCTCCTCCGGATTTCCTCCAGCTTTGACCTGTCGATGACTTCCAGTCGAAGCCCGAAGCGTTGAGCCATCTCGAGACGCCACTGTTCGAGCAAAGGGCCGGCGGGAGACACGACGAGTACACGGTGTGCAAGCCGTCTGGCCACGAGCTCCGTGATCACCAGGCCGGCCTGGACCGTCTTTCCGAGTCCAACCGCGTCCGCGAGGAGCAACCTGACCCTGCTGCTACGGATGGCCCTCAGGACTGGAACGAGCTGGTAGGGTTCGATCCTCAGCCGTCCAGGCTGGACGGCAAGCAATGCCGTCGGTCCCAAGGCCTGCTCGAGCAGGAACGCTTGGTGATAGACCAGCCAGTTGATCAAGGGAGCCGCCCGCTCAGGGCGAAGCTTGTGACGAACCGGCTCGATGTCCTCGAATGGAAAGAGCAGATCGAATTCCTTACCCAGGACGGCGTTCTCGAGCCCGCGAAGGCGAAAGAGGGTCTCCTGGCCCAGACTCTGGCGGGCCTGGACCGCTCCATGGACCCCGATTACGGTCCTCTCTGGTCGATTACCGCCGCATGGGTGGACGTCAACAATGACGGGCTGCTTGACCTGTTCGTCGTCAACTACATGCTGTGGGACCTCACGATAGAGCCGATGTGCGCATTTGGAGACGCGAACGACTATTGCAGTCCGAACGTCTATCCGGGCCAACCCAACCAGTTGTTCTTGAACCGTGGCGACGGAACTTTCGAGGATGTGTCAGAGCAATGGGGTATTCGTGCCCACGTGGGCAAGGGGATGGGCGTGGGTGTGGCGGATTACGATCTAGATGGACGACCCGACCTGTTCGTTACCAACGATTCCTCCAACAATTTCCTGTTCCACCACACCGGACGGAAATTCGAGGAGGTTGCGTTTCAGGCGGGCGTAGCCTTGATTGAGTCTGGCGAATTTATCTCCGGCATGGGTGTGGATTTTCGGGACCTCAACAACGACGGCTACCCTGACATCGTGTTCGTAGCCCTCAATAATCAGACCTTTCCGATCTTCCAAAACATGGGCGGCCGCGGTTTTGAGGAAGTCACCTACCAGAGCGGGATGCAGCGATTGAGCGGGCCCATGGCCGGATACGGCCCGGGCCTGTACGATTTTGACAACGATGGATGGAAGGACCTGTTCGTTTCCCGAGGGCATGTCGAGTGGATCCCGAAGGCCGACAGGGCGATCGAACAGTACAACACGGTCTTTCGCAACCTGGGTGCCAGCGGGAAATGGCAGGCTCTGACCGGCGAAGCGGGGCTGGAGGCCTCTCCCCCTGCCCGACATCGTGGGTGCGCCTTCGGCGACTTTGATGGGGACGGCCGGATGGATGTCGTCGTCACTGCTTTGGGAAGAGAGGCCGAGATCTGGATGAATCGCACCGAGGCCTCGGGGCACTGGCTGGACATTGCCTTGGAAGGAACAAAGAGCAACCGGGACGGGATCGGCGCAATCGTCAAGGTGGTGACGGCGGCAGGCGCGCAATACAACCACATGACCACCAGCGTTGGCTACGCGTCTTCCAGCCACGGACCGGTGCATTTCGGCCTTGGCGCTGAGGACAGAGTTAAACAGATCGAGATCCGGTGGCCCTCAGGGATCGTCCAGACGCTCCAAAACCTCGTTGGTAATCGATTGCTCAAGGTGAAGGAGCCATGAGGATAATGAGTACTGGCAAGCGCAGCCAATTCGCCGCCAGCGAAAATCCCATTACGCCGACGCGTTCCGGATCGAGGCCCCACCCTGAGGCACGGCCTTTCACCACTCGAACCGCGCGTTGGATGGCTGCCAATTCAGTCCCTTCTATCGTGTAAGTCGAATCTCTTTCGCGCGCCAGCCGGTGCTTCAGCACGAAGGCGGCGACACCGTGATCGCTTAACCATTTGGCTGCGAGCGTCGCCCGTTCGTTGAGGTGTCACTCTTCGCGCAGGGCCACCATCGGATCGACTTTGGTCGCCCGCCGCGCGGGCACAAAGCAGGCAAGCAGCGCTGCGATCAACAAAACGGCCGCGACCGCGCCGAGTGCGGCCGGATCGATGGCGCCAACTCCGTGCAGCCGGTTCTGCATCGCACGACCTGCGAAGTAAGCGCCGCCGAGTCCCAAGACGAGCCCGGCAAGAGCTTGGATCATGCCGTCCTTCAAAATGAGCGCGAGCACTTGAACGCGGCCAGCTCCCAACGCCATCCGCAGCCCGATCTCGTGAGTTCGCTGCTCCACCTCAAACGCCATGACGCCGTAGATTCCGAGTGCTGCCAGCAGCAACGCCACTCCGCTAAAGCTTCCAAACAGGATTGCTTCAAACCGTTCTGAATCTATCGATTCGTCCACGATCTAGTCCATGGTCATCACCTCGGCCATCGGCAGGTCGGGATCGATGGAACGCACGACACCGGCAATGCTCTTGCTCACGCTGCTGGGATCGCCGGCCGTGCGCACAGCAATCACGGCATAAGGCCAGGGGCTTTGCCAAAAAGGTACGTAGATTTCAGGAAGTCCCTCATCCCGAACCCCGCGGTTTCGGACGTCATCGCTCACGCCGATGATTTGCCACTCGACTGGCGGCCCAGGCTGCCTGGCGCCCGGGATCACTTGATTGACGGCGACGCTCTGCGTGAGCGGATTAGATCCGGAAAGATATTGTCTTACGAATTTCTGGCTGACGATGGCTACGCGCGCACCTCCCGCGACGTCCTCGTCCGTGAAAGCGCGCCCTTGATCGATGCGGATCCCGTAAGTCTGGAAGTATCCCGGCGTCACCATGCTGAAGCTGGCCGTCGGACGCGACGAAGAATCGCTGGGAGGTTGGCCGACTATGCTAAAAGGCAAGCGAAAAAAGGGGCCATTCACGGGCATTCCCGTCCCGGTCGTCGCGACGGATACACCTGGTAGCGCTGTGATTTTTTCCAGGAACTGGCGGAAGTAAGAGGTCATCTGTTCCGGGGCGGTCAGCTGGCCTTGCGGCACCGGGAGGAAAAACGTGAGCACGTGATCTTTGCGGAAGCCGAGGTCTGCGCTAGCGAGTTTCCAGAAGCTGTGAATCGCCACTCCGCCGCTGGCGAGCAGCGTGAGCGCCAGCGCAAACTCAGTTGTAACGAGGGCGCGGCGCAACCAATGCCGGCGGCTGCCGATGGCGGAGCGGCTGCCTTCCTTCAGCGCGTCGCTCAAATTCAGCCGCGCGGCCTGCCAAGCGGGCGCAGAACCAAACAACAAACTGGAAAGCACCGTGAGTCCCAAGCTAAATAGCAAGACGGGGAGTTGCAACCCGATCGGCTTATCCAACGGCAACGTGTACTGAGGGACCAACGCCAGCGTAACTTTCACGAGTCCCCATGCCAATGCGATGCCAAGCGCCGCACCGATCACTGCCAACGACAAACTTTCCGTCAGAAACTGTCGAATCACCTGGCCGCGCGTCGCTCCCAGCGCCCCGCGGACCGCAATTTCTCTCTGTCGCGCGACGCCTTGCGCAAGCAGCAGGTTCGCTACGTTCGCGCAGGCGATCAAGAGCACGAATCCAACCGCGGTCAAGAGCAACAAAAGACTCGCGCGCAGGTCGGGGTCCAGCCACGCATTCTTGAGCGGCACCACGCTAACTCCCCAGCCCTTGCTCGATGCGGGGTAGGTCTCGTCAATTCGGCGGACGACGGCGGCCATTTCCGCGTTGGCCTGCACCAAAGTTACCCCTGGCTTCAGCCGGCCTTCCACGATCAGAAAATGATTGTCGCGGCGGATCTGCTCCGGCGGGAAGGACAGGGGCACCGTCAGGGTGTCTCCTTCGCGGTCGGTCGGCGCAGGCCGAAACACTCCGACGATAGTGTACGGCTCGCGGTCGAGCCGAATGGTTTTGCCGAGGATATTGGGGTCGCGGCCGAAACGATCGCGCCATAACTCGTAGCTGAGAACGACGACGTGGTCCTTGCCCGGCTCTCCTTCTTCCGGCAGGAATCCACGTCCCAACAGCAATGGCTGTCCAAATGTCCTATCGGTGCCAGGCGTCGAATGACCAACCCTGCTGATTTCTTCTGCGCCATTCGAATCGGACAGAGCGGCGCGACCAAACACCAACGCCTCCAAGGACTCGAACACGGTGTTCTCGCGTTTCCAGTCCAGATAATCGGCGGGAGAAACCTCGGTGCGATTTCCTTGCGTCGTGGACCACACCACCACAAGCTTGTCTGGATCGCGATATGGAAGAGGAGCGAGCATCGCGCCGTACACAACGCTGAAGATCGCTGTGCTGGCGCCGATACCGAGCGCCAGCGCCAGTATGGCGACGCTGGCAAACCCGGGATTTCTTCGCAGCAAACGAAGACCGTGAAGAGTGTCGCGCAAAAAATTGGCCACGGGGAATGCCCTCCCTTACGGAATCACGGTCGCGTTCGAAACGGCGCTGCCCATCCGGGGTCATCCGACAGATTATGTCAGATGTTCGAGGTGTTCACGGCCGGCGCTCATCCTAACGCGCCCAGCGCTTCTTGAGAAGCGCCGCCCAGCCGCTCCTATACTCAACGCCTCCTGTCCCCCCAATGTTCCCCAGCCCCAAAGTGTGTTTTCCGAAGATTCTTGTCGGGACGCAGCTCGCCTGCGCCCGTCTCTGCCTATGTAACTCTCCGCGGGTGTTGGTTAGGAGACCAGCAGATGAAGCTGCGATCCTTATCTGTCCGGACACGGCAGTCGACTGGAGAAGTGCCAAGCACAGTCCGATGAAGGCTCTCCGCCGATTGGACTTGTAATCCTCGTGGTCCTGCGGATCTCCGTTATCCACTCCGAGGATCTTGCCTTCGCCTTGAATGTCGAATTGGATTTCGTTGTCTGCGTCCGGCACCAAACGTCCTTCCGCGTCTCGAATTTCGACCGTTACGTGTGCTCCATACACCGGGCCCCAGCCAAGCGCATCTGATGGATGGTAGTATCCCGCGGTCCAACTTCTGTCTGATGCACGCGTTGTCTGAGCGAGCGTATCGTGATTCTCGCTGACGACACGAGGAAAGGGAAGATATCGATGCACCCAATATCTCGACGCCAGTTCTTGCAACGAGGAACAGTGGCGGCAGCCACGCTGGCAACTTCGCTCGCGCAGCCGGTGCGGGCAACACCCCTGGGATTACCGATCGGTCTGCAACTCTACACCGTCGCTGACGCCCTTGAAAAAGATGTGAGTGGCACGTTAAAGCAGATCAGTGCGATCGGATACAAGGAGGTAGAAACAGCTGGATTCGCCGGTCAGACAGCGAAGCAGTTTCGCGAAGCACTCGACGCAGCTGGCCTGAACTGTCATAGCGCTCATCTTCAGATGAATTCTCCTGATCTGGGTCAAGTCTTCGACGATGCACATACTGTCGGCGCCCACTTCGCTGTAAGCTCCGCGCTATTTCCGCCGACCGCCGGTTCCCCGCCAACCCTCGACGACTATAAGAAACTGGCCGCGCTCATCAACGATCTCGGACAAAAGGCAAAGCAAGCGAGCTTGCAGTACGCGTACCATAACCACAACTTTGAATTCAAAGCCCTAGACGAGCATAGGGTCGGCTATGACATTTTGCTCGAGGAGACTGATCCGGCCCTTGTCGCCTTCGAACTCGACTGCGGCTGGATGATCGCAGCGGGATACAGTCCAGCTCAATATTTCCAGAATTTTCCACATCGCTATAAGATGCTGCACATCAAAGATTTTGTGGCGGGGAGCAAAGTGAGCACCTCGCTGGCTAAGGACTTGAGGCCTCAAGGTACACAATTGGGACGGGGCCACATCGACTACAAGCCGATCTTTGATGCTGCGGCCAAAACGGACG
>JBKQMU010000111.1:0-39376 GCA_052146555.1 Isosphaeraceae bacterium
CAAGCCATGGTGCGCATCCTTGCATGGGGACTCGATCTCGGTGAACATCCTTACGAGAAACGGCCCAAGCGTATCAGATTACGCGGGGAGCGGGAATGTCTCAGTCAGGGACGCGCGGGGTATAGCAACCCAGGCCTTGCGGCAGCAGGTCGGCGTGGTCCCCGGGACCCGGTCGTCTTCCGCCAGAGCTTAGTTTGGAACATCCGCTACGGCTTTCCGGAAGCCTCGCCGGCCCAGGTCGAAGCCGCCGCCCGCGCTGCGCTTGTGCACAACGTCGCCCTGGCTTTGCCCCGGGGCTATGAGACGATCGTCGGCGAAGAAGGTCACACGCTCAGCCAGGGCGAGCGGCAGCGGCTGGTCATCGCCGGGGCGGTTTGCAAGGACCCGGCCCTGGTCGTGCTGGACGAGGCCACCAGCTCGCTCGATACCGCCAGCGAATTCCTCATCCAGGCGGCGCTTGCCAACCTATTGCGCGGCCGGCCGGCGGCCTGAGCGTCCAGCGCGGCACCCACGCCGAGCTCTTAGCCGAGACGAACGGCCTCTACCGCCGGCTCTGCCAAAAACCATAGGGCGCGGCGGAGCCGGAAGCCAACTAGGACAAGCCGCGGACCAAAAAGCCCACCCGCCGGCCGAGCGAACCGGTTGGAGAGGGAAGATAAAACATCCTGGCCAGAGCCTGCAGCAGCGGCGACCGGTGGCCCGTTACTTTCCTAAACTGCACCGTTTTCTTGAGTAAGAAAATAAGGCATAATAGGAAAATAAAGCGAGGGGGCAAGAGCCTTAGCTACCCCCGGAAGTATTCTCCTTTATGGCCCAATTATCTTGCGCAAGAAAGAACCTGACATTGGGAAAATAGTGGACGAGCACACCATGCTTGGCTGGTTGCAGAACGGGCTAGATTGGCTGCGACCGCTGACGGTCGCCGAAGTTCGAATCGAGCCCCAAGAGATCGGCGGCCGCATCTTGGACGCGATTCTGGTTCTCACCTGGAAGGGGCGGCACTTTGGTTTTGGGGTCGAGGCAAAGGCGCTGTCAACACCGAAGATCATGAGGTCCGCGATCGATCAGGCTCGCGCCGCGTGCCGAGAGGGCGAACTTCATCCGCTCGTGTTCTTACCGTACATCCAGGATCAGGGGTTGCAGGTTCTCATTGACGAAGAAGTAAGCGGTTTTGACATGTGTGGAAATGGCGTCCTGATCGTGCCAGGAGAATTATTCGTTTACCATAGAGGGTTTCCGAACAAGTATCCCAGAAGCGCCGGGATCAAGAACATCTACCGCCGAGAGAGTTCCATCGGGGCCGCGGTCTTCCTGCTGCGAGCGGAATTCAGATCGGTGGGAGAAGTTCTCAAGGAAATCCACCACCGTGGAGGGGAACTGACACTCGCCACCGTGTCGAAGGTCTGCATTGAGCTGGAGAACGACCTGATTATCGAGCGAAAGCGAGAGCCTAAGTTTCTGAACCGAAGGCTACGACTGCTCCAGCCAGAGAAGCTGCTGGATCTGCTCGAGAGAAATTATAAGTTGCCGGAATTCACACGTGTATTCGAGGGAAAGTCAAATCTCAGCGCCGAGGGCTTAAGAGGTAAGCTCGAGGAGTGGGCGAGAGCCACCGGGAACCGCGTGGTCCGCACGGGGGCCGATTCGGTGCGAGCCTATGCCGCCATGGCGCGCGGCTCGGAGCAGTCGTTTTACTGCTCCGATCTCGAAAGTGCACTCAGGTGGCTGGGAAGTTCGCTCGTCGAAACATCGCGTTTTGCCGACGTCGAGATCCGGGAAACCCGCGCGAGGTATGTCTACTTCGACCAGCAGGAGGGTCTCACGGCCTCGCCGATCCAGGTCTACCTGGAGCTAATGCAGGGAGACAAGCGGGACCAGGAGACGGCCGGGCAGGTCAGGCGGCTCATCTTGCAGAAGCTGCGAGAGTACCGTCCGGCGGAGGGGGTTTGATGGACCCTCTCCAGATGAGCCTGCTCGATCTTCATCACAAGTTACACCCACACGACATCCCTTTGATCATCGGCGGGGGCCTGGGACTCGTCCTGAAACGGCAACAGATCGAGAAGGAAGGATTAAGAACACTCTTCGATCAGCTTCCCAAGGCGCGCTCGACCAATGACATCGACCTCTTCTTTCGCGCAGAGATAGTCGCCGACTCAGGCCGGGTACAGATTTTCGTTGCGGCCCTGGCGAAGCTGGGTTATGTACCCCTGGAAAAAGCCAAGTACCTTCAGTGGGTACGAACCGTCGTGGTCGTTGGAATCCCTCAGGAAATCAAGCTCGATCTACTGGTCGGACCGATCGACGATGAATTTCGAGATGCTCTGCACATCAAGGGTCCCAGGGTCCGTCCCAAGGGGAAGAACGTCACGTTTCATGCCTACAGGACTGAGGAGGCGATCGAGATCCAGAAAGGCCTGATGCCCGTGGACCTTGCAGGCCGGCTCTCCGGGGGGGAATCGCATACGGCTAGGGTGTTCGTGCCGCAAGCGTTCACCTACCTGATGATGAAGCTTCACGCCTTTGACGACCGCAAGGATGAGTCGGCCAAAGATGAATCCGACAAGCAGCTCGGCCGACACCATTCGCTGGATCTTTATGCCTCGGTCGCCATGATGACGGAGAACGAGTACGATAGGGCGGTTCGGCTTGGACAGGTCTATGGGGACCACTCGCCCGTGAAGCGAAGCAGAGGAATCGTCGCGGAATCGTTCGCCGCTCTCAGTGCGCCTGGAATGATCCGGCTTCGGGAGCACGCACTTTATCGACCGGACTTCAACCTCACCGAATTCATGGAAGTGCTCGGAAAAATCTTCGGTGATCAAGGGAACGAGGGAAGAATCCCAGGCTAACCCGTGACGATCCGACCGCCCATTCCCGAGATCGATCCCCTTCCTTCGGACCGTGCTCCCTTGGTGCGGTTCGAGGCCGACTTCCTCAGGCCTTATCGCCCGGCGATCGTCCTGGGCATGCTCGGTTTGCTGGTGCAATCGGTCCTCCTGCTCCCCATCCCGCTCTTGCAAGGATGGGTGGTGGACAAGCTCGTGGCCTTTGCGGCTCGCGGGAGCGCAAACACGGGAACGATCGCCGGCAGCGTCCCGACGAAGGCCGAGATCAAGGCCGCGATCCTCCTCTCGCTGGGGGCGACGGCGGCCTTGCACCTGGCGCGCGCGACCATCTCGTGGCGGACCTCTGCGCTCATGGGCCGGATCAGCCAAGAGTTCGTCGTCTCGGTCCGAAGCGCCCTGCATCGCAAGCTCATGCGTTTGCCCATGGCTTATTTTGACGGCCAGCAGACCGGCCGGCTGATGGCCCGCGTCACCAGCGACGTCGGCAGCATCCTCATGTTCATCCGCAGCGGCATCATCCAGCTCGCCAGCGACTTGATCCTTTCAATGGCCATCGCCTGCGTCCTGGTCTGGCTGCAGTGGCGGCTGGCGATGGTGGCGCTCTTTATCGTGCCCCTGTACGCGGTCAACCAGCGGTTCTTCTTCGCCCGCTTGCGCAAGCTTTCCGATGAGATTCGTGCCCAGGTGGCCGCCCTTTACGCCTTGCTTTCGGAGCGTGTCTCGGCGGTGCGGGTGGTCCGGTCGTTCGCCAAGGAGGAGGCCGAGCTGGCTGCCCTGGATGAGCGCATCGACCGGCACCGGGCGCTGTCGTGGGCCAACACCCGCGCGGCGGCCTCGCTGGGGGCGCTGGCGACCTCGATCAGCGGCCTGGGGACGGTACTGGTGATCAGCTACGGCGTGGTCTTGGTCGGCCAGAAGATTCTCACGATCGGCGAGCTGCTCGCCTTTTATACGTTGGTCGGCCAGCTTTACGCGCCGATTGTCAGGCTCACGCAGTTCCAGGCGACGGCCCTGGCGACCCAGGTCTCCCTGGAGCGGCTGTACGAGATCTTCGACGAGCCGGAGCCGGTGCGCGACCGCGAGGGCGCCCGGCCGATCCGTCGCAGCCGGGGATCGCTCGAATACCGCGACGTCTCCTTCGCCTATCCCCGCCGCCGGGAAGACACCGAGACCGCTGATTGCGAAGACGCAAACTCGCGCCGTGATCTTTGCGAAAACGCAAACGCGGGTCCGCGGCGGGTGCTGGAGTCGGTGAGCCTGCGGATCGAGCCGGGGATGCGGGTGGGGATTCTGGGGCCCAGCGGGGCGGGTAAGTCGACGCTTTTGGCTTTGGCCCCGCGGCTCTACGACATTCCCGAAGGTCAAGAGTCCGACCTCGTCTCGCGTGGTTCGGTGCTCTTTGGCGGCGTGGACGTCCGCGACCTCAAGCTGGCCCATCTGCGGCGGGCCGTGGCGCTCGTGCCCCAGCAGTCGCTTCTCTTCGAGGGGACCATCCGCACCAACCTTCTCTACGCCAACCCCGAGGCGTCCCTGGCAAGCATGCAAAGGGCGCTGGAGATCGCCGACTTCGCCGGGACCGTCGAGGCCCTCCCCGATGGACTCGATACTCCCGTAGGCGAGAGAGGATTTTCGCTTTCGGGAGGCCAGCGCCAGCGGCTGGCCCTGGCGCGGGCGATCGTCGCCTCCCCGGCCATCTTGCTCTTGGATGATTGCACGAGCGCCTTGGACGCCGAGACCGAGGCCCGAATTCAGCAGGCTCTGGACCGGTTCCTGCCCGGCCGGAGCTGCCTGATCGTCTCCCACAAGATTTCATCGGTGCGGCATTGTGACTTGATCGTCGTTCTGGAAGCCGGCCAGATCATCGAGCGCGGGACCCACGCCGAGCTTCTGGCCCACCGTGGTCACTACGCTGACATTTACATTCAGCAGACGCGGGCACTGAGTATTGCGAATACGGGATGGTGATGACGGGTGGTTAACCACAGAGAACACGGAGGGCACGGAGGGGTAGAAGAGGTAGGCTTTCAGGATTGGGGTGCGGAGTGGGGTCTGTCAAGCGGCGGGGACGAACACCATCGGTTGCTGCTGGATCGTTCGCCAGGCCGGGATGGGCAACGTGGGCGTCAGCAACGTCCTTTGGTCCGGGTCAGAAACCTGCCCGACGAGATCGGCAACGCGATATTCGATGGACTCCTCTTCCTCGATCAAGAGCACGCTTTCTTCGCCACAGAGAAAGACGTCGACGGCTGGCACGGGCATGAAAAAGGAATCGGTTGGCTGGTCCATCCGCTCGCCTTGCAGGAACTTGGCTGCCAGAGACGGGATCACGATCAATTCCCCGCTGTTCAAGACGAAGACGTGCCCCTGTGCCGAGAGCACCGTGTAAGGTACTCCGCGCGTGTCGAAGAAGTGGATCGGAGGCAGCGTCATCTTTCCGAGGACGTCGGGAAAGAACAAAAGGCTCCCGTCATGGTTGAGGGCAACGGCGGCTTGAGGATTGTCCTTTGAATTCAGGGAGCAGACGTCCACAACGTCGATGCCGGGAAACTCATGAGAGACGAGCGTGGTCACTCGGCCGGCTTCGACGGTCATCGCGAAGAGCCCAGAATCCTGCGCAGCGCATGCCAGCACGCTCGAGCCTCTCGCCTCGGACAGCAGCGCCATCTTATAGAAGTTTGGGCGCCCTCCTTCGATGCGGCTCACCCGCGAGGCGATCTTCCCTTCCTCTTTCGTGAGGAATAAGAGTCCACCCGTCCCCAGCGGAGCGACAAAGCCTCCCGAGGGCAACGCCAGGATTCCGTGGGCACCGCCCTGGAAGCGAGTTTGCAAACGCTCAAGTTCGCCGTCCTCACCGCGCCGGAGTACAGCCACCTCGCTGCGACTGCTCACACCGACCAAGTCACCCGAGAAGGCGACACCATTGACGGGCTCGCTGACGATCTCGTCGCCATTAGCAGGCGTGTTTTGGTCTCCGGCGGGCCTCGTTGCAAGGTACAGACGGCCGCTCTCAGTCCCTAGGCACAGTTGATTTGTCCAAGGACAGATACCAGCCCATGAAATTTCCTCGCCAGGCGGCGCGTGACAAACGCCGCTGACTACTCGGTGATTCATAAGCTCCTCTTGAAGATTCTCTTTCCCGCCTGGGAGCGCTTGCTCTGCCCCTTAGTCAGCCACCCAATTTCAACCATTCTCTTCAGAGCGGCCCTGGGAACCGGAAGCCGTTGGCGGCCTTCCGGATCCTTCCTGCTGATCGGCCACATCGGATAACCGTGCCATGCGTCATTTTCGCGCGCCCTGGGAAACTCCGCGACCTCTTCCCCACGTGTGCCCAACGGTAGGACCCTGCCCTGAGCGTCCCGCCTCAGGCCGAAGAGGTCTCCATTCTCGCCAAGGATGTCGAACTTGTCCGCCTGATTGAAGATCTGGAACTCCGGATCACCCCACAACTGGCGCAGCCACTGGGCTTCGTCGCTTTCGTGCTGAGCATGGTGCTTGCCATAAAAGAAGTAGCGGTAATGATTCTTGTCCGTCGCGACAGGGTGCTCGGAGTCGACGCCGCCAAATTCGACCGGTCCCATCGCGCGAGCTGCCCTCACTTCGATACAAACGCTCACTATCGCTTCATTATGGACTGCTCACCACACCGATCAAGATGGCGCCCGGACCGCGCCTCGTCTGTCCCCCCTTGTCCCGGGACTGACCAAATGTTCCAGGGACAACATATCATCTTGGGGCACCGGAACTTGGGCTTTTTTTTCGAGCTTGTCCCTAGTGGTCCTGGAAATTCGAGGTTAGAGCGCGAAATGGTGAAAAAACAGCGAGCAACTCAGGGAAGCATCGCGCCTGGATGAAATTGTGGCAGGGCGCCCGGGACACTAGGGACACTAGGGACACTAGGGACAGATTGACGACTAGGGCGAGGCGACCGTCTTGGCCCGTCGGTTGGCAGCTCACCCCGCTTGGATCGATGCCGGACGCGTTCCACCGCGTTTAAGTTAAGCAACACGTCGTGGAAGAGATCGTGAAAGATGTTGGATATGGCTTGACTGCGGCCTCTCTGACACTCTACAGTTCGCGACAGCTCGGGCTTTCGGCGGGACCTGGCCGCGGCGCCTTCGGCTTGGCAGGCCGGTCAAAAGCGAGGTTCCGTGCAGCTCCTTCACGACAGGTGCTCCAGTTCAAGGAATCCTTCGATGAACACAATGGCACGGCGGCTGGCGCTGGTCACGGCGATTTTCTGGTTCGGGTTGGGGGCAGGTGGCCAGGCAGAGGCCGGCGCCATGCTCCAGACCCCGTCGGTGCTCAGCCCCGGCGCGCATTTCCGTTTCGCCATCGTCACCGACGGAGGCACGACCGCGACCTCCTCGAACATCGCCGACTACAACAGTTTTGTGAATATTCAGGCGGGCGGGGCCACGTACAACGGCAGCGTGGTCACGTGGTCCGCGATCGCATCGACGGCCGCGGACAGTGGAAGCGGCACTCCATCGACGGCCGCGGGCAATCTGATCGGCAGTTCATCGACGTCTGGGGTCAATGCGATCGACAACGTCGGACAGTCCCAGGACCCCGTCTACCTGGTCAACGGCACGCAAGTCACCACCTTCACGACCACGTCGGGGCTATGGTCGGGCACTCTTCTGCATTCCATTGACGTCGATGTCAGCGGCAAGGTCACAACCGCCAGCGAGGTCTGGACCGGCACGAATCCCGACGGCACTGGGACTCTAGGTTTTACCTTGGGCAGCCCCGACCTGGCCGAGGTCGGCCTCTCTGGCGTGTCGGACAGCACTTGGGTCGCATTCGGACCCGATAGTGTAGGAACCCGCCACGTCCTCTACGGGATCTCGCAGGATCTCATCGCTTCAGGATCTGTCATCCCCGAGCCGGCATCTCTCTGGCTGCTGGGGACCGCGTGTGCCGCGGGCCTGGCCTACGGTTGGTCCCGCCGCCGCCGGGATTGGCGGTAAGGCGGATTTTGCGGACAGGCAAGCTAGAGGATGAGAGGGGCATGGACCGTGCCTGGGTCGTTGTCGGTCCGCGGCTCATTTCGCCCGGAGCAGTGCCGGACGCTTCTCACGTCGCTCGCAAAGCAACATATCCAAGAGGAAATTGCGCACAAAAAAGTTGGATACCGCTTGACTGCGATCGCTCCGGTACTCTACAGTTCGCGTTACAACCTGCTTTCGGCAGGATCCGGCCGCGGGGTTTCGGAGGAGCTGGTCGGGCGAAACCGAGGTCGGGTGTGGCGCCTTCTGAACGAACACCCCATCACCGGGTGGATGTGACAGACGCCCCATACCCTCGTTGGGGACGGTTCTTTACCGACCTCCAGCAGGAGACTCTGGGCTGAAACGATTCGAGCCTTAGACAGCAGGAGGGAGGTGAGGGTCCAAAGCGGCCCTCGTCTCCCGAACCATTTCGCCTGTCCCATCCCGGGCGGCTGCGATTCCGACGCCTCCCGTCTGGGTGCCCAATGCGCTGGAAACAGAGCATGGAGGAGCGCGATCATGAGACATCTCAGTTTTGCTACTGCGACCCTTTGCCTGCTGCTCGCAGTTCCTCGGACGATCAGAGCCGACTCGATCTATGACGTCCAGAACTATCCGTCCGACCAGAACGGCCACACAGTCTCAGGGACCATAACGACCGATGGTATCATCGGTCCTCTCACCGAGGCTGACATCAAGTCGTGGACGGTGACGTTCGATCAAGGCAAACCAGACGCCTACACCTTCAGTTCTACAAGCCCTGGAGCCGTGGTCTTCGTAGCAGGCGTACAAGCTACCCCAACCTATATTACCCTGAGCGCCCCGACCAGCGCCTCTAGCGAAACCCGACTGTCACTCGAGGTTGTAGGCGGTGAGGCACCATCAAACGACTTCCAGTGGGTTCGTTATCTCTCCAGCCCCACCGCAGAGCAGCTCAATCTGGAGGGCTCTTACTCGGCGGACGGGAAAAATGGCGATCGTTTGTGGTACACCGAAAACCCCCAAGTGGGCGGAACGGACCCTTGGGTGCTCGCCGTTGCGCCGGCATCTGCCGTCCCCGAACCATTCTCCGCGTGGCTGCTAGGAACCGCGTGTATCGCGGGCTTGGCCTACGGTTGGTCCCGCCGCCGGGCTTCGAGGCAGTAGAGGATCTTGAGGATCTTGGGAACAGGCAAGTCGTAGAGGCTGTTGAATTGTGTCCGCTTGAGATCCGAACGCCGTTTCCGGGCGTCCCCGGGAATCGTTCAAGAGGGGCCGTGGCGGCTGTCGAAAGTTCTTCGATGACGCCCTATGTCCCTGGCTCAAGCGGGGTTGCCATGCTGCATCTGGAGCTTCGAGAACCGGCCAGTGCCTGGAGCCATGGCATCGGGAT
Organism: Isosphaeraceae bacterium; assembly: GCA_052146555.1. Taxonomy (GTDB): domain Bacteria; phylum Planctomycetota; class Planctomycetia; order Isosphaerales; family Isosphaeraceae; genus Aquisphaera. Next base: position 9,213 of record JBKQMU010000111.1, read on the forward strand.
GGTGCTGGCCCTGGCGCTCCTCGGGCATTTCCACCGGCTCTGGCGCGATCCGTTTGGGAGCAGGCCGTCCCGGTACGAGCAGGGCAAACGCCTGGCCCTCTGCCTTTTTGGGCTTAGCCTGGTGGTTTGTTATGGCAGTAGCGCGCTGTACCACGGCGCCTGGGCCGGGGCCGAGGCGGTGCCGGTCTTGCGCAAGCTCGACCACATGGGCATTTACGTCCTGATCGCCGGCACGTACACGCCGGCCGCCTGGGCGCTCTTTCGGGGTGTCTGGCGGCGCTGGACTTTGGCGACCGTCTGGGGCGTGGCCGCCACTTGTAGCTTATTGGTTGGGATCCGGGGCGTGCTGCCCGCCTGGCTGTCCACGACCATCTACCTGGCCATGGGCTGGGGCGTGCTCTTCTGCTACCGCGAGCTGGCCCGCGGCCTGAGCCACCTGAGCTTGCTCCCGTTGCCGCTGGGAGGCGTCTTTTATAGCGTCGGTGCATTGATCAATTTAGCGGGCTGGCCGGTTGTTGCACCCGGCGTCTTCGGCTCGCATGAAGTTTTCCATGTGTTTGTGATCGCCGGCAGTGCCTGCCACGTGGCGTTCATGTTCCGGGTCGTGGTCCCCGCGCAGCCACCGGCCGACTGGCAGACATCGCCGGGAGGGGCCGATCTAGTCCTTGCACATCCGCAAGGAGTGCCCGGGCGTCGCTTCCGTCTCATCCCGCACAAGGGGGGCGTGCTCTGGGCCCGCCCTTACGTGAGCAGCGAAGAGAGCCGTTCCTCCTTTCTCCCCTTGGAAAAATGAGGGTAGGGGCGGCCCGCAGGGCTGTTTCATTCTGGCGCTGGACTCCCCTCATCCGCCGCTGCGCGGCACCTTCTCCCGAGGGGAGAAGGTATCGTCTTCCCTTCTCCCATATGGGAGCGGGGGGAACCCGGGGAACCCGCGTGCGGGTCGCGGGGTCGGGCCGAAGGCCGGATGAGGGGGCTCAATGACCGCCAGCTCCTCGGTGCCCCTCATCCGCCGCTGCGCGGCACCTTCTCCCGAGGGGAGAAGGTATCGTCTTTCCTTCTCCCAATGGGAGCGGGGGGAACCCGGGGAACCCGCGTGCGGGTCGCGGGGTCGGGCCGAAGGCCGGATGAGGGGGGCTCAATGACCGCCAGCTCCTCGGTGCCCCTCATCCGCCGCTGCGCGGCACCTTCTCCCGGGCGGAGAAGGTATCGTCTTACCTTCTCCCAATGGGAGCGGGGGGAGCCCCGCTTGCGGGGTCGGGCCGAAGGCCGGATGAAGGGGGCAAGCTGTGGCGCCTCTCCCAGAGAATGAAACATCCCTGGTCCGGTCCTCCCACGGCCCACCGGAGGCTTTCCGGCTCGTGTCTCAGGGAAAAGGGGGCCGCATCCTCGACCGAGGCCGGGCGGACTGCATGGTTGAGGAATCAATCACGGTCGACGGGATGCTAACCCCCTTCCCATTGTGCGCTACAAATTACCCAGGGCGCGCATTTTCTAGTGCGCATGTCCGGAATTTCAATTCATTCTGAAACTCATGATCGCCCTTAGGCTTGCGCTGACGATCGCGCAAAGTTTGCCAGTTTGCATGAACGACATAGCCAAAGTAGGCATATCCTAAGTATAGGTTTCGACCGCGGCCGGGCGGCTGAGGGTCGACCACGATGGCCAGTGCAACATGGCACGCGCGGAGCCAGCGTCAGCGTAAGGCGCGAAGTCGGGCCGAGCTTTCGCTGGCAGTCCAGGCTCGCGAAGCTTTCTGGCTGCAGCAGGTGCGCGAGGGCAAGGCGACGAAGGAGATCGCCCGACGCGAGGGATTGAGCCGGCGGAGGGTCCAGCAGGGCATCTCTTGGGCAACTCTTCGCGAACGGGAATCCCGTTTAGGCAAATCTAGTGCACAGGATGTTACTCATAGGACGTTGCGGGAACGCAGTAGCGAGGCGAGTCCCAAAACCGGCAAGGGGGCGGCGGTCCGGTCTCCTCTCGAGGACCCACGGTACCCGCCGCGGCTAGTTCCGCTCTTTCCGATCGGGCCGCTGACGCCTCAGTCGACCTGCCCTCATCACGGACCGATCCGGCCGGGCTCCATCTTTTGCTGCATGGTCTGTTCCCAGTCCGGGATGGACGACCACCCCGCGCTGAAGCGCGATTCGAGCACCGATCCGCCTCCCGAGCCCAAGCCGCCCCAGCCGACCGCTCCTAGCTCCGGCGGAGGGGAGACGCGCAAAGAACGCCGCCGACGTATGCAGGAAGGGCGCCGGGCCGCACTTTTGAGAGCGGGATTGGGATTGCTCCGGACGGAGACCCTCCCCCAGTGCAAGGGGAGAGGCGAATGAAAGTGCCAGGTGCTTCGCTCACGTCCGCGTGAGCGTGTGGGGCGAGCTTCGGCTTCAGTCAGTATGCACACGCTTGCGGATGTCTTTCCACGACCCACTACCTAGTACAGACATAATAATGTTCATCAGCATGATCAAATCGTTGGCTTCGCGTCTTGTTGCCGGCAGGGCGGTGTTCTTGGTTGTTTGTTCTGCTGCCCTGGGCGCTGGACTGGCCGTCGGGGTGCGGACGGCGCTTGACTCTTCAGACGCTGGCGTCGCGCCGGTGGTCCCCGCGGTTGACGCCCGATTTGTTGCACTGGGGAAAGCCTATTTGCCCCAACTCGGGAAGGCGTACGCGACGGCCTGGATGGAGGGGGCAGGGGCCCTCGAAGCGGGTCAGCCAATTGACAAGGCAGTGCAGAACGTCAGCGCCGCGTGGGACGCGGGGCGGACCAGTCTCTTCGACCGCCTGATCACGCCCGAGCTCGTCAAGATCTTGCCCGAGGGGCAAGATCCATCGGCGATCACACCGGCCCAGCGTCAAGAACTGTCTCGCGCCTTTCGTGGCTTCGCGGTCGGTCTCGGCGGATCTTCTCAGAAGTAGCCCGACGACGCGGGTCTGTCCCTTAGATCGCTGTGCTCATTCATTGCTTACATCGACGAGCGAGACGGTTCCGGTTCTACCTTCTCCCCCCGGGAGAAGGTGCCGCGAAGCGGCGGATGAGGGACGCGAATGCGAGCAGGGAGATGAGGCCCCCTCATCCGGCCTTCGGCCCGACCCCGCGACCCGCAAGCGGGTTCCCCGGGTTCCCCCCGCTCCCTCCAGAGAGAAGGTAAGCAGGCACCCTCCTGTCTGCAACTCAACTATAAACCGCTCCAATACTCTTGGCATTGCCATCTCGTAGGGTCCGCTCGACGGACCGATCCTCCACCGTCGGCATCCGGTCCGCACAACGGACCTAACATCTCGCGAGGTCATTCATGAGCGATCGGCTACCCTCCCATTTCGTGCACGGCTGGTTGGGCATCGATGCGATCCAGCGGGCCTGCGCCAGCGCGTATCCATCGCTGGCTGGCGCTGCACCGCACCTGTTTTGCCAGCCGCCGTCTTCCTCGCCGATCTTACTGTACAAAGCCTGGCGCGACGTTTTGGGCAAGGACCCGAATTATCCGGCTCAGCAGATTGGCGACTGTGTATCGTTCGGTCACGGGCATGCCAACGATCTCTTGCAGTGCATCGAGATTGCCGTGGGCGCGCCGGACGAGTACCGTGAGACCGACACCGAGTTCATTTACGCGACATCGCGTGAAGTCGCCGGCATTCTCGGGCAGGGTGACGGTTCGTACGGCGCGGCGGCCGTGAAGGCCATGACGACCATCGGGATGGTGAGCCGGCAGATGCTCGGCACGGACGGAACCTACAGTGGCGACCGCGCCAAGCAGTGGGGCCAAACCGGAGCGCCTGAGAAAGTGAAGGAAGAGGCCAAGGCGTTCAAGCTCGGAGGCGCTGCGCAGGTTTCCACATGGGACGAGCTGGTCGCCGCGCTCTCCAGTGGCTATCCGGTGACGATCTGTACGAATCAAGGGTTCACGCTCCACCGCGACAACGACGGATTTGTACAGGCCCAGGGAGTCTGGGGGCACTGCATGTCGATCGCGGCGGTGCGGTTCGACCGCGAGGGGGCGTGCATCCTCCAGAGCTGGGGACCGAATGTCCCCGATGGTCCGCTCGGCCTCGGCCAGCCGAATTTCTCATTCTGGGCCGAGAGGCCGGTCATCGAAGGGATTCTCGCCGAAGGTGATTCCTGGGCTCTTTCCAAAGCCCCCGGGTTTGTCAAGCGCGTGATTCCGAAACACTGGCAATATCACGATGCCGCGTGAGAGCGGCGACGTGAGTAATGGCTCTGCCCGCAGAGACAAATCCGAGTGCCACGCTCACGTCCGCGTGAGCGTGCGGTGTGAGCTTCGGCTTCAGTCAGCACCGTCACGCTAGCTCTGGCGCAAGCGTGGTACCCACGCACGGCGAACTCGACGGAATGTTCCTGATTACACCTTACAGGCACCCCGAGCCATGTTGTACAAGACCCGACGCGACCCGGCCCACCGCTCGTGGCGCACGGTGCCCAAAGCCACGACCCCTGCTGCCTGGCGACTGCTTCCACGTCTATTTGTCTCGTGCTCGGGCGAAGACTGGGTCACCCTGGCCTTGTTTCTGACCGCGACGGTCTACTTGCTCTATTCCGAGAGTTTTTGGAGCAGTCTTCACTTCTAACGGAAACCCCAACTCCAACGCGGTGCCGGGCTGGATCGGCTTACCAGTCCGGTCGCGACGGCTGCGATGTCCTCGCGCACCAGATGAGAGGTTCAGTACTCATGAACGTGATCACGGTTATCTCGAAATTGGTCAGCGACTACAAGACCTATGCCTCGGTCATCATGGCCGTCGTCTCCGGCCTGGGATTGATCCTGGCGAAGAACTACAGCGCTGGCGTCGAACAGATTCTCCAGGCGCTGCTGGTGGTCTTCAGTGGGGCCACCGCGCTGAGCCTGCGGCTGGACCTTGACAAGGTCGCGACCCAGGTGAAGGCGCAGATCCAGCCTCCGGCCGCCGTCAAGCGTCCCGGTTGATTGATGCCGTTGGGCGCTCTAGGGCGCTTTGCTAATGAATTGCTTACATCGACGAGCGAGACGGTTCCGATTCTACCTTCTCCCCCCGGGAGAAGGTGCCGCGAAGCGGCGGATGAGGGACGCGAAGGCGAGGGGGGAGATGAGGCCCCCTCATCCGGCCTTCGGCCCGACTCCGCGCGCGGGGTTCCCCCCGCTCCCTGGAGGGAGAAGGTAAGTAGGCACCCGCCTGTCTGCAACCTAGCTGTAAACCGCTCCGGGGCGCGGCTCACTGACCCCGCCACGCCGCTCGATCTGTTGATCTTCCGACGAGGGCAAGAACGGGCTCACAAACCCGCGCCGAAGCAGACCAGGGCGGCAACCGACGTTCGGCCGGTCCGCCAGTTTCACGACGAGAGCAGCAATGCTCGCGCCGGCACGTCCGAATGGAGATTTTGATGGTTCAAGCTTTTCAAATGGCACGTTGCAGATAACAAACGAATGCGGTATTGACTGTTATGCAAAGCTGCGATTTACCACTTGAAACGCTGCTTTCAACAACACAATCGTATGAACCTGGTACCGGAAATCACGGTGAAAACCGTTACGCTCATGGGTGGACTTGTTGCCACGGGGGCCGCGGTGATCGCGGAGATTTCGTCGGGTGACGGCTCAGTTGGCACCGGCTCGTTCCTCCTGGGCGGAGCCGGGCTGGTCGCGGCGATCTCGGCCCTCACGAAGGATTATTGGACTGACCGTCAAAAGCAACGCGACCACGAGGTCGCGCTCTTGAAGATCAAACTCCGGAGCTGCCGTACGCACTGTGGAATCCTCGAACTCTACAACTGGGCGAAGGCAGCGCATGCCGCCGTGGGATCTCTCCCCACCGTGCCGGAATTGCATCTTGATGATGAGATTGAGACCGAAACGGAGAAGCGCGATGCGTGATCTTCGTGATTATTGGAGATGGTGGATGACCCGCAGGCCCCAGATTGTGGCCTTGGTCCTGCTGGCTGGACTGATCCTATGGATGAACGTGGCGTTGTTGCAGGCCGAGCGGAACTACCGCGGGGTTGTTTTCGAGCTGCGACAGAACTACAGGCAGCAAGAGGCGACCCGGGAGCGGCAGTTTTCGCGAATACTCTCCGCCCTGGAATCGCACCTGTCGCTTTTGGATGTGAGGGCCGCGGAGGAACTCAAGCAGCAAGTGCTCATGCGCGAGATGCTCAATCCGCTCCTCGAGCACGCAGCGAAATGCGCGGAACACCAGGCGACCAAGCCGGTGCGTCGAGAGAACGGGGCAGCGCCGAAGAAATGATACCTCTACTCCAGCTCTTCAGCGCAGGTCTCTGAGGCCGCCGAATTCTGCGACCGCAAGACCTTCCAAAGCAGTGAGTGGCTAGCGCAGAATACCGCAGGCGACATAGCTTTGGCGTGCTCTTTGGCGCGAGGCGATCATCGGGTTCCTGTGGTGTCCCTATCGCTCCACCACAGCCACCTTATCACTCCACCACAGTTGCCCGGCCGCTCCAGACATATTCGATGTCCAGTCCACGTAAGAAGAGACCTGATGAAGAGGCTTCCAGATCGACCCGGCCCGACGGCCAGCCGGATGAGCGGTCCGCCACCTCGCTATCGCCGCCGGTGATCTGGTGTGATCGATCGCGGTCTCGACCGAGCTGGCAGCCCGCCGCGGGACATGAGACGGACGCAGGGCTGACAGCCATGCTCCAGCTCTACCTCGACGAGAACTACAGCTCCGATGCAACCTGGAGGCACCGGTTGGTCGAGGTCTTGCTCGATCAGGCCGATCAAGGAAATGTGCGGGCCATCCAGGAGATCTGGATCAGGCTCGAAGGAAAGCCCGGCGCCAACGACGCGGAAGAATCCAAGCCGCCGGACATCGACCCCGAGCTGACCGCCAAAATCCTTGAGGCCGGCCGTACTGATGACGAAGATCCGCCGCTTGATTGACGCGGTCCGCAACCGCCCTCCCGCCACGCGTAGAGAGCTGTATCACTGGGTGGGGCGGTTCACCGGAATCTGGATCGCCACGCGGGCGATCTGCAGGGGGCATTGTGCACCTTTCGACATGTTCGCACATCAGGTGCTCGATCGCCCGTCGCTGGCCCTCTGGCACGGACCGCGGGGTAGTGGCAAATCGTTTCTTTCGGCCATCGACACGCACCTCGCCAGCCGATTCCAGCCCCGCCACGAGACCCGTATTTTGGGGGGGTCGCGCGCCCAGTCCGAGCAAATCTACCGGGCCCTGCACGCGGCGATCATGGAGGGCGCGGGGAACCTGGGAAGCGATCGCGACACCATCAGCCGACTGCTCAAGACGGAAGCTGTATACAGGAACGGGTCGGGCGTCTCGATTCTGGCCGCCAGCCCCACAAGCGTCCGCGGACCGCACGTCGCCAGCCTCAAGCTCGACGAGGTCGACGAGATCGATCCGGATATTCGCGAGGCGGCCATGGGCATGGCGATGGAGCTCCGCGGCTGCCGCGCCAGTGTTTTGATGACATCAACCTGGCACCGGCTGGGCGGGCCGATGTCAACACTACTCGAGCGCGGCGGAGGGGGCGAATTTCCCGTCTTCTCCTACTGTATCTTTGAGGTTTTGGAGCGGTGTGCGGATTCGCGCAGTGGCGTGAATCTTGAGTACTGCCCACTCTGCCCGCTTGTGAACTGGTGCCATGAGGACCGCGATAGTGACCCCCAGGGACGTCCCAAGGCCAAGCGCAGCCGCGGCCACTATGCCATCGACGCCCTTATCCAGAAGGTCAAGGGGGTCTCGGCGCGGGTCTTCGCCAGCGACTACCTCTGCCAGGGCCCCCGCGCGGAGGGCGTCTGGTTCACCCAGTTCGATGAGGTCGATAACTGTAGTCCGGCGGCCGAATTTGACCCAGCGCTTCCTGTACACATCTCCGTCGATAGCGGCGTTTTCACCGGGGCGGTTTTCTTGCAGGTTCGAGGGACGTCGCGTCCTCATGGTGGACCCTTTTACGATCAGGTGAATGTCTTTGCCGACTACCTGGCCGAGGGGCAGACGGCCGAGAGCTGCGCCCGGGCGATTCGCGCTCTGGCCGATCAATACTGCGGAAGCGCCAAGCGGATGGTTTCGACGGATTCGGCCGGCGGAGCCCGCAATCCTGTCGGGCCGACGGTGATCGCCGAGTACCAGCGGTGCGGCCTCTCCGGTGAGGGGGGCATACTTCAGTGGCCCAAGTATCCCGGCTGCGTGACCGACGGCCTGCGTCTGATTGAAAACTTGGTGCGCTCGGCCGACGGTACGGTCCGGCTCGTCATTCACCCGCGTTGCAAACACCTCATCGCCGCACTGCGAAGCTACACCCGCGCCCGACGCGCGGGCCAGTGGATGGACTATCCGGCCGATCCCCAGCATCCCCACGAAGACTTAGTCGATGCCCTCCGCGGCGCGCTCAAGCTGATGCTCGAAGGCGGCCGCGAACTCCGCCAGGGCTTTACCCGAGCCAGAGCCGGCCGGGTGTTTTGAGTGTAGCAGAGTTTGCAAGCGCATCGCAGACAGCAATTCGAGGAGGCGTCCGCGGTCATCCCTTCTCCCTGTGGGAGAAGGTGGCCGAAGGCCGGATGAGGGGGCTTCATCTCCCCACTCGCCTTGGCGTCCCTCATCCGCCGGTTCGCGGAACCTTCTCCCTGGGGGATAAGGTATAACCGGAACCGTCTCGCTCGTCGATGTAAGCAATACATTAGCATTGCTCTAACAACGACTGCCGACCGCCGACTGCTGACTGCTCACTACAGGAGCGACAAGCGACCAATGGCACTTTCACCCAATTCGGCGATCCTGGCCTACCTGGCGAGCCAGGGTGGTTTGCCCCGGCTCGAGCTGCCCGATGGTCAGGTCATCGATCGTCCTGCTCCCGAATGGATTCTCTTCCAGCTTCGCTGGCGCTGGCTGCTGGATTCGTGGGAGGGGGGCGAAGCGTACCGGATGGCCGTCTACGGCGTCGACCTGCATGGCCTCCCGGTTCGCAATTTGGTGCGGCACAAGCGTGAGTACCCCTCGTCGTTCGACACCAATTATTTGATCGTCACCGGCCGGCCCGCGGGGTCCGACCAGGCGACCCAGGCCACGGACGATGACTACGAGCTGAGGCGTGCCCGCACGCCGGTGCCCACGTTTGTGGCGGAAGCCGTCGAGGCCCACCTCTCGCGCATCTACAGTCGCGAGGTCCATCGCGAAGGGCCCGAGCGGCTCTTCGCCTGGTGGCAAAACGTCGATGGTCGGGGAACATCAATCGATCATTGGATGTCGAGTACAGTCGCCCCACTCCTTCTGGTTTTAGGACAGCTCGACATCCTCATCGACCATCCTCCGGTTCCACCCGGCGAGCACGTTTTGAGCCGCGCGGATGAAGTGCGGCTGGGGCTCGATTCGTGCGTCGCCTCGTACATTTTGCCGGAGAACCTCGTCTGGTGGACGCTCGACCGACTGGGCGGTTATCAGCAGGCCCTGGTTCGTGAAATACAGGAGGACAATTCAGTCTTCTGGCGATACTGGGACGCACACGGCTGGTCGCTTTTTGATCAGGGCGGGAAGCCCGTGGCCGGGCCGATTCCACACCCCTATGGCCGCGTGCCGATCATCCGCGTCTTCGATCGCCGCCGTCCGCGATTTCGCAACATCGGCCTGCCTCGGTATGAGTCGATCGCCGAAATTCAGCGCGAATACTACAATCGCGACAGCGAGCTCATCCTCTCCGACACAACCCAGGCTCATCCTCTCTTGCAGGGGCCGGAAGACTACGTTCAGCCGGACGGAACCGTGCCGATCGGCCCCAACTGGCTCTTGCCCAAAAAGAAGAATGCCAGTGGAGCAAGCGCGACGTACGAGGGGTTCGACGTCGTCCCGTTCCCCAAGGAGGGCGCAGAGAGCATCCGCCTCAACAAGGCCGACCTGCGCGACGCCGCCGACCGGGCCGCACTCTTGCTCAAGCCGGCCGGCTCAGGTGGCTCCACGGGCAGTACAGTCGCCCAGAGCGGGATCTCCAAGCGGCTCGATCAGGCCGCCGGCAACGACCTCTTGAGCAAGATCGCCGGCATGCTCGGGCGGGCCGAGAAGCAGATCTCTGAGCTGGCGCTACTCGTCCTGGACAACGGCACCAACACGGCCCAGCGCGAGGGCGAGTTCATCAAGGTCAGCTATCCGACGCAGTTCGATCTGTTCACCGCCGAGGAGCTAGCCGGCACCATCGCCCAGTTCCAGGGTATTCTCGCCGCCGCCGGCAACGCGCCCGAGACGGAAAGCGAGCTGCTTCGCCGGCTCATCCGCCTGATGCTGCCGGGGCTGGAAGACCAGGAATACGCGGAGTTCGATACGGAGATCGACGCATACTTGCATCAGCGTTCGAACGAGGAACCAGCGACACCTTAGGTCTTCGCTTCTCCCTGGAGGGAGAAGGCAGAGCGTATCGGTCCGCACGGCGGACACATCAAGGGAGTGCTCCGATTTTAGGGGAGCTTGCTCGTGAGCGATCATTTCACCACGTCACCGTTGCCCGGAGGGCAGATTCACGCCATGCCGGTTGCCGCGTCAATGCCACAGGGCAAAGAATCGACAGCGGGCGCAGAGGGGGAACCGCAGGACGCGCGCACAGTTCCCCTGAGCGTTGAGGAATATCAGCGACTGCGCTTACTGGAGAAGCAGCTCGACGAATTCCAGAAGCTCCAGCAGGCGACGCTTGACGCCAAGGAGGCCGAGCGACTGCGTGCCCTGGCCGAGAAAGGGCAAGTTGAAGAAGCCCTCGCCCAGCAGCGCAGCGCCTGGGAGCAAAAGCACGCTGAGGCGCTTTCCCGCTATACACAGCTCGAGCAGCAGGTTTTTACCGAGCGCAAGAACGCGGCGATTTCCGAGGCCTTTCACGGCCGCTCGTTCGTGGGCGATTCGCCCGAGCAGCGGGCAGCGACCGCGGCCATGGTCCGGCGGTTACTACAGGACGATTTCGAGGCAGCGCGTGATGCCTCCGGGGCCCTTGCCGTCCGGGACAAGGTCAGTGGACGTCCCGCGGCCGATGTGCTGCGCGAACGCCTGAACACACCGCAATACGCCATCTTCTTCGCTCCCTCATCTCGCGGCGGGTCGGGAAGCGACGGCTCCCGCCCACCCGCGAACCCGCTACCCAGCCAGCCCGGTTCTCTCGAGGCAATCGTCTCCGACTGGCGGAACCGGCAAAACCAATATCAAGCCTTTGGCTTGCGTCCCAGGAATTGAACTGCCGACTAATCCAAGGAGATCGAAATGCCTCTGTACGAAGGTGGACCACTTACACAATTCACGGCATTTAACGCCGGTGTCATACCGAACGACGTCTTCGGTGTCGCGATCAACTGGTTCGTGAACCGGACGCCGCTGGTTTCGCGGCTGGCCAAGCTGCCGACCGGAGCACCCCAGTTCCTCGTCACTAACGACAACTACCGGCCCCGCTCCAACCCGCTGAATAACGGCGCACAGGTCACGACCACGGCGACGACCATTGGCATGACCGACGCGTCGATCTTCGACATCGGCGACGTGCTCCAGCTCGAGCAAGAATATCTGCTGGTCACCGGTACGCCTGATTCCGGCACCTCCGCGGCCAACACGCTCACGGTCACCCGCGGCTACGCCGGCACCGCGGCCGCCGCCCACAACGACCAACTGCCGGTTTTCCTGGTTAGCAACTCCCGCACCGGCGCCGAGCTGAACGTGACCAGCGTGAGCCGTATTCCCCAGGCAGTGACGCAGTACTGCCAGACAGTGCAGCACGCTTACCAAGTCGGCGGTGCTCTCCAGTCGGACCACAACTACATCACCGGTTTCGCGACCCCGCTGGACCGCGACAGGATGCTGGCGATCCAGCACGTGATGGACGACTTCGAGAGCGCGTGCTACTACGGTAAGGGCGTGCCCATCTCGGCCACCGGAAGCCGTCCGCTGATGAAGGGCATCTCGTCGTTACTACAGACGAATGTCGTCACAACGCCCACCAACGGTGCGGCCTACAAGCCCAGCGACCTGGTGCGCGACACGATGCAGGCCTGCTTCAACGGCGGCGGCAACCCAACTGTACTGGTGGTGAGCACCGACTTCCTCTCCGGCTTCGCGGTGTGGGGTCACGCGGCCATGCGGCTGAACGCCGGCAGCAACGTCTTCGGCACGCCGATCGACCTGTTCGAGGCTCCGTTCCTCTCGGGCATCTCGATCATTCCCGCCCCTCTGTTGCGGCCGGGCACGGCGATCTGCCTGTCCGACCCCGAGGTCCGGATCCGCCTCAAGCGGCCGATGATCGACAAGCCACGCGGCTCGCGCGGGGACGCCTTCGAAGGTGACATCATCATGGAAGGCGCCATCGAAGTTGACAACGAAGCCCACCACGCCTGGGTCACCGGCGTCACCGCGTTCGCGGCGGCCTGATTGTTGTTGTGGGCAGTCGGTAGGGGGACGCGGGTCGTGAGTCTGGGTGCCACGCTTACGAAGACGTGAGCGTGGCACCCACGAGAGATCCATTACCATTTACTGCCGACCGCCTTCTGCCGACTGCTGACTACAGTTCCGACTGCCCACTAGCCACTGCCCACTGCCTACTGCCTACAGCCCACTCACTACAATGCAATACATTTTTCCCGGCCTTTGGCCCTACATCGAGCGTGTGGCGAAAGGTCGCGACTTGCACCAGCTTGGGCGTGCTCGCGAGCTCTGGCACTGCAAGCAGATCCAGGACGCACTGGGCCAGATTCCCCGGCTTGATCTGAAGAGTCAGATCGAGCTCTTGGCCCACGCGAACCACATCCGGGACAGCCTGGCGATGGCCCTGGAAGGCATTGACGCGGCGATCCTCGATGTGGCGAGCGAGTTCGGCCTTCCCTTGCCCGCGTCGTCGAACATCCAAAACAAGCCCGTAAAGAAGCGATAGACCCATGCCCCAAGACACGTTCGTCGCGCCCCAGGTCCAGCCCAGCGGAACGACGTGGGCCCAGCTCAAGACCGGTGGCGTTGGCATTGTGCTTACGAATCTTGCCGCGGCCAACCCGCCCAAGGCGAACCCGAGCACTCAGGCCACCGTGAGCGTCAGCGGCTCCGGCGGACTGCTTGCGGCGGGAACATATTACACACAGTACACCTTTGTGGACCCCTTCGGTGAAACCTTGGCCGGGGGCGAGTCCGCGCAGTTCACCGTCGCCGCGGGCCAGGTTCCCACCGTCACCCTGCCTGCATTGCCTGTGGGCGTGCAGGCGATCAACCTGTACTTGACTGCACCCGGCGGCGCGGCGGGAACCGAAACGCTGTACGCGACCGGCATCACCACCACCACGTTTGCCTGCTCGTACAACGCACCGGCCGACCAGCCAAGTGCGGCATTGCCGGCAGTCAACAGCACAGGCTGGCCCTCCGCGGCCAACGTCCTGGCCACCCAGGCCCTGACCGAGCTGGCGCTGGAATCACAGGTCGAGAAGCTCTCACAATTGCTCAGCGGCATACCTATTCAGAGGCGAAGTGTCTTTCATGACATCATTCGTCCTTTGGGAGTCTTTGCCGCCTGGCATCAGGTGTACACCGAGGTCTGCAGCCTGGTCTGGGCCAACTGGCCGGCGGCGACGGCCGGCTATGTCATCACGCCGGTTGGACAGCCCCAGTACAAGTGGACGCTGCCGTGAGGGACAAGGTGGTCGGCGGGGGTCTCTGATCCCCGTTCGGCGCAGGTCTCCGATTTCGGTTCGGCGCAGGACTTCGCACCCGCAGCAGGGCGGCTGTGGTAAAGCGAAGCGACACCACGGAGAGGTCATCGGGCAGACATCGACACATGCCCACTGGGGCATTCTGCCCCAGCCACCCCACGGACTCTTCTTGCGTAGCCGGCTTACTACAACCGCTTGCGCACTTTCCTTCGGGAACCCTTTCATGGCCCCTCCCTCGCAGCTTGCGACTGTTTATGCCACCGACGAGAGCATCGCGATTCGTGCCAGCGGCGACTTCGCCACGCTCTGCCCGGACTGGCAAAAGCTGGCTTATGGAAGTGATGGCACGTTTGCCGCCGGGTCTCCCTGGGTCCTGAGCTCAGCCTCGGTCGACTTCGCCGCGGCCGGCGTGACCACGTCCCACGTCGTCCTGTTGCGCAAGCCGAACACCGCCTTCAAGGGGGGTGGTGAGCTGTTGGCGGTGGACAGTGCGACGGACACCTCAGTGACACTGCGGCGGCTTGGCACCGTCCTCAACCTGGGCCAGCCCCCAGCGCCCGCCGCGGGCCTCTCGGGTGTCGAGTTCCTCATCACGACACTTGATCCCCAGATTGAGGAAGCCAGCTTTGATCTGAATCGAAGGTTCTGGATCGACCCTAACATCGCCTCTCGAACACCCGACCTTGTGTACGACCTGCGCGATTTGCGCCAAGCCTGTGTGCTGACTGTACTGGCCCAACGGTATGCGGCCGAAACGCGCGCCAGCCAGGGCGATTTTGCACTCAAGCTCAGCCAGATCAAGGATGAGCTTTCCGAGGTTCTCGCCCGGCTCCAACTCCGCTGGGGTCAAAGCGGTACAGACAACCAATCGACCACCTGGTTCTCAACCCGGATTGTGAGATGAGACAATATCTCGAAGCGGTGACCGTTTGCGTGAACTACGCGGACTTCCTGGCCGAGACAATTCCGGCCAACCGCGTGCATATCGATCGCTGGATTATCATCACGTCACCAGACGATCACGCCACGCTGAACTTATGCCATAACCATAATCTCGAGGTGGTCGTCACCCGCGACTTCACGCGCGGCGGTGATCAGTTCAACAAGGGCCGGGCCATCGAGCGCGGCCTGGGCATGCTGGCACACGACGACTGGCTGTTGCACTTGGACGCCGATATTGCCCTGCCGGGCGATTTCCGCGAGAGCCTCGAAGACGCCGACCTCGACCCGAACTGTATCTACGGCGCAGACCGGCTGATGGTACAGGGCTGGGATTCCTGGCAGCGACTCAAATCTCTGGGCTTCCTGCGGCGAAGTTGGCACTGCATGGTCAAGCACAATGGCTACGCCGTCGGCGATCGCTGGGCCGACGTCCGCTACGGTTACGTACCGATCGGTTTCTTCCAGCTCTGGAACCAGGCCGCCGACCATCGCAACGGCATCCGCCTGCGACGCTATCCCGACAACCACCAGACCGCCGCGCGTGCCGACGTGAAATTCGCGCTGCAGTGGGACCGCCGCGAGCGGCAGCTCTTACCGGAAGTTCTCGTAGCGCACCTCGAATCCGAGCCGTGCAAGACAGGTGCCAACTGGACCGGCCGCACCACAGTGCTGTTCGGGCCGAACGCTCGACACCACGGCGATCACGACCACCGTCCGCACCACCGCCCGGTCAGTTAAGCAGCAAAACAGTAAGTCAATTAACCACAGAGAGCACAGAAGACACAGAGAGAAACAACACAGGGAATATGGAAGTCTCATGATTGCTTAATTGAACCTCTTTCCGTTGCGTTGCTTTTTCTCTGCTTTTTCCCCCTCTGTGGTCTCTGTGCTCCCTGTGGTTTGGCTTCCCTCACGGAGAATCTCATGGCTCTCATCGTTCCCCACCAGGGCGACGTGCAGCTCCTTACCGACCTGTTATCAAACGGTGAGAACTGGCTGCTCTGTCTATTCAACAGTGCGATCACACCGAGCGAGACCGATGTCGCCGCGACCTACACTGCGCATGAGACGGCCTTCGCCGGCTACAGCCGCAAGACCCTCACGCGGTCCGTCACCAGCTCGACCTGGTCGACGCCCGTCTCACAGGCTCCATCGGGCAGCCCCCCCTGGTCGTCCCGCAGCCAGGTCGGCCACAGCCAGTACGGCAGCTCGCCACAACAGTGGACCTGCTCGGGCACGGGCGACACGATCTACGGCTATTTCGTTCTGGGCGCCACCAGCGGCAACCTCATCTTCGCCGAGGCGTTCGCGACCCCTCGTACCTTGACCAACGGCGATAGCCTCTCCATCACACCGCTCTTTGAGAACGCGTGATCAAGGAGCAACCTGCGATGAGTACAGCGTTTTTGACGCTGGATCAAAACGACATTGGACCCATTCTTCGCGCCGATTTCGAGGGCTTGCGAAAGGAGGGGTACCTGGCCGCACAGAATCCCGCGGCGTCCGAGTTGGACTGTCCTCACATCTCGACTCGGTTCATAACTGCCTGGCGTGAGGGGTTTCGTTCGGCCCGGCTCGAAATAAGCAAAAAGCCGCTAAAATGAGGTAGCCCCCATGCCCACCCCGATGCAGATCGTGGGCTCAAGCCCACTGCAGATCGTCACGAGCGGCGCGGCCCTGGCCAATGGTGCCACGGCCCTCTTCGGTCCGTTCCAGAATGTCAGCGGCCAGACCTTGGGCGGCTACACGGCGGCGGATTTGCGGCTCGTATTCACCATGACCGCGGCGCCCGTGGCCGGCACCGCGATCGTCGTTTATACGCTCAATGCCCAGGACCCGACGCAGAACGCGAATTACGAGGACGGGTCGGCCGGTAGTCCCGGAGTGATCCCGACCAAGACTCCCGCGGGCATCCTGGTGATGGACTCAACCCAGACGTCCTACAACAGGTCGCTTTGCGGCCCGATCGTTCTGCCCCCAGGATATTTCAAAATCTTGATCTGGAACAACGCCACCGGGCAGACGATGGCGGCCAACTGGAACGCGTTCCTCGCCCCGTGGACTGCAGGGTTCTAACCACGGGGAGGGACAAATGGAACGAACCACAGAGGAAGATCAATTGCGGAAAGAGAACGAACCACAGAGGAAGATTCATTGTGGAAAGAGAACTACCACAGAAAAAGATCAATTGTGGAAAGAGAACTAACCACAGAGAGCACAAAGGGCATGGAGAAGGACAGATAAATCAACACAACAGAGTATGGTTGCTAAGTGAAAGCTTGCCCGTTTCCTCCCCCTGCCAAACGCTCGTCTCGCTTCTCTGTGGTCCCTGTGATCTCTGTGGTTAATTCCGCCTTGTTATCTCTGTGGTTGATTCTACCTTGATTGATTCCACCTTGATTGATTGCGCCTTGATTGAATTCTCTGTGGTCGAATTCTCTCGGCGGCAGGCTCTTGTCATTCACTTCCCCGTGGTTTCTTCCTGATGGCTCTGACCTGGAAAAATGACCTGGCGGCTCGCATGGGCCTGGCTCGCTTTCCTGCGGCCGGCCACTGGGCAAACGCGCAGTGCAAGGCCTGGTGGCTCGCGCTGCCGGGACTCGGCGGCGGCCGGCAATGGTACGACGTGCTCGGCCAGTACCCGTGGACGATCTCCTACGCAACATACAGTGGCGGCGGCTCTTTCCAGCGGCCCAGCGGTTACTGGAGTCCAACGTTCGAGAACGGCAACTATCAGTACAATGCGGCCGACTATTTCGCTGCCCGTCCCGGCGCGTTGAGCGGCACCTTCCTGGGCCCGTTTCAGTGGTACTACGGCCAGGGGGCATCCTTACAGCAAGCCTACGGTACGTGCAACCTGAACATCAGTGCGGCTTGTCCGACCGCCGGAACCGTCGCCCTGTGGCTACGACCGAGTAGCTTAGGTGGCACCCAAGAAATTTATAGCTGCGGCACCAGTCCCGGCGCTGGCGTGTTCGATTTCCAGGTCTCCGGTGGCAATTTGCTAGCTGGCATCTACCCTGGTGTCGACAGGCGCGCCACAGTGTCTCTCTCCTCGATCGGCTTCTCGACGTCGTCCTGGATGCAGTTAACCGTCACATGGAGCGTCAATGACTACAGTCGTCTCTATGTGAACGGAGTCTTGGCAGCAACTGGAAGCGCCACGATCGGGTCTTACACGATCTCGGGTCCATCGATCCTGGGGAGCACGTCCTGGACGCCATTGAACTACTTTAGCACGTGCTGCCTGGATGACTTGTGCATCTGGTCGTACCAGATGTCTCCCGCGATGGTGCAGCAGGTCTACCGGCAGAGTAGCGTGGGCTGGCCGGGCCGGCTAGAGGCGCGGCCTCCGCTCGTGAGCCGGCGCTTGGGACAGTCGATCAGTTTCAGCGGGACCGGCGGCGTCAGCCTGGGCGGCGATCCGCAAACCGTCCCAGTACAGATCGCGCTCGATACGTTTACGGATACAGCCGGCACCGAGCTATCGCACCACACGCCTGATTCGGGAGGAGCCTGGACCGAGGCCAGCGGCGATACGACCCAGGCATTCATCACGAGTGCGAACCGCCTGCGGCAAGACAGCAACAATTTCGGCCAGACGGTCTACTACCACAGTGCCACGCCTCCCTCGGCGAACTACACCGTCGCGGCTGATGTGTACTCATTATCGCGGACGCTCTCGCAGACGGCGGCGGGTGTGGTCGCCCGGTACGACTCGTCCAGCGGCAATTACTACGCGGCGTCGTACAATCACCACGCCTACGAGTGGGAACTACTGAAGTATCAGGGCGGGTCGTTTACGGAGCTGGGAACCTACGCCCAGACGATAAGTACCGGCCAGGCCTACACAGTGCAGCTCTCGGTGAGCGGCGTGAACCCGACGTATCTGACGCTTTCCGTCGGCGGCGTTGTGCTCATCAGCGTGACGGATTCGACCAGTCCGATCACCGCGGCGGGCAAGGCGGGCATTGTGCTCGTCAACCTGCAAGCTCCTGGTATGACCGATACGACCGGCGATCATCTCGACAATTTCGTCGCTAGGACCGCGCTTGTCCAAATCGCCGCTGGCTACAGTCCGCCGCACGCCGGTGGAACAGGGCAGGGCGGGTCGCGTAGCGCGGCAGTACAGTTTAGCGCATCGCCTGGGGGCGGTAGTAACCTGGGCGGCGTTGGGGCCGTTAGAAACGCCTTCGCTTGCATTGCCGCCGGTGGCGTGCATCTTGGCGGCACGGCTAGCGGAAAGTCGACGTACGGTATTAGCCCCGGCGGCGGCGTCACGGCGGGAGGTGTGGTTTCGCCGTTTCAAAGCCACACCTACACTGTAACGCCCGGTGGAGGGTTATCCTATGGAGGGCAAGAGACACCTCGGACAGGCTTCACGATCCATGCGTCCGGCGGATACGGGCAGGGAGGCTCGGCAACACAGACGTCGTCCACCATTGCCTGGGCCGGCGGCGGAATGTCCCTCTCCGGCAGCACGGCGTGGCAAGGGCTCGCGTACCACGTCTATGCCAACACGGGAGTTGGCGACCCAATTAACTACAGCACGGCGATCGCTGTGGTCGGCAACCTGACCTGGACCAGCGGAGCCCTGACCTATCCCGGCGATTGGAAATTTGGCGTCCGCGCGTTCGACCAGGCGACGAACCTGGAAGAACAGAATGTCGACGCCGTTGTGGAAATCATGCTCAACGCCGCCGGCGCGGACACGAGCCTGGTCCCGCCGCCTCCCTTGGGTCTGTCTGTCGTTGCGCTTGCCGGCGGTTCCATTCGCGTCGTGTGGTCTTGTCCCTGCAGCGACCAGGATCGCTTGCCCACCGGATTTCACGTCTATCTGGGCGCGGGCACGGCGCCGAACTACAGCTTGCCCGTAGCGACTGTTCCCGCCAGCAGTGGCAGGATGGGAACGTTTTCAGCCGTCGCAAGCGGTCTTGCCGACGGCATCGAGTACTCCGTCTCTGTCAGAAGCTTCAATTCCGTTGGCGAAGAGGTCAATACAGGCGTGGTGACCATCAAGGTCGATGGTTCGCCACCCGAACTCGTTGACGGATTATCCGCGGTCGCGACCAATCAGGACTCCTAATCGATGGCGATCACACTGACAAATCAACGGTCACTCATGACCGTCAACAATACCGCGATTTTCGACAATCAGCTGACCGCCAGCATGTTCTGGTGGTTCCGCTATGAGCCTTCGGGCTCGAATCTGATGAACGTGATTAATGGCACGTGGACTGTTGGCCGCAACGATGGCTACGGGCCATTTGCTGCCCTATGGGCGACACAGCAGCCACCTGCGGGATACGTAGGAATCGACTGCAATTTCGGCATTCAGGGCGGGGGCTACAGCTGTTCATGGCTGAATTACGCAATCGGCGTTGCATGGCCGATAATGATGGTCTTCAGCCAAGGGCACCAGACGCTGTACCTGCCTGGTCAGACTATCTCGATGGGTACAAACACGGGACCTCTCGTCACCGGCAATTACCCCTTTGGGATCGGCGGCACGCCGATCGGCAATCCCTGCGTCTTTACCATCGGCGATGTGAATGTCTGGAATGGGTACGCGGCAACGGCTGCCGACTATAACACGCTGGTCTTGGGCGGCAACCCAACGACGATCGGCCAGAGCGCCACGGCCCGTTACCGGTGGACGCTCGCGGGGACCGTCGGGGGCACGCCAACTGTAGGTGATCCGGGCCTCGCGGAAGCCTACGCGGGGGTTTACAACCTCTCCGCCTTCAGTGGAAACGGCTCGGCCGTCTACACGGCACCGCTTTCGTACCAGCCGACGGCGCAGATGTCATCTCCGACGCATGTGGGCACGAGCGGTCAAACCGTTTTCTTCTTCTTCAAGGCAGTCACCTCCGGCGCGCCGGCGACTCCTGTTGCGATCAACACCGCACCGACGCTGTACCAGAACGGCGTCAACCTCGGCCAGCTCACAAGCCCTTTTCTTGATGGCTCGCGGCCATTCATCCAGTACAACGTCCCCGCGGGAGTGCAGCTCAACCCAGGCGACGTCGTGACGGTGTCGGCTCCCAGTATGTGGTGCACGACAACAGCCGGCGCGGTCGGATCTCTCACCGGTATGAACGTCCCGAATAGGTCCGGCATGAGCGCCTTTGCAACCGAGTCGCTGCCCAAGACGCTCCGGATGGGCATGAATTTCCCACATCTGGGCACGACTTTCTACTGCCTCTATCGGCTTCAGCGAAACCAGCGATACAATCTCTTGCCCTTCCAGCAGGGCGCCACGACAGCGCCAGACGGTACACCGCTTTCGTTCCCTGGGACATGGGCGACCGCGCTGCTCGAAGATTATTCATTACAAAATAATCTCATTGATTCGACCAATTATCCGGGCCAGACGGGCTTGCGGGCAATCGGTTGGAATTCGCCCAAATCCTCGACGACTAGCCTTGCGCTCAGCTCGGGTAACGCAGCAACGACAGTTGTCACGGAACGTACCGACCTGGCCAATCCTGGCGACGCAAACGGGAATGGACGTGTCCGAGTATTCAACATTCAGCAGGCGACTGGAAGCACAACGGCGAGCCTGTCAGTGCAGGTGCAGTGGAGCGGTACGCCAGGACCCGCAGATTTTACGAATGTGAATATCTATGCATCGGGCGATGTCACTGCCGTGTCCGGTCAACCCGTCGTGCTCGATGAGACCAATCCTTACGCGCTCTCTGCCGTGACGTTGGACCGGTTCCATACTGGGCTCGGGGTTGCCCGATTCGTCGACTCAACCCTCGGATCTGGCGGATGGACCAACGTCGTTGAGCCATGGCAACTGCGGAACCTTACGGATTTCACATGGGGGGAAGGTGTCTACAAAACGACCCTGACCGTCAATTACTCACAAGCTCGACCTTACAGTCCGAGCGTAAGCCCCTACGTTTACGGGCCTTCCTGGATACTGCCAGCCGGATCACCGTTTGCGGCCACGCTGGCCACGGCGATCGACAACCAGACCACCACGCTGACGATTTCCGACGCTGCAACAGCACCAGTCATCGTGGGCCTCACATTATCGATCGGCAGCGAGTTGATGACTGTTAAGGCCGTGAGCGGAACGACGGTCACGGTTGCTCGCGGTGCAGGAAACACGACACCGGCCGCCCACAACGCAGGGTCGATTCAGGTTCAGAATCGGCTGGCGATTACCAGCCTTTCGCAGATTGCCACATCACAGGAGCAAGTCATTGAGCTTGTCTGCTCAGCGCCGCATGGTCTCGTAAGTGGGATGCCATGGATCACGTTTAGCGGCACTTGGCCCACGTTCAACTTTACCGACGGTTCTTCAGCCAACATGAGCAACGTGGTTGGCCCCGTGATCGTTACCGGGCCGACGACGGTCATCACGAAATTTAGCTGGCTCGCTCAAATCACGGATGGTCCCGTCACGCTGTCGCAGTCCTACTCGCTCTCGGGACAGAATACGATAATCCAGCTTCCTGAGGTTGGCTTTCCCTTCGAATTCACCGCCATGGTCAGCGGTCAATTCGCCGATTGCTGGCATCACGTGAACCTGCCGTTAGCCGCGTCCGACTCGCTGGTCTATGAGATTGCACGTCGTATTCGCGATAACTTCCCCGCCGGACGCAAAGTCCTCGTGGAACTGTCGGATGAACCTTGGAATTATGGCTTCTATCAGTCAGTGACATTTCATTGGTTGGACCAACTCTCCTATCCCAAGGGGGGCACCTGGTCCTGGCTTGTCGCACGCACCGCGCAGATGACTCAAATCTTCATCAACGTATTCAATCAGAAAGGTCGCGGCGCAGAGGTTATCGGCGTGCTCAACAGCATGTGCGCAATCCCAAGCGTGACGCAGGGATTACTGGCAGACGTGCAGGCCCAGAAAATCACGGTGCCGCTGTGGATTGCCATCGCTCCCTACATCGATCCGGATAACAACCCGGCCACGGTCGCGGCCTATAATGCGGCCAATACGGCGCAGGTGATCGACCTCTGGATTCATGACCTGTACTACAGCCCGAACAGCTTTACGGCACAGGTCCAACAGCACCAGGCGTATATCGCCGCGTTCAATGCCGCGACCGGGGCCAACTGCCAGCTATATGCATACGAGGGCGGAATCGAAACCTGTGCACCAGCTAGCTGCAACTACTCGGTTCAGCAGACGCGAGACGCCGTCTACCACCCCAACTGGTGGATCATCGAACAAGATTTCTACGCCTGGATGCAGAGCCTGGGGTTTGTGCGGGCAAGCATCTATGCATACGATATGGTCTACGTGAACAACACTAACTGGGGCTTGTATCACGGGCCGGCCCAGCCGTACGGTCGCGGCGACGGGTCCGATGAGAAGCCGGACAATCGGCTCTGCCTGGCGATGCCCGGCCACACGTACACCAAAGCCTCGACCGTCAGTCAAGACCAGCAAAACGTGAGCGTGCGCGGGTCGGCGTTCTTGCACTGGATGCAGGCCGCGGCGCCCAAGAAGACCCCGAATAAGCTCGTGTTTCGCCGCAGGCAGTGAGCGGTCGGATGGCATCGACGCTGGAAAAAAGAGGGGAGCAGACGTGTTATCCTTTCGCGAACGCGACATCCGCAACCTGATCGGCGACCTGCTGGATCAGACCGGCGCTTTCGACGGCGTCTATCTTTCCGGCCTGCCGGAAGAGCGCGGGGAAACCTGCGGTGACAGCCGTGCCGTTGTCATCGAGCCCGATATGACCACCCGCGCCGACCCGACCGACGATTTCGATGGCGACCCGCTCTTGAGCTGTCAACTGAAGCTCATTTTCATGGCGCGGGACGAAGACCCCCAGGTGCGGGACGAGGTGGCCGAGCTGCTCCTGAACGTCGCGGCCGTCGCCCTTGATGGAAATACACTAAGTGGAATGGTACTTCCGAGCCGGACCAAGATTCGCTCATGGTCGTGGCAGAAGCCAGTCGCACCGGAGCGACGGATCACGGCAATTCTGGAGTTCCAGTACCTAGGTGACGGCTGGGCGGGTTTCAACACGTCGGATTGACGGGCCAACTCCACACGTCGGATTAACCGGCCAACTCCACACGTCGAATTAACTGGCTAACTCTACTTCACTTCAGGGCAGGCGCGGGTGAGGGCACAGTCCTGCCATAGGAGTTTTCTTCACATGGCGGCAACCAGGCTACAAGCAAACTGGACGGCGGTCTCGCTGGGTACAACGAGCATTACCAAAGTTACCCAGGTGACCTTTTCGCAGGGAGGGTCGCTAGCGACCTACTCGGCCGACGGCGACCACTTTCCTACAGTCATCGTGAACCTCATGAACAACCCCAGCGCCTCGGTCACCAGTGGTGATGAGGCAACGCTGATGGCCATTGCCCCGGGCACGGTCGGGGTCTTCAGCGCCACGCACAAAGACGCAAGTAGCGCCGCCGGAGGCGACGTCCTTTATGTACTGGCCAATGCCGTGGCTCAGAACGTACAAGCCTCCGGTCAACACGGCGCGTTCGGCACCGCGACGTTGAACATGCTGGCGTACTCGAGCGACGGCGTGACCAGCCCTTTGAGTTTCACGCGAGGGGGTGGCGGGGGCAGCGGCGGCATCGGCTAGGCAGGTCCGCAAGAGGTTTTTCGCACCACATACGCCGTCGCCGAGAATGGGTTGCGTGGCTGGGGCGGAGCGAACCGACGCCCAAGTACGGCGGCGAGCCCTGGGGCATTCTGCCCCAGCGACCCGACGCGGCCATTGTGGAGATCCGCTGGGTGGCCGTGGTGGAGCGAAGCGATACCAGAGGACGGACCACCCGTGCGTAGTCGGCCGGGTGGCTGTGGTGAAGCGAAGCGACACCACAGGAAGGCGCCGAATGGCATCTGCCAACATTGCGTCGAATGGTTTGCGAATCGGGTCCTACACTTATGAATGATCCTCACGCACTGATCTTTCTCGAATCTTGGAAGCAGGGTCAAACGCAGATCGACCGGATCGATTCGATCCTGGCGATCGCCGAGCCCCTTCTGGGTGTCGACCGCTCCAAAGGGGAGCGAGCCTACATTCGCCGCCAGCCGGGCGGCCGCTTGTTTATCACGACGGACCCACGGGATACCCTCCAGTTTCCGGTGGGGCATCCGCGCGAGGGAAAGTCGCGGTACAACTGGGTCGTCCGTCCGGATGGCTCGCAGCACGGGTTCTTGGTCGAGGTCGAAGGCGACGTCGAGGGCGCCTCTCATGCCTGATGAACGCACGGCAAGGCGAAGCGGCTTCACGGAGGGGCCGAGGATCGTGCTGGGCGACGGCCAGGAGTGGGCATTTCCTCGCTCCTGGCTGCGGCTCTACCCGGTACGCGGGGCCGACGGCGCGTTCGCGCTGGGAGGGGGGCCCGGCTATGGAGCCGATCATGACGACCTGGTTGACCGCCTGATGGAAACGCCGGCTTTCGATACGGAAACACGGCTGACACTACAGTTCGAGATGGCCGCTCGCTTGCTTCTGCACAATTACGAGCTGTCCGATCGCGACCTGCGGCGGCTCCTGGCCATCGACCTGGCCGACCCCAATTGTGAGGCGCGGTGGGCCGCGATCAACCAGGTTCTCCTGGGCTCGCCCCCAAAAGCTTCAGCCGATGGCTCCGCCACACGTTGATCGCCAACGGAATTACCCAGGACCTTCCCTGGGAGGACGCCATCGGCGTGGCCCAGATGCTCGTCGCCCTCGGCCGGGCTGTCGTACCGTCGCGGTGGATCGATAGCTTCTCGGTCCGCTCGGCGGACGCCGCTCGCGAGGCGTTATTTTGAGTGTCAGTCGCTCGCTTGACCACGACCGATCCGGGAGATGCTCGCGTGTCCGCACTTCCTGAAGAAACCAGGCGCGACCGAGATGCCGCCTGGGAACCGAATCCCCCGCCAGCCCCATCGACATCGCCGTTGCGGGTGGCCGCCGCGGTCGCGGTGCCGGATCTCTTACGTGCTCTCGAGCCGTACGTGAATCAGGCGGCGACCGACCTGGCGCGCATCGGCCCCGGTTCCCGTGCCTCCGAAGGTTCGCCCGAGCACGCCAAGAGTGCCTTGGAAGTGACAAGCAACGCGTCGGGTGAAACGGTGCCGAAGTCCTTGCGATTCGCACATTCAACCGGCGCACAGGAAGGCACCTCGGCAATACAAAGGACCCTGCTGGACCGGCTGGACGCGGTGCGGCCACGGCTGGCCGAGCCCGAGTCGCTCTTTCCGCGGGCGGACTCTAGCTCAGGCGGAAGCGTCGCGGCCGCGGGCGAAAGTCACGCCTCCGGCCGGTTCGAAACGAGCTGGCCCCACGACGTCTCAAGCGGCCCAGACGCTGCCAGTCGCGCACCGCTGACACAACCGCCGATAGGTGATGCCCGAGCGCTCGAGGGACGTACCGGCGAATCGTCGGGGTTTGACGGCGCGGGGGTCCAGACCATCGCCGAGCTGGCCACGCGTCTGCTTCAGGCGGCCACGCGGCTCGAGCAGCTCGCCCAGCGCCACATGTCCGAGGCGCCTCTTCCCTATCGCTCAACGCCCCGACCGTTCCGAGACAGGGTCGAAGGGTAGAGTGCTTTCTTGTTCGGCGCGGGTCTTTCGACCTCGCCGAAAGATGCCGAACGGGACCCAAACGCATGGTGACATATGATGGCGTGAATATTTTCGGCGCGGCGGTCCAGTTCCAGCAACTGGCCCACCCCAATGCCCAACAGGTCAACACATTTTTCGGCGTGACTGGAACTCAGACGCTCTACGGCGGTGGGCGGGGACGGACGTTCTTGATCCGCGGCATCTTGCTGGGTTCCACGATGGACGACCTGAACGCGGCCGAGGCTCTCATCCAAAGCTATGCCGACGGCGTGGCGCGGACGCTCGTCGATCCCCGCGGCCGCGCCTGGGCGAATGTCATTTACCGCGGTGAGCTCGTTCCCGACCCTCGCGGTCCCTACCCCATGCCGAGTGGCTGGGCCTTACCCTATAAAGCCGTCTTCCACGGACTGACTTGATGCCATTCGATCAATCGTCGATCACCGAGGTCTTGCCGCCGGTCTGGGACGCCTCCGCGCTGCAGATCGAGTGGATCTCCTCTGCGCCACTCGGCACGGTCTTTCAGGTTTATATCAACCGCGTGCTCACATGGCATGGCACCAGCCGATGGGTGGCCATCACCATGCCCGTCTGCCTGGTGCGCATCGACGTCGGCGCGGTCCTGCCGAGCGAGGCGACGACGGACTTCTCGGCCCTCTTGCCGGCGGCGCCCAGCCCGTACGCGCTTCTCTCCTGGGAGGGCGGATCTTATCTGGACCCCAGCGGCAACGACGACGTCGCCGGGTTTCGCATTTACGGTGCGTCCTCGCCCGGCGGCAGCATCGACATGGCAGCGCCACTGGCCGAGATCGCCGCCTATCCGGGCGGAATCATCACCGACGGCTTCGGCTTGGGCGGCTTTGGCCAGGGAGGGTTCGGAAGAGCGGCATCCAATTACTCATGGACTAGCAAATATTTGGACTCAGGCGTCTGGTCGTTCGCGGTTGTGTCGGTGGATGCCGCGGGAAACGCGGGCGCGCCGGCCGTGACTTCAGTGTCAATCGCAGCGCCGCCCCGACCGCCAGCCGCGTTCGCCGACAATTCACGGCTCAAGTACACATACGACCAAAGAGCGCAAACCGCCACGCTTTACTGGCAGGCGAGCCCGAGTATCTGAGTTTTGGAAGGTGCCTTGACACCATTCGGGCACAACTGTACACAGGACCTCCAATTTATGGCCACGTCATACACGAATAACGCAAAACTCGGTAAGCCCGCGGTTGCCGACCGGAACTGGAACGTGGCGCTGAACGCAAATGCCGACGCGCTGGATGCCCTTTCGCCGGTGGGCAAACTGTGCGTCACGCCGACGGAGATTCCCAGTGGCAGCCTGAATGTACAGGTAGCCGCGGGAAGGTACAACAATGGTGACGGAACCGTGGGGACGTTCGCGGGGGCTGTGTCGCTGACGTTGGCCGCCAGCCAGACGAGCTCGCTGTACCTCTCGGGTTCCGGCAGCCTGACCGTTTCCACCAGCGGCTATCCGACGACGTCGCACATCCGGCTGGCGACGGTTGTGACCGGGCCCTCCACAATTTCGAGCATCAGCGACGACCGGGTCGTCTGCGGGATGCTCGGAACGGGGACGGGGACGCTTCCCTATCTGCCTCTGGCGGGTGGCACGCTCAACGATGGAGCAAGTGTCGCGCTGGGCACGTCGAAGGGTACCCAGCTCGGCACGTCGTCCAGCCAGATGCTGGGCTTCTGGGGCGCGTCGCCGGTCGTCCAGCCCAGCGCGTATACTCAAGTTTACACGACGTCGACGAAGACGCTGGCCGCATACACGCCGGTCGTCGAAACCACCGCATTCACGGGGATTGCCAGCGGCCAAGCCGGTTCGGTCTACGCCCAGGTGAACGATCTGAACAACCTGCGTGCTGCCTACGAAAACCTGCGCAGCCTCAGTGAAAACGTCGCCCAGGTCCTCAACGCCTTACTCAATGACCTGCGGTCAACGGGACTGCTGGGCTGACAGGCGCGGCTCGTCGGAGCCCAGGAGAAACCCGCGAACCTCGCTCGTTTGGCAACAGGCGGGCAAGGCGATTGAAGTTCGGATAATTCGCGGCGATACGTCTGGACCACTGTATACAGCGCGCACAGTGTACGATGTGAGGTTCCCATGGCCGGCAGCTTTGATTTCGATCCCTACGCCCTGCCGTTATCGGGCGCAGCGACGCCGGTGGGTGTTTTCCGCTATGATTCGGCGCAGGGCTACGTGCTCTTGCCCAACGTGCGGTGCGAACGGATCGAGTATCGCGAAGGGCCCCAGCCGCCGGCGGCCCACTTCAGCTACATGCTCGACGACGCTGACGCCGCGATTGACTATCCCTCCCAGTTCGAGCTGCTCTGGCCCCTGGCCGCGAGTGGTCCGTATGTCGTTCGGAATGACGACCGGCTCGTGGTGCTGGCGACGGCCCCGTCCGGCGGCAACCGCGTGCTCTTCGACGGTTTCGCCCAGGTGCCGCAGGTCGAGCTGTCGGCAAGCTCGCAGCGGGTCTCGTTCCTGGCCGTGGGCGTTTCGATCCGCTGCTGGGACAGTCCCATCGGCGGTCGATACGAGCGGCATGCCGACGATCCCAAGAATGGGAAGACGGTATCAATCGACCGGCCCACACGGTTCAACCCCGACGGCCAGCCCAACTGTACTCCCGACGGCTACGATGTGAATGAGTCGACCCAGGCCGTGAGCTATCCTGTCTTTCTCGACCCCAAAATCGACCGTCAACCTGACCCGCGCACCTACTGGACGCTGGGTAAGTTCGTCCGCTACATTCTGTCTGTACAGAATGACGGCAGCTATGTACAGAACCCGGATTTTACGCAGCTCGATGCGCTTCTGCAAGCGCGGGCGCCCTTGCCGGGCTCCGGGTTCGTCGATCCCGATCAGAGCGGCGATTACACGTCGGCGGATGTCGTCATTCGTGACTTCGACGTGACGAACCTCGCCTGGCCTGAGGCGCTGGAGCTCCAGCTCGGCTATGCTGGCTTCGGAATGCGGTTCGTCACCGGCGAAGATGGCGGGGGCAATCCATGGCAGACGATCGAATTGTATCGCAAGGACGCCGCGGGACAAGGTAGCCCGCTGGATCTACGCTTGCCGCCGCGTGGCTCGACGCTCGACCCGGGTCAGTGCAACGTCGTGGCGCTGAACCTGGTGCGTGACGCGCGGGCGATCGTCAACGCGATCACCGTCGAAACGCAACAGAGACGTGTTGAGCTCTCGCTTGTGCTTGCGCCTGGGTTTAGCCCCCAGGCCGGTGACGAGACCGCGGCCAGCCGTGTCCTGTTCCTGCGGGCGAACCTCGCGACCGCCAGCGGCGACGTCCGCCGCAAGTATCGTTACTACGTCGCCGACGAGGCCGGCGATGGACACTATGATCTTGGCTCGACGTCCTGGCTCACGACGGCGCTTGACCTCTCACCCATTTTCCCTAACGATCAAAAAGGCAACTTGACCTATGTGAAGCGGCTGCGGCCCGGCGCAAGCACGCTGGTCTCGCGTGATTCGCTGGGGCACCCGCTAAAAGCACAACTCGCGCTTTCACGTGATTACAAAGGCAAGGCCCCCGCCGTGTGGGATGGGTCGGGAACCTGGCAGCCGATCACCGGCGGCTGGGAGCTGTTGGAAGACCGGCTGGGAATCATCGTGACCGTGGAGGATCCCGAGTCGTGGCCGATCGGCGTCTACACCGGGCCTAGCCCTCAAGAGCCAAGCCAGACGCTGCGGGGCATCACCAGTCAGGCGAACCCGTCGGGCCCCAATGCGCAATTCTTCCTGAGGTTGACCACGGTGATCGAAGACGACCTGATGCTGCCGGCGGTGGTTGCTCCCCGGCCGGCCTCGCCGACCGTCTTCACCCTCCGCCGTCGGGTGGACGCGCGCGATCACTTCGCGCTGGAGACGGTCGCGGCCGGGTCGCTGTACAACCCGGGGACGAAAGATGTGACCATTCGCGACGACACTCAGCTCGCGATCGCCCACGCCGAGCAGCTGCGTGCTGCCCATGAATTTCCGCCGCTGGCCGGCAGCGTGACAATTCCCAGCCTGA
>JBKQMU010000112.1:0-2520 GCA_052146555.1 Isosphaeraceae bacterium
CATGGAATCGTCGAGCCGGCCGACGCGGGCCGAAGCCAGCGACGTCTTCAACGCTGTGCTCGACGGCACCGACGCCGTGATGCTCTCGGGGGAAACCGCCATCGGCCAGTTCCCGGTGGAGTCCGTCGCCACCATGAGCCAGATCGCGCGCGAGGCCGAGACGCTCATGTTTTCTCAGTTCTCCTCGGGCGCTCCCTGGACCTGGTCGATCGATAACTGGCCAGGCGCCGCGGGACATGCGAACCGGGGGAACCCTCACGTGGCGCGGGCAGGCCAGGTTTTACCCGTGACCGACGCCGTGGTCGAGGCAGCCTGCGCGGTCTGCCGGCGGTTAGGCGCTGCGCTTTTGGTGGTGGCGACCCATTCGGGACGCACAGCCCTGGCGCTCTCGAAGCATCGCAATGCCACGCCGACCCTTGCCCTGACCGATGACCAAAGCGTGGCCCGGGCCATGGCACTCTACTGGGGAGTGACCGCCCTGCACATTCCCGAGCTGTTCGAGACCGGTCAGGTGCTGGCCTGGGCCGACGAATGGTGCCGGACCAACGATTTGATCGACTCCGGCGACCGCGTGGTCCTCGTCCGGGGCGTCATCCCCAACAACCCGAACCACAACGCCTTACTCGTTCACGAGGTGGAGTAAGGCGTCTGCCCAGCCCATGCGGGACGCCCGGTCACGAGAACGCGATTACCTGGCAAGCCCCAGCCGGCGTAGTTCGCTCTCAAGATAGGCAAGGTTCCAGATCTCGACCGAGGACTCGAGCCCCGCGGTGCTGGCCAGGCGCTGGCCTGCCGCATCGAAAGCGAGGCTCCTGACCATGCCTCGTTGACCAGGAAGCACGAGGGCGATTTGCGGCGATCGTGAGTCGGCAAGCGACCAGAGGACGATTTGCCCCTGGGGCGACCCGACCGCGAGCTGTCGGCCGTCGGGCGAAAATGCCAGGGCCAAGAGCGCCCCTTGAAATTCCTCGCCGGGCGGCCGGATTCTGGCCTGAATCTTGAGGTTCACAGTGTCAAAGAGCGTGACATTACCCAGGCGATCTCCCATGGCCAGGAGCGCACCGTCAGAGCGCAAGGCAAGGCTGCCAAACTCTTCGGGCAGTTTCTCAGAGGGTTCGAGCCATCGTGCTTCGATCGGTCCGTCGCCGTGATCGGACGCGAGGGTCCAGATCTTGAGGCGACCAAGATCGCCCAGCAGGTAAAGGCGATCGCCGGCCGGCGCGATCTGGGCTGCGAAAATGTCTCCGCGCGGAGGGTTCTGCCTGCCCGGTGCCTCCGAACGCGCACCCCGCGAATCAGGCTGCGGTCCCGGAGGCATCGCGATTGGACTGTCGGACGGAGGCATGGGCGGGGCGATGATTGGCCGCATTCTCTCGGGTTGGTCCGCCCGCCACAGGGAAACTTCCGACGACCGCACCACGACCATGCGCTGGCCATCCGCCGATCGCGCCAGAACCTGTGGAAAATCGCGACGGCTGTGCGCTGGCAGTCGCGAGGAAACGAGCTGAGGAGGCTGCGAGAGAGCGGAGCCCTCTCGCCAGAGGTGCAGGCCCCTGGGGTCGAGAGCCAGAAGTCTGCCTTTGGCGTCGAACGCCACTGAGGTCCAGCGGGTGCGATCGCGCTCCCGATCCAGAGCCGGGGTTGGATTGCTTCGGACCGATTCGGCGGCTCCCTCAGGAGCCGAAGGCGCGCTTGTGCAGCGGTTGCCGCCGTTACGATAGAGCCAGACATCGCCGTTCGCGGCTCCGATGGAAAGAGCACCGTCGCTGCGAAAGGCCAGCGCGGTGGGCCGCGCATCGAAGCCGCCAATCTGGATGCGCGCGGCGGAGTCCGTGATCTGCCAGACCGACGTCGAAGACCCAATGCGGCCGACGGCCAGCGTCCGGCCATCGGGGGTAAAGCTCACGTCGCTGATCCAGTCGGTCGGCGGCAAGACGGCCAAGATCCTGTGAGAGATCGTGTCCCAGACCTCGAGATGGTTGCCTCCCGCGACCGCGAGCAAGGTCCCCTGGGGATTGAACCGCATGAGCCGGGGCATGGCCCGGTTGGACGACAGGCTGGAAAGCAAGGTCCCGGCCTCGCGATCCCAGAGCTGGATCGTGTTTCCCGTC
This sequence comes from Isosphaeraceae bacterium, assembly GCA_052146555.1. Classification (GTDB taxonomy): domain Bacteria; phylum Planctomycetota; class Planctomycetia; order Isosphaerales; family Isosphaeraceae; genus Aquisphaera. The sequence goes on from JBKQMU010000112.1 coordinate 2,112, forward strand.
CCCGTGGCCAGAATACTATTGGCGCCTACGGCCAGTGAGGTCGGCGTCTCGGACTGGGTGTCGATCGGGCGGCCTTTCTCCTGGCCGTTTTCGGTCGAATACAGCGACACGGTGAAGGTGGTGCCCTTACTGTTGGAGGCAACGGCGACCGTTTTGCCATCCGGACTAAATGCGGCCGCAACCGGGTGAATCCAGGGATGTTGGTGCTCCGATTTGATCCGGTCCAGGATGATGCCCGGTTCGTCGATCCGGTTGAGGTCCCAGACGATCATCTCGACTTGCCCCTCGCCGGGCGGACGCGGCGGATCAGAAGGACGCTCGACCGTCAGGAGCCGCTGGCTGGCCGAGTTGGCCATGACGCTCAGAACCGTTCGACCGGGACGGCTCAGGTCGTGAAGCAAAGAACCGG
>JBKQMU010000113.1:0-13533 GCA_052146555.1 Isosphaeraceae bacterium
CTCCTGGCCATCCGACAGCGCGGCGGCCAGATCGGGATCCGCGGCGCACTTGCCAAGGAAGTCGACCCGCATGGTTAGGAGCACGAGCGTCCGCCCACCCACAACCGTCGCGGCGTGCAGCAGGTTCGCAATGAAGGCCCGGCGTGCCGACTCGTCGGCGCAAACTGTGAACACCTCCTCGAACTGGTCCACCAGCACCACTAGCCGGCCCGCCCGCGAAGGCTCCCCGAGCGTCAGATGGATCGCCCGGTGTAAGGAGCCTTCGCCGTTCTGCTGATCGGCGATGCGATCGTAGATCGCTCCACCGCTCATCCCGCCGGCCGTCGCGACGGCACCGGCGAGGGCCTCCAGCGGTCGTGGGCCCGGCCTGAGGATGGCGACGGGCCAGATCTCGCTTCCACTGATCTTGCCGCTTCGCAGCAACGGGATCAATCCCGCCAGAGCCAGCGACGACTTGCCGCTGCCCGAAGGTCCCAGGATTGACAGGAACCGCTTGGCATGGCCCGATTCAGCCATGGGCGCCAGGCGATGGCTGAGCAGCCACTCAACCTGCGCCTCGCGGCCGAAGAAGAACCGGGCGTGCTTCTCCTCGAAGACTTCCAGGCCGCGATAGGGACATTCGCCCTCGAAGATGGCCTGGCCAGGTCCCTGCCCCGGCGCCTTGCCCTGAATGCCGCAGACCAGAGCGTGGAACGCCTGCTCGTCGTCGAGCGACCCAGAAAATAGGACCCACGTACCGCGCAGCAGGAAGCGGGGTAGTCCCGCCGCGTCTGGCTGCGACGTCCCCGGCAGCAAGACCGGGATGACCCGGTACCCACCCCGGCTGCCGTCGACGCGGTGCTCGATCGCGGCCCGCATCTCTTCCTTCTCCCAAGAGCTGAAACCCCCTGCTCCAACAAACACAGCGCAGGCGGCGCTGTTGATGAGCGCCGCCTCAAGCGCCTCCTGCCAGGGGTCGCCCGGAACCAGGTTCCATTTGTCGAGGAAGGGCTCGATACCCGCCTGTTTAAGCCGCCGCGCCAGCTCCTCGACCCTGGGCTTGTCGACTTTGCTGTGGGAGAGGAAGACGTCGTATCGGGCGCTGGATGGAGCGGCCATGAGAGATGCCATCTCCGGGGCGGTCGCCTTGCGACCATCGCGACTGCCGTTTCTGACCAGATTAATCATTCTGCATGATCCCGGGACGTCATGCAAGACTTCAGCGGGCTGGGATCGAGTGAGGCAAAGGGCTCTTACATATTCAAGAAAGGCACGGGCAGCAGGAAGGCGTGCTGCTCGTAGAGGCTCCAGATGCCGCCCCACGAGGTGTACTGGGCGAGGAAGACCACCAGCACGTAAAAGAGGGCCACCGGAATGATGGCGAGGCGGCCCAGGGCGCGCAGCAACCAGTGGCGAGGTCGAGACTGGCGCCAGGAGCGGGCATAAGCCCAGCCGACGAGCACGTGGGCCGGAGCAAGGAAGACGACGAAAACGAGGCTGGGCAGCCAGGCGGCCTCGCGCGGAATCATCTCGATCTTGAGGAGGTAGAGGGGAACCGAGGCGAGAAGCAGCACCATGAGGGCAAAGGCAAAGGCCCACGGAGCGCGGCGGAAGCGATCGCGGACCGAGCCGAGCGACCAGAGGGCCGAGAACTGCCCGAGGGCGGCGAATCGTACCTGGAGGAACGGCAGCGAGGGCGCCACGAAGGCCAAGATCATGGCACCCAAGAACCCCAAGAACGGGTAACGGCCGCTGGCGGCGATCAGGCTGGCGGGGACGGCAATCCAGGCAAATGTGCCCAGGAACGCAAGAAGCCCCAGGCGGAAGTAATGAGGTAGCCGCGGGGCGGCGAGGAAGTTCCAGAAGCTATCGCGAGCCTCGGTGTAAAACCCCCCTCGCCTGAGCGCGCGTGCCAGCCAGAGTGGCACGCCAGGAGGCCAAAGAAAATGACGCAGCCGGCCGCCTCGCGCCATGGCGATGGCAATCTGGAGGAACGTAAGGCCGATCACGATCCAGAGGGCAATGCGAAAGCGGCGCGCCACGGCGCCGCCGGGATCGATCAGCGCGGCCGACCGGGCGTACGACTCGACGAGCCACAGGGGAACAAGCGATATCAACGTTCCCAGAACCACGCCGCCGACTCTCGCAGCGCGGCGAACGCCGACAAAGCCGTCGCGCAGCCGACCGCTCCGCGCGACGCGGGCCGACGACTCGAGGAAGTATCCGAGGCTGAGAAACTGCAAGAGAGGCAGCGCCGCGAGCACCGACAGACCGACTCCCAGCGTGGCGAGGCCGAAAAGCCACTCGACTGCCGACGCGATCCCTTCGGCCACCCTGCGCGCCAGCCCACCGTGCCGCTTTTGACTCCGCGGTGGCTGGCCCAGGTCGCTGTCGGCCTGGACGCTGCGAAGATCGGAGCCGACAACGATCAGGTCTTCCATGTCTTCCATTACTCGCCCGCGGCGGGCTTGGTTTCAAGCGTCCTTCAGAACCCTAGATCAGACGATTCTTGAAGCGCAAGGGCCGCGAAAGGAGGTATTCTGGATAGGAACTATCTCGCGGGGTCCGGAGGGGCGCGCATGCGGCAGGGGCGCGATCTGATCTTCGTCGGCGTGGTTCTCGGGGGCGCCCTGACCCTCGCGCGTGGCGCGCTGTGGCCTCAGGTGGCAAAGCCCGCAGGCGCGCTGGAGACGCCTTCCAGTCTCGCCGATCCAGGCGGGGTGGTCGGCCGCGTTAACGCCCTGTTTCGCCAGCAATGGGCCGATTCGAAATTGACGCCCGCGGCGCCTGCCTCCGATCTGACCATCCTCCGCCGGATGTCGCTCGCGATTTGTGGCTCGATTCCCTCACTGGAAGAGATTCGCCGGTTCGAGGCCCGGCCACGCGAGGGCCGGCTTGATGGCTGGCTCGACGACCTGCTGCGCGACCGGCGGACGGCTGACTATCTGGCCGAGCGGTTTGCCCGCGCCCTGGTGGGCACCGAGGACGGTCCCTTCGTTCAGTTTCGCCGCCGCAGGTTTACGACCTGGCTGAGCGATGCGATCCTGGAGAACCGCTCTTACGACTCCGTCGTGCGCGACTTGCTCTGCGAGCAAGGGCTCTGGACCGACCACCCCGCGACCAATTTCGTCTCGGTAACATTCAACCAGGAGACCCAGCGGCCCGATCCCGAGCGCCTGGCCGCACGAGTTTCGCGTGCCTTTTTGGGCGCGCGGATTGATTGCGCGCAGTGCCACGACCACCCGTTTCAGCCCTGGAGGCAGGCCGACTTCCGCGGCCTGGCCGCGTTCTTCGGAGGCGTCTATTCCAGCCTCCGCGGAGTTCGCGATCGCGTCAGCACGTATCACCCACTGGATCGCAAGACCAAGGAACCGATGAGCCTCGAGCCGCGGGTTCCGTTCCAACCGGAGCTGCTTCCCACCCGAGGCAACCCTCGCCAGCGGCTTGCCGCCTGGATCGTCGATCCGGCCAACCCAAGCCTGGCGCGGGCCACGGTCAACCGCGTATGGGCCCTTCTTCTGGGCCGTCCGCTCGTCGATCCGGTCGACGACTTTCCCATCTCCAGCGATTTACCCCCGGTGCTCGAGCTGCTTGCCGACGACTTCCGGACGCATGGCTATGATCTCGATCGCCTGATCCGGATCATCGCCGCAACCGAGGTCTTCCGTATCGAGAGCACGGACACTCCCACCGAGGAGCCCAAAGGGCAGCATGACGAGACCTGGGTAGCCTTCCCGATGACTCGGCTGCGTCCCGAACAGGTCGCCGGCGCGGTCTTCCAGGCGGCCTCGCTGGAGACGCTCGGGCCCCAATCGCCCTGGTACGTCCGGTTCGCCGCGCTTGCCGGCAGCAACGAGTTCGTCCGCCGTTACGGAGATAGCGGCGAGGACGAGCTGACACCGCGGGGAGGCACGATTCCGCAGCGGCTCTTGTTCCTCAATGGCGACCTCGTCAAAGAGAAGACTGGCGACGGGTTCTTCAATGCGTCCCGGCGCATCGCCGAGCTGGCACCGAGCGATCGCGCGGCCGTCGAGGTCGCCTATCTGACGGTCCTCACCCGCCGGCCGACGCCCGAGGAATCAAGCCACTTTGAGAGCCGGCTCGCCACCACCACAAAACTGACGCGAAGGGAACGCCTCTCCGACCTCTTCTGGACCCTGTTCAATTCGACCGAGTTCTCCTGGAACCACTAGGCCCGAGGCGACAAAGCGAGACGCACGACATGAACGTACCCCTGGGCCCGACGCGACGGACTGAGGTCCATCCCTTGAACGTATCCCTGGGCCCGATCACAGGCCGGCGTGGTTTTCTGGTCTTGGCCGGGGCGAGCTGGCTAACGCCTCTGGGAGAGCTCCTGGCTCGCCAGGCCGAAACCGCGAAAGCCCCCGCGCATTCGCTGATCATGCTCTGGCTGGCCGGCGGGCCCAGCCAGCTTGAGACCTTCGACCCCCATCCCGGGACCGCGATCGCCGGCGGCACGAAAGCGATCGCCACGGCTGTCAAGGGAATCAAGCTAGCCGAGGGCTTCGAGCGGCTGGCCGAGGAGATGGACTCGATCAGCCTGATCCGGTCGATGGTCAGCAAGGAGGGTGATCACGAGCGCGGAACGTACATGATGAAAACGGGCTTTCGGCCCGACCCGACCGTCGAGCATCCCTCGATCGGGGCCATCTGCTGCCACGAGCTGCCCTCCGGCCGCACCGACATCCCGCGTCACGTCTCGATCCTGGCCGGACGCTGGCCCAGCCGCGGCGGCTATCTCGGGGGCGAGTTCGACGCATTCCTGGTCGGTGATCCCAAAGAGAAGCTGCCGGACGTGAGAGCCACTGTCGACGACACGCGACAGCGGGCACGTGTCAGTGACCTGGACGTCGTCGAGCGTGCCTTCGCCCGCGGCCGGGGGGCGCGGGTGCAGGCCACGTTGCACCGCCAGACCATCGACCGGGCCCGGGTGATGATGAGCTCCGAGCAGCTTAAAGCGTTCGACGTCGCGCTGGAGCCCTCCGCCGTGCTGGCCGAATACGGCGAGACGCCGTTTGGCCGAGGCTGCCTGGCGGCCCGGCGGCTTATCGAAGTCGGCGCGCGTTGCGTCGAAGTGACCTTAGGCGGCTGGGACTCGCACGTGAACAATCACGAGATTCACCGCAAGCTGGTGCGCGAGCTCGACCCGGCCTTCGCCGCCTTGATCCGCGACCTGAAGCGCCGTGACCTGCTGGACCGGACGATCGTCGTTTGCTGCGGCGAGTTCGGCCGGACGCCCAAGATCAACGCCTTTGCCGGCCGCGACCACTGGCCCAGCGGCTATAGCCTCGCCCTGGCCGGCGGTGGCCTGCGGGCTGGCTTTGCCTTGGGCGCCACCGATCCGCAGGGCTCCAAAGACCCGGTCCGACCGGTCCCCGCGCACGACGTTCACGCCACGATTCTAAGAGCCCTCGGACTGAACCCTCTGAGCGAGAACATCGCGCCGGGAACCGGCCGACCGGTTAAGCTCAGCGAGGGCACGCCAATCCCCGAGCTGCTGGCGTAACGCCATAACATTTGACGATTTCAGTATACTGAAAAAGTGACGAGGCACACATGACATCGCTGCTTGCGCGCATCTTCAAGACCCAGCCCCGGGCCGAGCACTTGACCTTCACTGTTTATACCCGCGCCGAGTGCTGCTGCTGCCACAAGGCCACTACGCTGCTCGAGGAGTGCCAGAAGCGTTGGCGGTTTGGCATTACCCAGGTTGATATCGACACTGACCCCGAGCTTGCGGCTCGGTACGGCACGGAGGTTCCCGTCGTGGAACTTCACGGCAAGGTCAGGTTCCGAGGTCTCGTCAACCCAGCGCTTCTGGAGCGGCTGCTACTGGCCGAGGCTGCTACTGGCCGAGAAAGAGCCCAACCGTGAAGATCAGGCCAGCGGTGCCTGATTGGACGAGCGGCCGGGTCTGAACGACCTGTATTTCAGATCCAGGCATTTGTAGGCTGGCCACATGAGAACGGTCGGAGGGTGGCTGGGGCAATCTGCCCCAGCGGGCACGGCTGAAGGTCCAGGCGACAGCCTTTCTGTGGTGTCGCTTCGCTCCACCACAGCCACCCTGATGCAGATGTTCTTGGCGTTGCCGGCCCATGAGAGGCCGGTGAGGGACGGACCAGGAGGGTCGGCGCAATGCGGACCCTCCATGTACGGCTTTCCATCTGCGCAGACCCTCGGGCCTAAATCACGATCGGCTTGCCCCGCAGCCGACGGACGGCCACGAACTGGCCACAGTGCATCATCGGATGCATACTGCACATGTTCAAGACGGCCCCAACAGTGGGCGCGAATTCAGGAAATTTGTCGGGATCGGCTTTGTCCAAATCCGCCTCGGGAAGGCTCTCCAAAATCGCCAGCGTCGCCGCGTGCTGGGCGTTCCAGAGCTCCTGATATTTGGCGCGCGAATAATACTTGCCGGGATCGTCCACAGTGGTGTTCTCGCGTCCGTGGTTCTCGTCAAAACCATCGGGGAGCGGAGGAGAGGCATCGGGCTTGATGCTCTCCATGAACTTGCGCTCAACGGAGATGAGATGGCCAAGCTGCCAGGCGATGTGGTTCACGCCGGGGATCGGCCGGATGAGCAAATCGGCGTCCTCAAGGTCACCGATGTACGCACTAATCACCATGGTACTCAGATCGAGGCTCTGGCGAATGACGTCTTTAGGACCCATTTCCATTCCTTTCTTTTCATTTGTTCAGGGAGAGTGGTGCACGAAAGACTTCCGCGATCTTACCGGGCCGCGGCGGCCGGCGCCGCGGGATCGAGGGTGAACTCAGCGAGGAAGAGCTGGCTGTTCCGGTCGGTTCCCCGGGCACTGGAGGTCCACATGAGCCACTTACCGTCGGGACTGAGAACGGGAAGCCCGTCGAAACCCTCGTGATAGGTGATTCGCTCATCGGCCCCGGTATCGACGTTCATGAGGTAGATCTCGTAGTTCGAATGCCCGTGCCGGCTGGTCGTGTAGACGATGTGGGCGCTATCTGGATGCCAGAACGGTCCCCAATTGACGAAGTCGTTGTTCGTGAGGGCTCGCTCCGCGGTCCCAAGGGTGTTGTTGACGTAGATCTGTAAGAGGTCGTTCCCCTTGCGGTCGCTACGGTAAATGATTCGTTTGCCGTCGGGCGAGAAGAACGGACCGCCGTCGTAACCCTTGGCCTGCACGATCCGTCGCACGTTCCTGCCGTCGGCGTCCATGATGTAGATATCAGCATCTCCGTCGCGGAACGAAGTGAAGATGATCTGCTTGCCATCGGGTGAGTAGCTCGCCTCGGCGTCGTAGCCGTTGGAATTCGTCAGACGGACCAATTTCTTGCCGTCGCAGTCGGCCCTGAAAATGTCCATGCCCTCGGGAAAGCTCCAGCGATAGCGGCTGCCCGACCGGGAGTAGGCGTTGCGGGGCGGGGATGGACTGGGGTTCATGTGGGTCGAGCTAAAGAGGATCGACTTCCCGTCGGGACGAAAGAAGGCGCAGGTACACGCCCCCAGCCCCGTGCTGACGAGAAGTGGCTTGGCATCCGGGGTCAGGTCGGCCGTGAAAATCTGGTATTCGTACTGGTTGGGGCTGGCCGTCAGGAAGACCGAAGGGGGCAAGTTGGGAACGGCCTGGAAGATGATGGCTTTGCCGTCGGAACGAAAATAACCTTCACCGGCCCGGAAGAAGCCGAAAGTGACCTGGCGGATGTTCTGAAGGTGCCTGCCCTCGAGTCGGGCGACTTCGTCGGCGGCCATTGGGCGCTCGGGCCGCATTGAGGAACTCTGCGCGGAGACGATGACCATCGCAACGAGCGCCGAGGTGACCAGGGCCAAGGGCATCAAAGCGGCTCCAACGAGAATCCAACTTCCTTGCAAGCCAGGTTCAGCTCCGGCGGCTCGCAAGCAGGCAGCAGGATCATTCAAAATGAACCAAGAGGGTAGGCTGCGTGACACGCCAGTCTCGTGCACCTTCCCCGAGGCGAGCGACCAGCCTAGTATAGGTTGGAAGCAGCGGGCCGCCAATGGACGAGGTACCCGGGCCCGGCTGTCCGCGTTCATCCTTGGCTCTGATCACAAGTGCATCAAGGCGAAATGGCCTGGAGCGAAATGAGGCCGTGAGAATCTATACCAAGACCGGAGACGACGGAAGCACGGGCCTGCTGGGAAACCGGCGGGTTCCCAAAGATGACATCCGCATTGAAGCATACGGAACGGTCGATGAGCTCAACGCCGTGCTGGGCTTGATCCACGCGCAAGAGGCGGACTCAGCGACCTTTGCGCGCGTTTCGGAGCTTCAAAACGAGCTCTTTGTCGTGGGTTCGGCACTCGCCGATCCCGACCCCAAGGGAACCTATCACGACGCGATCCGACCTGAGCACGTCCAGCGGCTCGAGCGCTTGATCGATGAGCTGGTATCCGAGCTGCCGCCCCTGACCAGCTTCATTCTTCCGGGCGGAAGTCCGGCAGCGGCCAAACTTCACCTGGCGCGAACCGTCTGCCGCCGTGCCGAGCGCCTGGTCGTGCGGCTGGCTCATCAGCCAGAAGCGGCCGTCCCCTCGACCCTGATTGTCTATCTCAATCGCTTAAGCGACCTCTTCTTTGTCATGGCGCGGGTGGCGAACCAACGCGCCAAGGTCCCCGACATTCCCTGGAAAGGCATCTGAGCAACCGGCAAAGGATCATTCGATGTTCGCGGAAGCCCGTCTGCAAGGCAAGGTCGTGCTGATCACCGGGGGCCGTCGCGTGGGGTCGGCCCTGGCCCGGATGCTGGCCGATCGAGGCGCCAGTTTGGCCATGACCTACCACACCAGCCGTGAGGCGATCGAGAACACGATTGCCGAGATCCAGGCGATGGGAGTGCAGGGCATGGCCGTCGGAGCGGATCTGTCGGTGGCGAAGGAGGCCCAGCAGGCCGTCTCCGCGGTCGTTTCCCGCTTTGGCCGGCTCGACGTCCTGGTGAACATGGCCAGCGTCTATCGAAAAACGCCGCTCCAGTCACTCACCAGCGATGACTTCGATCAGATGATCGCCGCCAACCTCGCCGCGCCGTTCCACACGGCGATCGCCGCGGCCAGGCAGATGCTCACGCAAGAGGACGATGATGGAATCAAGGGCAAAATCGTGAGCATCGGAGATTGGGCCAGCGACCGCCCCTACAAGGACTATCTGCCTTACCTGGTGGCCAAGGGGGGCCTGGCGACGATGACGCTGGCGCTGGCCAAAGAACTGGCGCCGCACGTTCCAGTCGCCATGATCCAGCCTGCGTTGATCGACCCGCCGGCCGATTTCACGGCGGCCGATACCGCATCGGTCATCGCCCAGACGCCGATGCGCCGGAGGGGAACACCCGACGACGTCAACCGCTTGATTCTTTACCTGCTCGAGGGCACGAACTTCGTCACGGGTGTCTGCTACCGTGTCGACGGCGGCCGATTCCTCGGTCAGGAATCATCCTGAACCTCTGCTCCACTTTGCCCGTTCCCACTTCGGCGTCCTGACCAGCCAAGCAGCCCGTCGTGCACCTCCCCAGGCGCAAACCGCGGACCGTGCACAAAAAAGGAAACCTGCGCCGTTTCGTGCTGCGCACGGCTTGTAACCTCAGAACCGCGAACGAATCGGTCTGACCGACGCCGTGAAGTCGATGCCAGCGGCTCCGATCAAACCGATCGTCTTGTCGTAAAATCAGGGTAAGGGCACTTCGTTGGCTCCGCGCGACCGGAACGACCGGTTCAGGTTCGTTCTGCGCGCCGAACCGACGGCCCCGTCGCCTGGGCTCGAACGAGAACCTGACAATGTCCCAAAATGTCCCACCTCCAGCAAAATTTCGCCGGAGAAGTATAAGCAAAGGCAATAGTATCGCGCCTCGGCGAGACAAGGATCTGGCCATGTTACACGGTCGGCGAGAATTTCGCCGGCTCGATTTCTCGATGGATCCTCCGCGGTGGTCAACCTCACGGATAGGTATTCCCGGGGGGTGAAGTGAGAAACTCTCAGATTGGTGTGATCGATCTCTCAAGCGGAAGCAACCGAAGGCCGGTGAAACCTTTGCGACTAGGCCCATGAAGTTGCCAGGAGCCGGGAATCGATGGATCTCGGTCGCTTTCTGGCTCCTCGACGAAGAAAATGCGGGGTTTTCCGGATGAAAGGCGATAGGAAAGTAGACTCGATCGCTACGTTAAGGCAGGACCGCTCGTCACGACGGTCGGGACGATGCATGGAAACGCGGCAGTCTTTTACCGCTGGAACAGGGTGCAAGGTACCAAGCCTGCCTGCGCTCGCAAGTTTTTGCTACCATGACGAGATACGAAAAGCCGGAAAAATGGCTGCATGCACTGCATTGTCGGGGGACGAGCGGGTTAGGTATTTGGCCTCGAAGCAGGCGTGAAAATCGATTAACCTGACGCCGCCATGCGGCGGCTTAACGTCATGTTCTATGATCGAAAGTAGAAGTCCTCGCAGGAAATGATGCGATGGCCTCACATCGAGCCGGCAAGATCGAGTCGCTGCGGCAAGTTCAACACCTTGAGCTAGGACACATCGGGGAGGAGGATCGTCTTGGCTGGCGGTAGCGACGGCAAGAAGCGGACCCGCCGATCGTATCGGCCCTCGGTCGAGACGATGGAGGCGTTGCGCTTGCTCTCCAGCGCGCTGTCTGCCACCGCGCTTGCGGGGCTGGTCGCCGACCACGATCTCTTTGCCGATCCAGGAACCCCTTCCCTTCCGCTGCCTGTACACCCGCCGGTCTCGAGTGCGACGTGGGATGCCGCACTTGTCCACACCCAGCTCGCCAATCTGCTTTCGGATCACCTCTCGGCCACGACGGCCACCCCCACGCTGGAAACCACCGCCGATCCCGCCGCGGTCAATGCGGGACTTGCCCAGCTCGATCGGTATCTGAGCCGGACCTGGTATCGCGCCGCGATTCCCGCTCAATTGCATGAAGATTGCACGCAAGCGGTCTACGCCACACTTTTGCAACACCTTGGTCGAAATCAATTCGAGGCCCTACTAAGCGATGTCGGCCAGTCCGGCATCAAGGAAGTCTTCAGCCGCGAGACCAGCGAGGGACTCGACTTCTTCCGTGCTGTGGACATGGTCAAGAAACGAGCCCAGCGCGAGCGCGTGCACCAGTCTCTCGAGGCTCTGGACGTTCCAGCACCGGCCGCGGACTCGCAGACAAAGGCATGGCGCGAAGCCCTCCGCGAGGCTATTTCTCATTCGCTGAGCCCACGCGAGGCCAGCCTCATCAACGAAACCTTGATGGGCAAGACCCCTGCCGAGATCGCCCTCCACTGGGGCGTCGCCTCCAAGACCGTCAGCAACGAGAAGACCCGCGTTCTCGCCAAGCTCCGAGACGTACTCTTAGCCCAGACCAGCAGCTAAGCCAAACGTTCAAGCTCGGAACCGGCACGGACGACTTCGGCCTGACGCCGCTCCGAAGGAGCTGGAAGCCATCTGCCTCAAGGCCATGGCGCGAAAGCCCGAAGATCGTTATGCGACACCCGGCGAGCTGGCGCAAGCGATGCGCCAGTTCCTGGGAAGCAAGCCCGATCGTCGCAGGAGCTTCTGGAAGCTAACCTGAAGAACGAGTCGCCGAGTGCAGGCATCGGGACGGCTGGTTTCGCGGCCGGCCGTCCGGTAGCTTGAGGAAGATGACTTCATGCGTATGATCGTTGTGCTCATTTTTCGATGAGGACAGGCAGGAGCGATTGGATTGACGATCTTTCGAGACATCGGATCCATCGTCTGGATGACGACAGCTCTTGCTCTGCTGCTCGTGCTGAGCGACGCGCACGCGCAAACACAACCACAAGGAGCGCCGGGCGGTGCGTCCGCCACAGACGTGAAAGATGCCCCGGCGTCCTCCACGGGCAAGGACAAGGAAGAAGCGTCTTCACGGAAGCGACAACCCCCGAAGCCGTTTCCCTCCGGCGCTCCACAAGTCATTTCCAAAGCCGCTGCCGATGCCCGGCGGCCGAAGAGCCCGTTCCTCGTGCCACCGGGTTCGAGAGCGAACAGTGTTGATCGCTACAGTCTCGAACCACTCGACTGGAGCGAGCTCCCTCCCTGGCGGCAGACCTCGTTCTTCGGCATCCGGGCCCGCGGCCAGTTCTTCATTTACGTGGTCGATCAGTCCGGCAGCATGCTCGACGACGACCGCTTGACCCGGGCGAAGATCGAGCTTCGCCGCAGCGTCTTGGCCCTTCAGCCTCCGCAGTCGTTCGAGGTCATTTTCTACAACGAGCAAGCCACGCCGATGCCCGGCGGGCCCTTTCCCCGATCGGCCGACCAGAGGAACAAGAATCTGCTCACCGCATGGTTGCGGCTGATCGACCCCGACGGTGGAACCGAGCCGCGATCGGCCGTGATCCAGGCGCTCGCGCTGGCGCCCGACGCCGTTTTCTTGCTCTCCGACGGTGATTACCCCAAGGGAACCGTTGAGGCCATCGCCCGCGCCAATTCCCGCAAGATCCCCATTCACTGCATTGACATGACCGGCGGCTTGGCCGGCGACCATCTCCGGCGGATTGCACGCGACAGCGGCGGCCAGTACGCCAGCCGCCCGGGGAGCATGGAGGGCAGTCCGTGAGGGACCGGGACACAAGAAGTTCCGGTCACCTGATTGGCGATAGCCCTGATTCCCGGCATCATTCGTTCCCCGTGTAAATCGTCTTCCCTTCCTTGATCGTCTCCAGCACCTTGACGTCGCGGATCTTGTCGACGTCGGTCTTCACCGGGTCGGCGGAGAGGATCACGAAGTCGGCCAGCAGGCCCTCCTTGATCATCCCTTTGCGGTTCTCTTCGAAGAGTTGCCAGGCTGGGCCGGTGGTCAGACCCTGAAGCGCTGTGCAGGCGTCCACCCGCTGGTCGGGACCGATGATCGCACTGCTTCGAGACTGGCGCGCCATCGCCGTCCAGATCACGAAGAAGGGGGCCAGCGGCGTGACGTTGAAATCGGTGTGGTTCGAGAAGACGATCCCCTTCGCCTTGGCGGCCTTGATCGGGCTGATGAAGGCGGCCTTCTCCGGGCCGATGTTCTTCACGTGCACATCGCCCCAGAAAAAGGTGTGATTCGTGAAATACGAGGGTGAAATGCCGAGTTGTACATATTTATCGAGCTGGTCGGGACGCTGGAATTGCGAGTGGATCACCACGGTGCGGCGATCGTTGGCAGCGGTGATGCCCGCGTTCTCCACCGCCTCGATCGCCTGATCGATCGTGGCGTCGCCATTGGCGTGAATGAAGACCTGCAGACCCGCGTCGAACGCTTCCTTCACCTGTCGCAGGAACTTGTCCTTCGGCTGCGTGGTCTCTCCTCGCCAGTTCGGCTGTCCGCCCGGGCCCCCGGTGAGGTAAGGCGTCGTCACGTAGGCCGTCTTCCCTTGCGGCGAGCCGTCCTGGACGAACTTGACACCCTGAAGCTTGAGCCCGTTATACCCCGCGCGTCCCTGACTGAGACATTCCCGCTCCCCGCGTAATCTGATACGCTTGGGCCGTTTCTCGTAAGGATGTTCACCGAGATCGAGTCCCCATGCAAGGATGCGCACCATGGCTTG
>JBKQMU010000114.1:0-23256 GCA_052146555.1 Isosphaeraceae bacterium
CTGGCAACCCGTGGCGCCACGAGCGTGCACCGCTTGATATCCGGCGCGAGAAACCGAGCCTCGACGATCGGAACCATGAGGGCAACCCTCGCGAACCGAGATGGTCGGAAGTAGAAAACGAAAACCGACGATCCTCAGGGTCGTCGTCGGTCCCGCTCGCTGACACGCTTTTTCGGACACATGCGTTAAGCTCAGTTGTACAAATTACCAGAAAGCGCCACCGGGTTGCAACCGAAAAGTGTAACAGTGGTGGAAGTCGAGTCGCAACGGCTCCCGTAGCCCTATTGGGGAGCCAACTCGATCCATCCTGGCGTCGGCTTGGTTCGAGCCAAGAACGCAGTCAGTCCACCCCGTCTACCTCCTCATACTCCGGAAACCAGATGAACCCATCCAGGGTCGCCTCGATCGCCTGGTCGGGAATCATCCGCCCCACGTTCAGTCGCCGGGCCTCGCGGATGACGCCGGCGGCGATGGCCCGGGCCACCCGGCGGAGCTGGCTTTGGTCGGGGTAAATGCGCCCCACGGCGAGGTCGTCATCGCTGACGCAGGCGGCGAGCTCCTCGGCGGCGATCAGGAACATGGAATCGCTGACCTCGCGGGTCTCGGACAGAATTGCTCCCAGGCCGATTCCCGGGAAGATGTAGACGTTGTTCGCCTGGCCGATGTGCCGCATCGAGCCGTTAACCTCCAGCGGTGAGAACGGACTACCCGTGGCCACGATGGCCCGGCCATCGGTCCACTTGAACGCCTCGTACGGGCTGCACTCGATGCGCGAAGTGGGGTTACTCAAAGGCAAGATGACGGGCCGGTCCACATGCCGGGCCATCTCCCGGATCACCGCGTCGCTGAAGACTCCCGGGGTGGCGGTCGTGCCGATCAGAACCGTGGGCTTGACGTGCCTGACAACCTCGAGCAAATCGAACGGACCATCGCCCTGGAAACCGTGGTGATTCAGGTCGCCGCGGTTCCAACAAAATTCCATCTTGTACGGATCGCGGTCATCGTGGCGATCGAAGACGAGTCCTTGAGAATCGAGCATGGCCTGGGCCCGGCGCATCGTTTCCGGATCGGCGCCCTGTTTCTCCATGCCCGACTTGACCAGCCGCGCGATGCCGACACCCGCCGCGCCGGCCCCGAGATAGACGATTCTCTGGTTGCTCAGAGTCCCCCCGGTGATCCGCAGGGCCGAAAGAACTCCCGCCAGCGTCACCGCCGCAGTTCCCTGGATGTCGTCGTTGAAGCTGGGAAACCGCTTGCGATAGCGGTCCAGAAGCATGAGCGCCGTGTTCTTGTGGAAGTCTTCCCACTGCAGCAGGGCATGGGGAAAGACCTGGCGCACACCGTCGACGAACGCCTCGATAAATTCCTCGTAGCGGGCGCCCCGCAGCCGTCGGTGACGGTAACCGCGGTAGAAGGGATCGGCCAGCAGCTCGATGTTGTCCGTGCCCACGTCCAAGGAGATTGGCAGGCAGAGCGCGGGGTGAATTCCGGCTGCCGCGGTGTACAGGGCCAGCTTGCCGACCGGGATGCCCATGCCGCCTGCCCCCTGGTCGCCCAGGCCCAGAATGCGCTCGTTGTCGGTCACGACAATGAGGCGCACATCGAGGTTAGGCGCGTTGCGCAGCACGGCCGGAATGTCGTCCACGTCCTCTGGCGTGATCCAGAGGCCCCGGGGGTTGCGGGCAATATGACTGTAGAGTTGGCACGCCTTGCCGACTGTCGGCGTGTAGACGATCGGCAAAAGCTCGCCCAGGTTGCCGATTAAGACCCTGTAGAAGAGCGTCTCGTTGCGATCCTGAAGGGCCGCCAGGCCGATGTATTTCTCGAGGTTGTCCGCCTTGGCTCGCACTCGCTCGAGCTCGATTGCCACCTGCTGATCGATGGTCAACCGGGCGTGGGGAAGGAGACCGCGCAAGCCCAGCAGGTCGCGCTCTGTTACGGAAAACGACGCCTCCTTGTTCAAGAGAGGATCGCGGAGCAAACGAGTGCCCCGCAGCGCTTGCTTCCGAGGCTCTTCGGCTGCCGGTAGCGGACGCTCGTCGGCGTACCATCGGGTCGACGTCATGCCTTCATCTCCAAAAGAGGCCGATCCCCTGGCTCGTTATCAAGTCTTCAATCACGCGGAACCGCCCGCAAACAGCGCGGCTCCGAAAGCATAGTACGTTGGGGCTCGGTCAGCGCCGAACGGTGATGGCGCGCCGGCCGATCCGACGCGCTGGGAGGTTGATACGTTGTACCGAACCAACGGCGGTTCTCGCTAGGCGCTTTCCTCGTCGGCCTGGAGCGATTCGCTCTCCAGTTCGCTCAAACGCTCCTCCAGACTGTCGATCGCCGCGGTTTCGTCTTCCGGAGGCTCGCCTTCGGCCACTGGAGCGACCGCCGCGGGCGTCCTCCTGGGGTTACGACGCGCCGGCTGTTCCAAACGGCGAATCCGCGACTCGATGTTCGCCAGCCGGGCGTAGAAGTCGGGAGGCGAGCCGGCCACCGCAGTCCCTGCTCCCACGCGTGGAGGCGTGAAGGGAATGGTCGACGGGATCATTGCCCGCATCCAATCCATCGGAGCCAGAAACGGCCCCAGGGGGGCTGGCTGCTGCATTTGCTCGAGGATGGCCAGCGACTGCCGGAGATACGATCGAAGGAAGTCGAGTACCATGTCGTTGGCCTGAAGAATTCCGTGCAGCATCGCGACGGGAAACATCTCCATTTTTTCGGGATGGCGCTCCAGCAGGATCTGGGTCAAGATCGCGCGGGTCAGGTCTTCGCCGGTCCGGCTGTCGCGAACCTCGATTCTATTTCCCTGGAGCACCAGGTCCTCTAGATCCTGCAACGTGATGTAGCGGCGGGCCTGGCGATCATAAAGGCGGCGGTTGGGATAACGCTTGATGGAGATGACTTCCGGAATCGAAGTGGCCATGACTCGCTCTCCATAGAGGCCGGCGGCGACGATCGCCGGCCGCCCCGGCCACGCCGCGTTCGATCCGGCTGCAGCCGGCATACGGCTTGCTCGACGCCGGACCTGCTCACATTCTAGTCCCGCTCATGATGCAACTGCAATATAGACTTCCCGGTGAAGTCTGTCTCTATAATCGAACATTCTACAAAGAAATAAGTTAAGTCGTTTTGTTGCAGGTGCAGCATCAGGGCCTTGACAACGAGTGCAGAGGGCGCCACGATAGAAGTGAATGGAGAAGTCTAAGGTGACGTTTCTCCAGGGTGGCGGGAAATGCTCTAAATCGTGCCATCTCGTCAACCGACGGCGCGGACATCGAGAGGCCGCTTGCGATCTTTCTGCCGGGGGGGTGAGTCATGTTCGAGCAGATCTTCGACGAGTACCGCAAGGCGGTCGAAACGTCATTCCGAATGCAGCAGGAATTGTATCGTCAGTGGATGAATGGGTGGCCGGTAAAACCACCCGACGTGCGGGTCGTCGATCGACCCGCGTTCAAGGAACAAATTCGCTCGTATGAAAAACAGTGGAGTGAGACGCTTGCTGAAACCATGGAGAAGCATCGCGAGGCGCTCAACGCTCAGTACAAGAACGGCATCGACGCCATCGAGTCGGCCTTTCGCACGACCGAGGCGCGGACACCCGAGCAATACTGGCGGCTAACCCAGGAGTTCTGGCGAAAAAGCATTGATTCATATAAGTCAGCATTTGAGACTCAGAGCATGTATGTCACGAGCCTTGGCCAGATGTGGCTGGACATGGTGACGAGAGGAAAGGTCTGAGGCGGCGGCCGAAAGCGTGTGAGGAGCGGCCGCGGTGATATTAAAGCGTGATTATAGTTTTATTACCACGCCGCCACGCGCCTGAGGGAGCCTGGGACCATGACAGCAGCCTTGATTGAGCGTGTTTTTACACAGCAGAGAGCCGCTCTGGACGAATCTTTCCGCCTCTGGCGAAGTGCCTGGAATCTCCCCCAAGTCTTCTGGCGAGCCTACGAGCGGCCGCGCCTGGCGACGCCCTATCGGGTGGTTCATCGCGCGGGATCGCTGCGTCTCCTTCAGTTTTGTTCCAGCAAGCCGGCAGTCTGGGCTGAGCCCTTGCTCCTATGTTCCGCGCCGGTGAGCCGGCCCACGATTCTCGACCTTGGGCCCAAGCGTAGCGTGGTCCGCCAGATGCTCGCAGCCGGCTTCGACACTTATCTTCTGGACTGGGGCGAGGCCACCCCGGCGGACTTTAGCGGCGGGCTCTCCGGCCTGGTCGCCGAATCCCTCAGCGCGGTGGCCGAGGTTATCCGCGTCCGCTCCGGCATGCCGCACTTTCATCTTGTGGGCTATTGCCTTGGGGGCACGCTGGCGGCTATCTTCACAGCGCTTGAGCCGACTCTGGTCAAGAATCTGGTTCTCATGGCTACCCCCATCGACTGCGGCGCTGAGAGCAGCCTGCTGAAAGCTTGGACCAAGGAACAATACTTCGACGTCGACGCACTCGTCGACGCCTATGGAAACTGCCCCGGTGCACTTTTGCGCGCCTGCTTCGCCCTGCTCAAGCCGGTACGCAACTTCTACGGCAAGTTTGGTGAACTGGCCCACCGGCTCGATGATGATGAATTTGTCGATAGCTTCGTGGCGCTGGAACGATGGGCCAGAACCGGCGTCTCGGTCTCCGGCACGGTCTTCCGCGACGTCGTCAAATCGCTCTATCAGCGTAACGATCTGGTCTCCGGTCAACTCGAGATCGATGGCCGGCGCGTGCGGCTGGATCGGATCAGCTGCCCGGTCTTGCTGCTGACGGCGACCGAAGACCATCTCGTCTCGCCTCGCTCGACCCTGGGCCTCATGTCGCGCATCTGCTCCCGGGACGTGAAGCTTATGTCGCTGAAGGGAGGGCACGAGAGCCTGGCCGTCAGCTCGACGGCCCACACGACCTTCTGGCCAGAGGTCGCGCAGTGGCTGGCCGACCATTCGGTTCCTCGCACCGGCCCCTGGATTCGACCAGGCGACGAGGCTGTGGGTCGGCCGCCGTTCTACCATTACGGGAGCATCCATGACCCTCAGGCACGATTTCCCCAGAACTGACCACTCGAGGGCACTTGCACCGGCGAGCCGTTTGAGTGGTTCTTGACGATGAAAGAAAAAGGGAGAAACCATGAACATTCAAGGCAAATGCGCGGTCGTGACAGGAGCAGCCAGTGGCATCGGGCGGGCCGTCGTCGCCGAGCTCGCCAAGCATGGCGCCCGCGCCGTGGCGCTTGTTGACCGGTCGGAGGACGTGCGGAAAGTCGCCGAGACGATCAACGTCGCCGGGGGGGGAAATACGGTGCCCGAAGTCATGATTGGCGATGTCTGTGACGAGGACTTCCGCCGCAAGACCTTCGACCACATGTGCTCCAAGTACGGTCCGCCGGTAGTCTGCGTTCCCGCGGCCGGAATCACCCGGGACCAGCTCGCCGTCAAGGTCGACAAGCAGACCGGCAAGGCCTCAATCTACCCGGTCGAGAACTTCCGGCTGGTCATGGAAGTCAACCTCGTCGCCCCGGTGTTCTGGGCGATTGAGACCATAGCGCGCGTGGCCGAGCACCGTATGGCCCAGGGCCTCAAGCGGTGGGATCCTAAGGAGGGTCCCCAGGGCACGATCGTCTTCATCGGCTCGATTTCCTCGCAAGGCATTCCGGGCCAGGTCTCGTACTCCGCTACCAAGGCCGCAATTGAAGGCGTAGCGGAAACCTTGAGCAAAGAGGCCGGGTTCTACGGCGTGCGCCTCGCGGTGGTTCACCCTGGTTTCACCGACACGCCGATGGTCCGGTCCTTGGGCCAGGAATACATCGAGAAGAACATCCTGCCCTACACGCAGCTCAAGCGGCTGATCGAACCGGCCGAGATCGCCGACGCGATCTACTTCATGATTCGCAACACGGCCTGCAGCGGTGAGCTCTGGGCCGACGCCGGCTGGCACCCCCAGGCGTGACCTGAGTGCTCGAAGTTCGTGGGAAAGTCGACCGGGTGGCTGTGGTGGAGCGCAGCGATACCGCAGTGAACATTGATGCATGGCCACAGCCGCCCGAGATCGCGTCCACGCACATTCGAGAACGACAGCCGAGCTGGCGAGGATGCAGTGTAGGACTCGCCAGAGGAAGGCGGAATTCAGGCTCAATCGACATACGTCAGAGCTTCGTCCAGATCGACCACTTCGAGATATGGATATGCTTTCAGGAATCGCTCGCGAGACTCGCCCGTGGCCCAGAGTCCCACAACAGTCCCAATCGTGACTCGCAAGCCGCGGATGCAGGGCTTTCGCCCATCACCTTCTGGTCGTGAGTGATTCGGGTAAACTTTATGACACGTCTTTCTGATTCGCTCTTCGCCCACACTCCGTGTCCCCGGTCGGGCGAGGGGCAATCGGCAACACACCAGCATACCCCGATAGCCTGGTGTGCCCTAGACCGATCGATGATCAGAGATCAACCCGCGCTCAATTCCTCAGCGCCTTCCGGCCAGGCCCGATAGTGGCGCCAACGATCTTTCGGCGTGCCCGATGCCCTTATTTGTCCTGCTCATGGGTAACCGCACCGCCGGGAAAATCTTGGCGGAACCTAAAGTCTTAGAGAGGGAGAGGGGGAACATCATTGAGCGTGTTCACATGAGACCATCAAGGCAAAACACGGACACAGCCCGTAAGGCAGAGCGCCAGGCTCGTGCGTTCGCACGTTCCACCTCGGCCACCCGGCCATAGCGAACCTGTGCCCGAGAGGCAAACGTCAGGCAACGGAACCGCGAGAAAGAGAAGTCAAAGGAAACCGCGAGCCCGCATAGGGGGAGAGCTGAACGAAATTTGCGGGCCCGCGGTAAGGGGGAAAGAGAGAATTGCGAGCGAGGGCTAGCTGGCGAGGGTGGTCTGCGGAAGCTGGCGGGTCTTAACGCAGGTCCTCGTAAAAGAGCCGGGGATCATGGTGAGACAAACCCTCGCAACGCTTGTTCGGATAGAACACGCGATTGGGATCATCGTGACGAGAACGAGGTGCGTCATCGTTCTCCGTCTCCTTGGGTTGGCACTGAA
Source organism: Isosphaeraceae bacterium (assembly GCA_052146555.1). Taxonomy (GTDB): domain Bacteria; phylum Planctomycetota; class Planctomycetia; order Isosphaerales; family Isosphaeraceae; genus Aquisphaera. The sequence goes on from JBKQMU010000114.1 coordinate 7,001, forward strand.
GGACCAGAGAAGTTCCTTCCTGGACCACTTCGGTCACTGCAAAACGACCCGTCGGCTCGGCCGAATGAAACGAAGACTCGGCAGAGCCTTCATGTTCCCTAGGTTCGCATTGAAGGACCAACGTAGCTCCGTCCCGGACCGCATCGATTACTTCAAAACGGCTCATGGGGACGCCGGAAAGCTCAACTAAAAGTCGTTCATGAAACTGCTGGGGAGAACCAATCGTGCTCAGCATGGGGGAATCCTCCCTCCTCAGAAGAGCAAATGGTGCACTGCTCGAGCCAATGGATCGCATTGGTCGAGACGTAGGTAATTAATGCTCAGGAAATGCCGAAGGGCAAGAAGAAAACCGCAGAGATTTATTATATGATCTTAATAATAATGGGAATTCATTGTCAATAACCAGGTTACGCAGAGTTAATTTTGCTTAAAGAAATCGTAGTCGAGACCCAATCGACCGGTTCGAGAGACGGATACGCCCTGAGAATTTGTTGGCGTGACTCACCGATGGGCATCGATTGACGACCGTCACCACCGCTACTCGCGGTCCGCGGACGCAGGCTTCCCGCCCATTGACGTTCAGGTTATGAGAAATCCGCGCGAAGTTAACGAGGCACTCCTCTTGCTTGACCACGCGCCGACACCCGATGTCTCTGGTCGGGCGAGAGGTCACTCATATCATTACAGGATATCTAGCGAACCGAGTTGACCAAGACGGTTCACGCCTGCGCATTACACCCCAGAGACGCTCGCTTTAAAGCGAGAATCGCACCCGGGGGGTTTCGGAACGAGATCGATCCGCTCGGTACCAGCCGCATTGCGGTTGACCGTTTCCGGCGTCGGTTCTAAGATTCGCCCGATCGACAGGGCCTCTCTCGGCCCCGAGATCTCGATCGCCGGCTCAGGGAGGAGCAAAGGCTGTGAGGGACCACAACAGGGCGTTCTGCCGCCTCGTGGCCGAGACGTTCGATTGTCCGGCCCCGGTCTACGAGTTCGGCTCGTTCCAGGTCGAGGGGCAGGAAGGCTACGCGAACCTGCGCGATTTCTTCCCGGGTAAACCGTTCATTGGCTGCGACATGCGACTGGGGACGGGCGTTGACCGGGTCGAGGACGTCTCGGCCATCGGCCTACCGGACGGATCGGCCGGAACCGTGCTTTGCATCGAGACGTTTGAGCATGTCTTCGAGGTGCGGCGGGCGTTCGACGAGGTCTTCCGGATTCTCCAGCCGGGGGGCGTGTTCGTCATCACGACGCCGCTGAATTTCCGGATCCACGGCTACCCGGACGACTACTGGCGGATGACCCCAAGCTGCTTGCGGCGGCTCATGGCGGCGTACGGAGCGCGGGTGTCGGGGTCCCAGGGGCATCGGTCGTTCCCGCACTCGGTCATGGCCGTCGGCATCAAGACCTCCGCGCCTGCGGATTTCGCAGCCCAGGCGGCGAGGCTGATTTCGGCCTATCGCCAGTGGCTCGCCCGGGCCGAATCGAGCCTGCCCGTGAAAACGAAGCTGCGCAGGGCCGTTGCGCAGATCTACCGCTCCAAGGGAGAGCGGCTGCAAATCGCCGACTATTACAGGGCCGAGTTCTCCATCGACATCGACGCGCGGCTGTCCCAGGCGGGCTGATCCCTCGCCGCTCTTGCTGGCGAAGAAGCGCTCGCGGGGCTCGCGACCGTCGAGGAAAGAAGGCGGATTCATGCGCAAGCCGATCGATCGTCTGCTGGTTCTCGGACTCGACGGCGCTACCTGGACCGTGCTGGACCCGATGCGCCGGCGTGGCTTCATGCCGAACCTCGACGCCCTGCTCGCGGGCTCGGCGTACGGAACGCTTCGCTCGATCGTTCCTCCGGTCACGACCGCTGCGTGGACGACGATGATGACCGGCTGCAACCCGCCGAGGCACGGGGTCTTTGACCACCGCTATTACGATGCGGCAAGCGGGCGCATGAAGGTCAATCACTCAGGTCGGATCCGCGTGCCCACGCTCTGGCACGAGCTTCACCATGCTGGCCGCACGGCGATCTGCCTGAACCTTCCTGGGCTCTATCCGCCTCCGAGCCAGCGGGGGGTGGTCGTCTCCGGAATGGATGCGCCGCATCTCGAGGGGGCCTTGCAAGCGTGCCCCGAGTTCGGCGAGCAGCTCAAGGCCGAGGTGCCCGCCTACTCATTACGCTACTTCTGGAAGCATCCGCCGCAATCGCTTGAGGAGCTTTCGGACAATGGAAACGCGACAGTCGAGAGCTTCATCGGCCGGGCCCAAGGCGGACTGCTTGCCGATTCCATGTTCCCCGACTGGAGCGTGCTCTTGGTGCAGTTTCAGAACCTGGACCCGTTCCAGCACCGGGTCTGGCAATATCTGAATGTCGATGAGACCGGCATCGATGAGCCTGCGTGGAACGAAGCGGCCGCCGAAGTATTGCGGGGACTGGACCGGGCCATCGGGCTACTCTGTGAGCTGGCAGTCCGCCGGGACGCGGCGGTGATGGCCCTCAGCGATCATGGCTTTGGCCCGTGCCAGGGGCGCGTGGACGTCAACCGCATTCTCGTCGACGCCGGCGTGGCCCGGCTACCCGGCCGGCTGGGCAACGTCCGCCGTCGCATGAAGCAAGCACGCGACCGCCTGCGGGTCTGGAACGCCAAGCGGAGCGATCCTTCGGCCCGGTCGGCGTCGTTCGATCAGTCGATTTCGGCCCAGTTTCCGTTTGACTGGAAACGGACCATGGCCTTTGCACCGCATCAGGACACCGCGGCGATGGTGTACGTCAACTCGGTAGCTCGCCAGGGTCTCACGCGGTACACAGCGCCAATCTTCACGCCCGGGCAGATTGAGGATGCCTGCCAGTCCGCGGCCCAGGCACTCGGTGAAGCGCGCCATCCAGAGACGGGTCGCCCGCTCTTTCCGCAGATCATCCCCACCGCTTTAGCGTATGATCTGGACCCGGCCCGGGAAGGATACCCCGACCTCATCGCCATGCCCGACGACCCCTATTGGGTACGCACCAGGATCAGTGGCAGCGGGGCCTGGGTCGCCCCAGACCCCAACCTTCCCGGCACCCATCGTCCCGAGGGCATCGTCGCTCTCTCCGGTGCGGGCTTGCGTCCGGGCCACAACCTCGATGCCCGCCTGATCGACGCCACTCCGACGATTCTTCACCTGCTCGGCTTGCCGATTCCCGCCTATATCGAGGGCCGGCCCATCACCGACGAGACGCCTGGCGCCGAGGCGAGAAACTCTTTCACGCCGACCCGCCACGACGCCGCCAGCGAGGCGCTGGAAGGCCCGCACAAGCGTCCCTTCGAGTTTGCTCCCGACGAGCAGGCCATACTCGAACAGCGACTGGCGGATTTAGGTTACCTCGAATAAGCATGCCAGTCTGGCTCAGGCATGGCAGGCCATTCCCGCCCGGCAACTGCAGAATGGCACCGACCTGCGCTGCGGCTCGACTAAGGCTCGGAAGGTGATTGTCTTTTATTCGGTACATTACACTCCAATTCCACAAAATTAAGATCCGAACTTGACGATTCCTTCCCTCCGGTCCGGGCCCTTGGTAAACTCAAGAGGGTCCATAGCCAGCCGGCCCAGCGGTTAATGAACCATGGGCGACGGTCGTCAAAGCAAAGGTCGTGACCGGAGGTTTTTCCAGTTGCCTCATGGGTTCTTGGGCCGCCCGACCGGACAGACGCTCAAGACGGCGCGTCCGGACCGGTGTTAGGCCAATTACGCGAGAATCGTCCGCGGTCGGCTGGGGCAGAATTCCCCACTGGGCATGGCTGAGGGCCCAGGCGATAGCCTGGCTGTGGTGTCGCTTCGCTCCACCACAGCCACGCTGAGGCAGACAATTGTGGCGTAGTCAGTCTAGTATGGTGCGCGGGTACACGAGAGATCGAACAAGGCAAAGCCTGCGATGCGTACGGTGGCCATAGGAGATATTCACGGTTGCGTGCAGGCGTTTCGCGCCATACTCGACGCGGTCGCTCCCGAGCACGACGACCAGGTCGTCACACTCGGTGACTATGTCGATAGGGGCCCGGACAGCCGGGGCGTGCTGGATCTCCTGGTTCGGCTGGAAACTGAATGCCGGCTGGTCGCACTCCTTGGCAACCATGATGACATGCTGCTCCAAGCATCACGCGGGCTTTATCCGACCGTATATCTCGAAATGGGTGGGCTTGCAACCCTAACTTCCTACGGCGGTTCCGGGCCCGAAGACATCACCGTGATTCCCCACGAGCACATCGCGTTTCTGGAACGGTGTGTCGACTGTTTCGAGATCGAAACACACATCTTCGTTCATGCAAGCTACGTGCCCCACTTGCCGATGTGCGAGCAGCCAGTCTTGGCGCTACGGTGGGAGTCGTTACGCGACGACGTTCCTGCTCCGCATCATTCCGGTAAGGTCGTTATCGCGGGCCACACATCGCAGAGAAACGGAGAAATTCTCGATCTAGGGCACATCAAGTGTATCGATACTTGCTGCTACGGAAATGGATGGTTGACCGCTCTCGACGTTTGCTCGGGCCAGATCTGGCAGGCAAACAAGGCGGGTGTTCTGCGTACAAAGCAATTTTCCGGCTGAAGCGGCGACCTAGATCAGGTCGAGCCGGCGCCTGGGACTGTGCGGGCGGCTACATGCCGAGCAAATACCGGTGATCAGGAACCGGTGGCCGGAGGGACGGAAACCATGCGTCCGGCTGACGGCATCGCGCAGCTTCAAGATCTCGTCGTTGCGGAACTCGACGACCCGGTTGCAGACGGTACAGTGCAGATGGTCATGCGCCGGGTAGCCGTAGTCGTGCTCGTACGCAGTGCGGTTGGTGAGGCGAAGCTCACGCAACAGGCCGGCCTCGACCAGCAGCCGGAGGGTTCTATAGACCGTTGCACGGCTGATCGCATGTCCAGAATCATGCACATCGCGGACAAGCTCGTCGGCGTCGAAATGCTTGTGCGTGTCAAAAATCTGGCGAACCAGAACGCGTCTGGGTTCCGTCAGCTTTTCGCCCCGGATCTCCAGGAATTCACGAAATTTTGCCTCAGGGCTTTCGGACACGGAAATTGGTGCCAGTTCGTCGGCGGTGCGGCTATCGGCCACCTGTACGTCCCCGAAACACTCGCCAGCCTGGCTGCGGCCACCAGGACGGTTTCTCCGTCAAAAATGATTCTCCATTCTATCGCGCGGTTTTCTGACCTTCCAGTCTGACGATATGACCGCGAAAAGAAACGACTTGTCGATTCGTGAACCGGCCACGCAACGGGCTACCAGGGTCTACAGGACGCTCGGAAATTGCGCCCATCGCCGCTGCCGGCATGTATCGCAAAGCCAAGGCGTGGACGGACTTATGAAGTCAAGAAGCCGCCGCGATGGGATCGCGGCGGGGGCATCCGGCTTAATGAGCGTGGTGCGCCAGTTCATGAGCGGCCCCAGCGCATTCGGACTTGTGTCGCTCCAGCGCCTTTTCCAAGAGGCCCACAATCAGCATGTTGAGCGAGGCTTTATCTTCCTTTGCCCAGCTCGCCAACCGCTCGTGGATGTTTGGCGGCACGCGGATCTGAAAATGAACCACGGTTTCCGGCATAAACGCCTCCCTGGTGAGTGTGAGACTTGCGCTTGAGGAGTCGCATCATGGAACGCCCATAAGACATCGAGAGCCAGCCCAATCATGCGACAATACGGTCCGGCACTTCGGGCGTTTCGTCGCCAGAACGGCACTCCGATGTGAGGGAAAACCGGCACGTGGCCCGTGCTTAACGTGGCGGAATCGGACTCAAGGGGATGACGGCGCCGGAGGAAAGACCAGGTCCAGCGCCAGGCTCAGGCAGGGAGGGCGATGGGGCCGACGAATTCGTCCGGTACGCTTTCACGCCCATCACGGGGAGGGTCGAATCCGACGACGGCCGCGACGATGAACCTGCCGCGGCACCGCTTGCCCCCGCGGCGCCGGGCTGGCGGCTGAGCTTCACCTGGATCGCCTCAATCGCGCTGTGCAGGAGGTGAATTCCGCTGTCGCAGCCCTGTGGGTTGCCAGCGTACGAGAACGAGTGCGCCTGAAGCCGGCCCATGCGACGTTCGAAGGTGACGATGTGTACATAATCGACGAAGTCATTCGAGGGACTGCTGCAGTGGCCCCGAAGGCGAGCGACCTCGCTGCTCTGGAGAGCTTCCAAGAGCGGCCTGAGGTCCGAGGCAGACAACCGGTGCACGCCTTCCGAATCGATTACGGTACCATCGGTGAAGATCTGGAAGATCATCCCGAACTGGGTACCATCATTGGACCGGCCCAGTGCCATGCGTGTTAGCAGTGGGTCGGCGGAAGTCACCGCTGGGCTGACGCGGGGTCGGGGAGTAATCCGCGGTTGTCCGTTCTGTGAGCCGGGGAGATCGGGCGTCGAGGGTCCATCTCCGGAACCTGGCTCGCCGCCAGGAGTCAGACCGGGCGACCTGGACGGTGTGGTGCTCGGCGGGAGAAAGGAGCTTCCCGCGCCGATGTCGCCGAGGGCCGAGCCAGGCGCGCCCGCCTGCGAGCCCGCCGCGTTTGAGTCGGAAGAACGGGCCGGTGAAGACGAGGACCCCTGTGCGTTGTTACCGAGCCGCAGCAGCTTGCCGAAAAAGCTCGTATCGTCTCCCCGAACCGGTCCAGGACTCACCGCGAGGACCAGGACCCCCTGCGCCACTAGGGCGCACATCGTCTGTGAGACATATCCGCGCATCACCGACCTCCTTGCCGGTTCGACTTGGCCAGCTCCAGGCATTCCCGGAGCACATAGGCGGTCGCTTCGTGGCTTCCTGCCACCGCACTTTGAGAACGGCACGACGCGATAACCCTCGGCCGTCGTCGTGCTCTCCCGTATCTTATCGACCGCGCTTTGCTTGAGCGTTTGCATTCCCAGATTGACCGCGACCCGGCGCGGGACCCCCTTGGGTCACTACTGTCAGAATAGGTCGCGCAGCTCCTCGACCACACAGCAATGATCTTGAAACCGCAAGTCAGGCGCCGCGTTCTTCCGAAAGGCCAGGCGGATTCGAACTTCTGAGCACGCGGTAAGAGCAAAGTGGGCGGAAGGGCTGAAATGAAAGGTTGGCCGAGAGTCGCCCGGCCAGCTCTTGCCTAGACTTCAAGCGGCACGAGGCCGGTGCCTGGGAATCCGCGAGGATCGCCCCGGCACCGGCCGGACCATTGTTCTGGAATGTGTCTTGCGGCCGGCCGTGGGCGCTTCGCTCAGCGGCCCATCATCTCATCCAGCATCCGATCGAGGGCCAGCTCGAGCTTCTCATTGGTTTCATAAGTCCCGGCAGCGATCTGTCGCCGAATCTCTTCCACCCTCTCGTGGCGGATTTCCGGCAGCCGGCTGATACCGTCGAGCATCTGTCCTAGGGGCGAGATCTCGACATGATCGCGCGGGGCACCTGCGTGCACGGTCTGGCCAGCATCCACACCGAACGTGGCTAACCGCGGGTATATGGGTTGAGGGCCTTGTGTTCCCCCTGCACCGAAAATTTCCATTGGGCCTCCCAAAGTGGTGCTCTGGCTCTTGGCTTATTCCTTGGCAGTACCGGGTGATGCGACCAATCGAGTCTTCGGAGCCTGCCTGAGAGAAAAAGCCGGCTGACGATAATCGGATCTCCTGACTCCGGTCTCCGTCCACGCCGCGACGCCCATTTCGAGCGTCCTTGCCTTAGGTATCGGCAGCCGCGAGGCTGGAATTGAAAAAAAATGGGGATCCAGCCACAGATAAGAGGACAGATGCTCGCCACGGAGAATACGCAGATTGAGCCACGTATGGAAGGGACCGAAGATGGCCAAGGATGAAATGCAAATCAGCCACAGATCGAAGGGACCGATGCTCGCCACGGATGAAATGCAAATCAGCCGCAGATGGACACAGATGCACACAGATAAATTCTGTGGTGGAGAATCGGCCAGAAAGCAGCCGGAAATCATGTAAGGGCATGGAGCTCTTCAACTTGCAGCCTTGCGATAGAAACAACCAACCTGACCTAATGACATCCCTCTCTCTTATCTGCGTTCATCTGTGTCCATCCGGTGGCCGATTTCCCTCGTCTTTATCCGCGGCTAGCGTCTTCGTTTCGATGAGTCTCCCGACCGCTTCAGCCCCTCCGCCAGCAGCGCCGAGGTCTGATCGAGCCGTTCGGAGAGCGCGATCGCGCGCTGCTGGAGGTGCGAGATTTCCTGCTGCTGTTCCGGAGTCTTGACTTGCGCCTGCACGCTTTCGATTGTCTTGACGGCGTCATGCAGCTCTTGCGCTCCTCGGGCGAAGACCTGCGCGGTGTCGTAAACGGCCTGGACCCGCAGATCGTCGCTGTTGGGCTTGTAGAAGGGGCTCAGGACAAAGGGGTTGGTGTAGATCTTCTGGACCAGCTTGTTGCCCCAGTCGGTGGCGTCGCGCACGTTGGTGACCGACCGTTCAATTTCGGCCCTGCTGCGGGCGACGATGTGCATACCCTGGCTAGCAATCTGGTCGGCCTGGTAAAGTACGCGATCGGCACGCTTGCGAGTCATTTCAATTCCGTCGAGCAGGATCTCGACCTTCCCCCGGTCCCTCGCGACGACGTCATTGAGCGAGGCCGTCAGGTCGCGCACCGACGAGAGGCTCATCCGGACGTTGTCGCGGTTCTCGCCTACGATCAGGTCGGTCTGGCGAGTGATCGCCTCCAGCCGGGCAATCGTGGCCTCGATCTTCGGGGCACTGGCGCTGATCCGTCGCGAGAGGTCCTCGACGTGTCCCATGGTCGACTCGACGGCCGGCCGGATGGCATCGCTCATGTCTTTCAGATTGCCCGAGGTCTCCTGGAACGTGGCGAGCATCTGACGTACCCGCGGAGTGACCGCGTCAACCGTCTGCCGGACTTCGGCGATCGTGTGGCTCAAGTGGTTGCGCGACGCCGCGTCCAGTCCGACCTGCTCGAGGATCGGCTCGAAGAACGAGCTCTCGACCCCCTGAATCGACTGGCCGGGCACGATGGCCACAGCCGACTTGCCGGTCGCGATAATATTCACGTGGCTCATTCCGGTCAGTCCCGGGGTGATGCTGACCTTGACGTCCTGCCGCAGCTTCTTGACGAGGTTCACCGGCAGGGAGAGGCGGACCCGGGCGCGGAGGGTCCCCTCGACTTCCACCAGGTCTAGGTCGGTGACATTACCCGCCTCCAGTCCCGCCACGCGCACCGGGCTGCCGACCCGGATGCCCTGGCCGTCGCGGAAGATCACGTCAATCGATTTCTGTGCGGCCAGGAAGCCTGGACCGTCGCTGGCCATGCTCAGAAGCGCGAGCAACCCGGCCAGGGCCGCGATCACGACCAGGCCGACCGCCACGTCTCGCATCGACGTCCGTGTTCTCATCGTGGGCTTCCCTTCCCCGAATGGTTGACCGCCTCCGCCTCGCCCGTCTCACGGAATCGGCGGCTGCAAAAGCGAGGGGCCATAAACCGGCACCGCGTGGTACACCAGGAGAAACCAGGTCATGTTGAGAAGAAGGATGGCCGCCATCGACAGGCAAACCGCCCGCACGACCGGACCGGACAGGTCGCTCGAACCGCTGCCGTCTCCAGGTCGGATTTCGGCCGCATCGCTAGCCGCGGCCGCGGCTCGATGAGACACGCGAAGGCCCTCGAAACAGCAGATCGCCGACGTGAATACGCCGAAGCAAATTCCTTTGACGATCATGCCGACGACATCGCGAAACCAAATCATGCGGTAGAACATCTGGAAATACACGTGCGATGGCAGCCCCATCAAGCTGCCGGAAACCTGCCAGCCAACGGCGTTGCCAACCACGAAACCCCAGAGCGACAGAAGCACCGACGCCAGAGCCGCTGCCACGAATCTGGGAGCAACCAGCCGGCCGGCATTGCCCAACTCGCGGTAAGGATCGCCGGGCCTTGAGGCGTGTTCGTCCGTCTCGCCGGCAGGATAAGAACCAGCCGAAAGCTCGCTTCGTTCCGCGGAGCCGTACTCCGGCCCCCCGCCAGAGCCTGTCGCACGGGCCTGGCCCAAGTGGCCGGGAACCAGCCGGCAGGCGACCAGGCCGCAGAGCGTCATCCCGGTCATGAGCGAGGCCAGGTTGCGTAAGAGCCCCACCCCAACCACGGCTCCCGTGCCATCCACAAACGTGCTGCCGAAATAGGCCTGCATCGACAGGAACGAACCCATCGCGACGTGCACGAGCGCCACCAGCGGCACGCCGGCCGCCAGCAGCCACCAGAGCTCGGTCTTGAGCACCGTCCAGAACCCCGGTTGATCGTCGTCGCGGGAAAAGGTCACCAGGGAGACCGCGGCCGACACCAAAAGTGCAGCCACGCCCCCGAGATACGCCAGGATGGCGATCACGCTCTTGCCCACCCAGCCGATCGGCTCGATCCAGAGGGGCACGCTCGGGGCCGTTGCGGTTCCGGAGGTCGCCATGTTATGAACCCTCCCTGGCTTCCCTAACTTAGCGGCTCTGGGGCGAAGTTTCGGGCAAGCTCTTTTTCGGCCGGGCCGGCGTCTGTGCCCGGGGCCGTGCCGGCGGCGTCCCGCTGAGCCAGGCTTGCCAGCGCCTGATCGAACTGGTCCGCTCCTCGGGGCTTGCCCAGGGAACAAACCCAAGGTCGCGTCCGGTCCGCTTTTTCAGCTCTTCGTTGGCCGCCATCCGGACTACCACATCCGGATCGTTGAGCCGCTCGACCAGCGCGGGGATCACGACGGCATCGGCCTGTCCGTAGCCCAGGCTGATTGCTCGAGCTCGCACCAACGGGGCCGGGTGCGTGATCTTGTGGAAATTGCGCGGGCCCAGCCCGCATCCTGAACAGGAGGCCAGCGTGACGGTCACGGACAGTGCTGCGACCAAGCGCTCCATCCTCACACTGCTCTTCCCTGAACAGCCGCTCGGCAAGCGCCCGAGCACCGAGGCTATTGACCTGGCGCCCTCGTGCCTGTCAGTCCCAGACGCGGCGAAGATTAGACGAAATCGCCCGAAGCGACAACGTCATTCTCACTGCTAGAGCGACTCACGAAACCAGGATCGCGCGATGTAAAAATGGAACATAGTGGACAATCGCGAACAGCATGATACAAAATGTCGCCTCCTGGATCGTTTAAGCGGCTCAAACACACGTTACCAGATCATCAAGAGGGACGGAGAAGTTGTTCTGAGATGGAGAAGTCCATCCCTCTGACTTCCTCCCTGAAAAAGTGGGCTTCGACAACGTCCAGCACGGAGAGTGCCACAAAGCAACGAATTGAAGGAGGTCTTCTCATGAGGTGCGCATCGTCCAGAGTGTCCCGATCGGCGACAGTGCTGGCTTTACTTGTTTTCGGCGTGGCGGGCCAGGCAGCCGCCGGGCCTCTGAACCCGCTGGCTTTCCAATCGCTGGGTGATTTCCCCATTGCCCCGGGGATGTACACCTTCAACACCACCGTGCCGAACCCCACGCTTACCGAGCCGGACGGGACGGTCGTAACCGGGACCGCTTCCAACGGGATTGCGGTATTCGACTTCAACTCGATTAATGTCGGCAATGGCCAGACGTTTGTCGGCACCGGGTCGAAGCCTCTGGCCCTGCTGTCGCAGGGCGACGCCACGATCAACGGGACGATCGATGTCAGCGCCACTTCTCCAACCGCAAACAATGGACCATCCCCCGGAGGCCCGGGCGGAGGCGGCGGGGGCTTTGCCTTCGAAGGACCGTTTTCATCTGCCTCGGCCGGCGGAGGCCCCGGGGGCGGCGGCCCGGGGGCGGCGTCATTTGCATCTCAAATTCCGGGGATAAGCGTGTTTAGCGGCGGCGGCGGCGGAGGGTTCGGTGGCCCTGGCGGTGCCGGAGCCGGCATTACGAATCTTCCCGGCGGCAGCGGCGGTGCCCGGTACGGAAACCTCGCGCAACAACTCCAAGGCGGCAGCGGCGGCGGTGGCACCAGCGGCGTGGGCGGTAATGGTGGTGGTGCGATCGAGATCGGAGCCGTCGGGACCTTGTCCATCAAACGCTTCCTCGAGAATCCAAGCATCTTGGCCAACGGGGCAGGCGCACCATCGCAAGGCCCCGGTGGGTTGTTCGGCGGAGGCGGAGGTGGCAGCGGCGGGGGCATCTTTCTCCACGCTAACTCCGTACTGCTCAATGGGGTGATCCTGGAAGCGACAGGGGGCGATGGAGGTAATTTCGCCAGTGTACCCGGCGCCGGCGCTTCTGAAACCTGCGGTGGGGGCGGGGGCGGCGGCGGCGAGGTGACAATCCTGTATGGGCCGGGCGGTTACAACGTGATTGCGACCGCTTCCATCGACGTGTCCGGCGGTGCCGGCGGCCTCGGCGGCGGCGCCCCTGGCGCCGACGGCGTCATCACCATTACCGCCGTACCCGAGCCGGCCAGCCTGGTGCTTCTGGGAACCGCGCTGCTGGGCGTGCTCGGTGCCGCTCACTACGCCCGCCACCGGGCGACCGCATGAACCGGACGACGCGCGAATCCTCAATCCCTGCCGCCCCGGCCGATCCGGGGCGACCGACTGGCCGTGGCATTTTTTTCAAAGGAGGTACTGCATGAGACGCTCTTCGAACTGTCTCGTCCGATCAGTGGCATTGCTGGCTTTACTGTTCTTCGGCGTCGCGGGCCAGGCAGCCGCTGGGCTGCTGAACCCGGGGGACTTCGCTCCGGTGGGGCCGTTCCCCACGGATCCGGGGTCGTACACCTTCGACACCACCGGGCCGAATCCCACCCTGAGCGGGCCGGGCGGGACGGCTTTGACTGGAGTCATCTTCAATGGCGTCGCGGTCTTCGACTTCAATTCGATCACCGTGGGCAGCGGCCAGACGTTCGTCGGTGAGGGGGCCTTGCCCCTGGCCCTGCTGTCCAGGAGCGACATCACGATCAACGGGACGATCGACGTCAGCGCTCCCGGGGGCTCCAATCCTAACGGTGGTCCCGGCGGCTTCGGTGGTGGCAACGACACTGGCGCTGGTGGTTACGGCCCCGGGGGTGGCGGCGGGGGAGCGATCACCTCATTCCGCGTCCCGCAGCCCCCCCTCCCACCACAGATTTCTTATAGCTTCTCTGGTGGAGGCGGTGGTGGGGGCTTCGGTGGCTATGGTTACGCTGGCATGCCTGTTCCTTTCATTGGCACGGGCACGGGAGTTAGCGGGGGCGCTGCAGGGGGATCCGGCGGGCGTGCCTACGCGGACCTCCTGGGCCAGCTCCAAGGCGGCAGTGGCGGCGGAGCTAGTATCAACGCTCCTGGTGGCGGCGGTGGCGGCGCGATCGAGCTCGGTGCTGTCGGCAACATCTCTGTCAAGGGCTCGGTCTTGGCCAACGGCGGCAATGCTCCCGGCCTTCTCTTTGGCGGTGGCGGTGGTGGCGGCGCCGGTGGCGGCATCTTGCTGCACGGCGAGGGGGTAACTCTCTCGGGCCTCCTGTCCGCGATCGGGGGCAACGGGGGACGTGGCGGAGACGACAGCGGAGGTCCCTCCGACTATGTCGTTGAGTGGGGGGCGGGCGGAAACGGCGGCGGCGGCCAAGTGGTCATTGATCCAGGAGCAGGCGGCTTCACGAGCATGAGCGGCACGATCGATGTCGGGAACGGCACCTTCAATGTCGTCCCCGAGCCGGCCAGTCTGGTGCTCTTCGGCCTCGGTCTGCTGGGCGTGCTCGTTTGCGCGCGCTATACCGAACACCTGAGGGCCGTCTAAGCCGGGCGGCTCGCCCAGCGGCAGGAATTAGCATGCATGTAAGGTGCTGCCGACGATCCCTCAAGATTACTTGAATAACCTACTCCGGGCAGGCTTTCGCTATTCGGCCGTTCGAGGGAGCGTCGATCAGAGCTTAGGACTTGTCGTAACTATTGCCGGAGACAGGACTTGAACCTGCACGAGCATGGTTAGCTCACTAGCCCCTCAAGCTAGCGCGTCTGCCAATTCCGCCACTCCGGCATGGGGGGAATCGCAAGGCAAGAAAAATCTATCGTACTATCGCGCATGGGGTTGTCAAGGGTCGTCAAACCGCAAAAAATGCAACCAGCAAGGCCGGGACCAAGCGACGGGCTCGTGCAGCCCGGGAAGGTCCGACTCACGTGGCCGTGGGAAGCTCTCGAGAGACGTCTCGTAACGGACAATTTTGAGCGTTCGGCGTCGGAGCTTTTCTGGCGAGTCAATTCCGGACGGCGAAAACGGGTGAGGCTCTGGCAGAAATGGCCTTGCCTGGGGAATCATTCGGGCCGCTGCAGCGGAGCGGGGAAGACGTCCAGCGGAGAGAGCCGTTCCCAGAGTGCTCGACGCTCCTGGAGTGTGAGGTTGCGGACGGGGGGACGAACCGGCCCGCAATCGACGCCCAGCATGGCCATGACGGACTTCGACGCCGCCAGGAGGCCGAAGGTGTTCAGAACCTTGATCAAATCAATTGATTTCCCCTGCTCGAGACGGGCGGACTTCAGGTCCTGATCATCGAAGTGGCGCATCAGGCGACGATAGACCGGGGCGGCGAAGTTATAGGTGCTGCCCACCGCGCCCCGGATGCCCAGACAAAGCCCGGCCAGCAGACACTCATCTATGCCGCAGAGCACGTCGAAGGCACCATCGTCGAAGCGAATGCACTCCTGAAGCTCGAGAAAGTCGTGGTTCGAGTATTTCAGCCCTTGGAGAGTCGGAATGCGGAACCTCGCCTGGTAGAGGAACTCCGACATGCAGAGACGGACGCCGGTCATGCCGGGGATATGGTAGAAGTAGAAGGGCAGGGGCTCAGCCTCGGCCGCGATGGGAACGCAAAAATCGATGAGGTCGCCGACGGTTACGGGTTTGAAATAGCTGGGGGCCATGGACGCGATCGCCATAGCCCCCGCCTTGCGCGCATGGCCCGCGAGTGCCACGGCCTCGGGCAGACAGTTGTGGCCGACGTGGACGGCGACCTTGAGCGAACCCCCCATCGATTCGCACCAGCGCTCGACGAGAGCCATCCGCTCTGCCAATGAGAGGGACGCGAACTCGCCGGTCGTACCGCCGACGAAGACGGTGTCGATTCCCGACTGACGCAGGAACCGGGCCTGGGGCTCAACCATGCTCAGATTGAGCTTTCCATCGGGCCCCAGCGGGGTATAGCAGGCGGGAATCAAGCCGGAAAGCGGCCCTGGCATGCTCGGGAGGCTCCATGGTCAAGGTTGCTGGACACAAAATGGTGCGATCAGCCGCCGCTTCCCACGTTCAGGTTCGAGTACCTCGGGCCAGGTTCCGCGAAATGTGCAGGCAGATCGGAAGGAAGATGAGCACACAAATGCGGCGTTACCCGGCGCCCCTACGTGAGGCCCTCTCCGGACGAAACCAAAGAGCAGACAGCAACGCCTTTTGTCCGTCCTTGTCGGGGCGATTTTTCAAAGAGGGACGAAGGGGCCGGGGCGGACTAGAACTCGCGGTCACGCTTGATGCCCGGCTCAGGCATCGGATACTTGCCGTCAGGCCCGGTTTGCAGGGGCGCAGGGGAGTACATCGTCAGCTTGTCGACGTCGGGTCCGAACTCGTGGGGGCAGCCTAGCGTTTCCTCGAAGGTGACAAATCTGCCCGGTGTGAGCGGCCATACGGCCCATCGAGGTCACCAGGCTGGCCTCCACCCCACGCTTCAATTCGTTGTAGCAATGGTTTTTGCGAATGGCCTCGAGAAAATCGTCCCACTCAAGCTGATAAAGGTTCGGCTCGGGCTGGGAGAAGGACCACACGAGGTTCTTCTTGACCATCTTCTGCCCCTGGTAGATGCGGCGCTTCGCCGGCGAGTGTCCCGAGGTGGAAATGACGGCCGAGCCCTTCGTGCCATGTGCGTAGCTGGCAAACTCCGTGTCGCAGCCGTCGATGGTCCGGCCTTCCAGAAAGAGCCTGGCACCGTCATCGAAGGCATACTCGACCGAATAGGTGTTAAAATTTTGATCGATAGCGTCGCCTCGGAAGGTACGGGCGCCGGTGCCTTTCGCCTGGACGGGCCAGGCGTCCTTCATCCAGCAACACTCGTCGATATTATGAATAAAGAAATCGCTGTAACAGCCGCCACTGGCCCAAAGGAACCCGTGGAACATGCGGATCTGGTAGTAAAGCTCGCTGATGTCGTTCGGCTTGGGAGGGACGGGTATGGAGGCGACCGGCCCGGTCTGGCGGTAAGTGCGAAGGGCCACAATATCGCCGATTTGGCCTCCTTTGATCCGGTCATACAGCTCCTGCCGGGCCGTGCAGTGCCGGCACATGAGTCCGACGGCGACCTTGAGATTCTTGTGGAGGGATTTCTCTGCCAGAGCGAGCATCT
>JBKQMU010000115.1:0-5156 GCA_052146555.1 Isosphaeraceae bacterium
TTTTACCCGGCGGTCACGCAACAAATCCGTCCCGTGGTTGAGCTCTTTGATTTCAACCAGGCGTTGTTGCACGGAATGCTCGCGTTCCTCCTCTTCGCCGGGGCCCTGCACATCAATCTGGACGATCTCATCTGGCTCAGGTGGCCGATCGCCGTGCTCGCCACGGTCGGTGTGCTGCTCTCGACCCTGATCGTGGGGGTGCTGATGTGGGGTGTCTTCGCCCTGCTCGGTTGCCCGCTGCGGTTTATCGACTGCCTGTTGTTCGGTGCGTTGATCTCGCCGACCGACCCGGTCGCCGTGCTCAGCCTGCTCAAGCAGATCGGCGCCCCCAAGACGCTGGAGGTGCAAATCGCCGGTGAGTCGCTGTTCAACGACGGGGTGGGCGTCGTCCTCTTCATGGGTCTGCTGGAGGTCGCATCGGGCGAGGTGGCCTTTGACGTGGGACACCTCGCCTTTCTTTTCGTCCGAGAGGCAGCCGGCGGGGCCGTGTTCGGGCTCGCCATCGGGCTTTTGGCCTACTGGATGCTCAAATCCGTGGATAACTATCAGGTTGAGATCTTGCTCTCATTAGCCCTGGTCTGGGCCGGTTCGGCGCTGGCCGATGCTCTCCACCTGTCGGGGCCGATCGCCATGGTTGTGGCCGGGTTGTTGATTGGCAACCATGGGCGCAGCTTCGCCATGTCCAGGACAACGAATGAACACCTCGACCTGTTCTGGGAGATGGTCGATGAGAGCCTCAATGCCTTGCTGTTCGTGGCGATCGGGATGGAGTTTCTGGTCCTGACGTTCTCCGTCTCGTACCTTGTTGCGGGATTGCTGGCGATCGTGATCGTTCTCGCTGCCCGTTTCGTCTCCGTCGGGGTGCCCGTGTGGTCGCTGCGTCGGTCGGACCGATTCGACTCATCGATGATCGGGATCCTGACCTGGGGCGGCTTGCGCGGCGGCATCTCGGTCGCCCTGGCACTGTCCTTACCAGACGACACGGCCGGTGACCCCGTTCCCAGGCGCGAGTTGATCCTCGCCACGACCTACGTGGTCGTGGTGTTCTCGATACTGGTACAAGGACTCACTTTCGGCCCGATGACTCGCCGCTGGGTGGGCCGCGCATCAGCAGCCGCGGCCCCATTGAAGGGCAAGGAGAGGGAACATGGTTGATCAGATCGGCTGAACTCGTCGGAAAGCACGTTCGCGTCTTCGCCCAGCAGGGTGCGATCCGGGGCGTCCAGGACCCCTGCCTGATCGCGGCCGAGGGAACCTATGATCTTTTTTCACAACCGGGCCCGCTCCAACCCGTCCCGAGTACAAGTGGCTGGACCAGGGAGCGGTGATCTGCTCTGACCGGCGTACGCACTGGGGAGATCAGTTCGCGGCTGACGATCGATGCTCGAGCAGGGTACGGGAGGTCGTCGTCTCCAGCCCATCCAGCAGCTTCTCCAGGGCAAAGGGGTCAACCGGCTTGACGATGTGATGATCGAATCCGGCCTCCTGGGAGCGGCGTCGGTCCTCTTCCTGCCCCCAGCCCGTCAGGGCCACGATCACCATGCCGTTGCCATCCGGCTGGTCCCTCATGCGGCGAGCCGCATCGAAGCCGTTCAGCATTGGCAGGCCGATGTCCATCAATACGACTTCGGGGTTGAAGGTCGCGGCCAGATCCACGGCTTCAAGCCCGTCATGGGCGGTGCGGACTTCGTTGCCCATGATGTTGAGCATCGTCGCCAGGCTGTCCGCCGAGTCCCGATTGTCGTCCACCACCAGGATGCGGCGATTGGACCGAGGGGCGGCGTGCTCGCCGCCCGCCGCGGCAGGCTGCGTGGCCTTCAGGTCCAGTGCCACGGGCAGGCGCACCACGAACTCGCTGCCCCGCTTCGGCCCCTCGCTGTGGGCTTCGATGCTGCCACCGTGCATCTCGACCAGCCGCTTCACGAGCGTCAGACCGATTCCCAGCCCGCCCTGCGCTCGCTCTAGCGAATGATCGACCTGCGTGAACATCTCGAAGATCCGTGGCAGCATCTCGGTGGGGATACCGACGCCGCTATCCCGGACCCGCACGGTCACACAACCGTCATCACACTGGGCGGACAGCCAGATGTGCCCACCCCGCTCCGTGTACTTGGCGGCATTGTTCAGCAGGTTCGAGAAGACCTGCGCCATGCGAGTCGGGTCGGCGACAAGCGGGATCGGCTCCTGGGGCAGTGTGACCTCGAGCTCGTGTCCCGACTGCTCGATGAGCGGTCGGCTCGTCTCGACGGCGCTGGTGAGGACCGTCGCCAGCTCGACCGGCTCCGTCCGCAAGTCGATCTGTCCCCGGCTGATGCGCGAGAGGTCGAGCAGGTCATCGACCAGCCGGACCATCTGTTGCACTTGCCGCTCGATCATGGCCCGGCTGCCGTCAATCGTCGCCCGGTCGTGTCCCGCCAGTCGCATGACATGGATGGAGTTGCGGATCGGGGCAAGAGGATTGCGCAGTTCGTGGGCCAGCGTCGCCAGGAACTCGTCCTTGCGGCGATCGCTCTCCCGCAGCTCTTCGTAAAGCCGGGCGTTGTCATAAGCCACCGCAGCCATGTGCGCCAGTTGAATGAGAATGGCCTTGTCGTCCTGCGTGAAGTCGCCCTTCGTTTTCCCGGCCAGGTGAATGTGACCAAGGAGACGACCGCCCCGACCGATCAACGCAGCCCGGATCGCATCGGCCGGCAGTTCTTCTTCACTCTGGAGAGAAACCTCGGAATGCGTCGTCCCGATGATTCGCTTCGCCTCGGCCCGGATGACGTCGACCACGCTCGTCGGGGTGGTGGCCGAGTTGATCGTCAGCGATGCCGCCGCCACCTGCCGCAATCGCTCGGATCGCTCTTGTTCCAGGGCAAGAAGCCGGGCGACTTCCTGTTCGGCCCGCTTGCGCTCGATGCCCAGGGCGATCTGGTCCGCCACTGCCGCCATGGCATCAAGGGTGTGAGGTCTGAGCGGGCGGCGAGCGAACATCGCCATGACGCCGACTAACCGATCTTCCACCGTCAGCGGGTATCCCGCGAAGGCGACCAATTCCTCCCGCTTGGCCCACTCCTGGTCCGGTACACGAGGGTCTCCGACAACAGCATTCGTCAGGTGGGCCTTCCGCTCCTGGGCGATCAGGCCGATCTTGAGCTTGCCGACCGGCACACGCCCATGGGGCCCGTCGATGTGCGTGTACAGCCCGGCGCTGGCTTGCAGTTCCAGCAGGCCCGCCTCCGGGTCGAGGGTCCAGATGCGGGCAAACGCCCCGTCCAGGTATTCGACCAGAGCCCCGGCACAGCGCTGCAGAGCGAGCCTCAACGTGGCTCCCTGCGTCAAGGCTGCCCCCACCTCCGCACTCATCGCCATCAACCGCACCCGTTCGGCCAGCCCTTCCTCGGCCTTCTTGCGGGCGGTGATATCTCGGAAGACCAGGACCGCTCCGACCGTCTTCCCGTCCGCATCTCGGATCGGGGCGGCGCTGTCGTCGATGGGTCGCTCCGTGCCGTCCCGGGCAATCAGGATCGTGTGGTTTGCCAGCCCCACGACCACCCCCTCCTCCAGGGCTCGCAAAGCGGGGTTCGCGACGGTCTTGCGGGTCTGTTCGTTGACGATCTTGAATACCAATCCCAGGGGCTGGCCTTCTGCCTCATGCTCCTTCCAGGCAGTAAGCTCCTGGGCAACGGAGTTCAAGAACCTGACATTGCCCTCGGTATCCGTGGCAATCACGGCATCACCGATGCCCGCCAGCGTCGTGCGGAACCACTCGCGCTGTTCGTGGAGAATCACCGCGGCCTGATGGCGCGCCAGGAGACTACGATGGAGCAGCCAGACGAACGCAGCGACCAGGCCCAGCCCAACCAGGGCCGTGACGAGGCCGGACGTCACGGCGGTCTGATAGGCAAGGCTCGTCCGGCGTTGCCGGTCCCTGAGCAGGTCGTGCTCGTCCTTCCTCATGTCGCCGACCAGTTCCCGGATGGCGTCCATCTGCGCCTTCGCCAAGTCGGTGAGGATGAACGCCTGCGCCTCTTGCTCGCTCTTGCGCCGCAGTTCGATTGCCTGCTCAAAACCGGCCAACCGCACGGCGGTCATCCCTGCCAGCTTGGCGATACGATTCTGTTGCCGGGGGTTGTCTCTGGTCTCTTCTTTCAGTGTCGCCAGAAGCCCTTCGAGCCGTTTGCGGGCGGAGTTGTAGGGCTCAAGGTACTCATCCCTGCCGGTCAGCAGGAAACCCCGCTGCCCGGTTTCGGCGTCCACGATCGCCAGCAGCACCTCGCCAGTCAGGTCCAGCACCTCGTTGGTATGAGCGACCCAATGGGCGTCCTCGTTCAACTGGCTCGTGTTGCGATAGGTCAGGGCGGCAATGGCGACCAGCAGGGCCGCGAACAGACCCGCGCCGACCAGCACCGTTCGATCCAGGGTTCCCCTCATACCTGCACTCATCTTTGGGCGACAGAGGACTTGAACCTCTGACCTCCTGCGTGTCGCGCAGGCGCTCTGGCCGGCTGAGCTAATCGCGGGACGCCGCAAGTCTTACCCTCTTGGGACTCACGGCGTTCACTTCGTTCAGTAGTGACCAAGGTAGTACTCGGACAGCCGGAATTGGACCCCGGTCGATCCTTCGACGCTGGTCGTGTCACTTTCGGGGACTTCGCGGATTCCGTTGGATGGGCGCTCCTTCACGGTCCTATCGAAGTCCAGGGGCGCTGGCTGTCACATCGCTCGCCGCTCGTCTCAAATCAGCCCGATCACTCTCGAATCAGAGCCGTAAGATAGGGCAATGAATACCGAAACTTAGCTTATCTCGCCTGGTCGGCACCTTCAAGAGTCGCCGTCTGAACAGATCATAACTACCGAGCTGCGCCCGTCGAAACGGTGGAAACAGTGAAGCCCGTCTTTCACTGCAAGCAGTCAGCCGAGCAGCGAGAGACGCACCGGATTCAACCTGCGGCGGGTGCGGCTCGTTTCCATTACGAGCATTTGCTCATCCTTCTTGGTTGCGGCTTCGCCGCGTTAGGAATGTCCCCTTCGGGAGCCGACTCCACCACCAAGCTACACCTCAGGGCTTCAACTCCCAATGCTTGAGCTTCTGCCGAGCCGTGCAGAAGTTGCCGAGATGGTAAACGGACGCACCTGCCGGTGAGAACGTGAACGCCTCGAACTTCTCGTCG
>JBKQMU010000116.1:0-30938 GCA_052146555.1 Isosphaeraceae bacterium
TTTCTGTTCCCGTATGTGCTGCCCCTCATTCCAACTTCAGCGAAAGTAGCAGGCACATCCGAACCAAACGTTCACAGCGAAGATGAAGAACCAGAATAGGTTCAGCCACGCAAGAAAGGGGTCCCGAAAAGCACGACACCACTTGATACGTTTGTGCTTCTCGGCCCAGATGGAGTCCCATCCCAGTTGCGCGTTGATCTCGAAATGGTGCTCAAGCTTGGCCAGATGGTCGCCGGCACGACCGACCATTACAAGGATGCTAACGGCACGCATCCAAAAAAGCGCTGTGAGCACCGCGGGGAGAACGAGCAATATCGGGGTAGTGACCCGTTGCGGGCTAGTGACCGGTTGCTGGCTGGCGACCGGTTGCGTGGAGGTGACGACCCGTTTCGGCACTATCATATCCAGGTTAGTGACGGCCCAAGGCCAGACGGCTCCGGTGGCCAGTAAAGCGTACACTGCAAGAACACGCGTCTCTCTTAAGCCCGTTTCAACTTCCTTGCGGAGCGTGTCGTACATCTTGAGCAGCAACTCCTGCTGCCCTGGATTCCCAGTGGTTGATGACATGTGCGACTCCTCGAGATCGGTGACAGTTCGAGCATCCTACCAATCATTCTTAGCAATATTGAAGTTAGCACTGCAATCGGGAAATTGCGGATTTCAGATGGGAGTGGGGGAGCCCTTTTCTGCTATCTGCGATGTGCAATTTGAAATGCCGGAGTCATTGGTTCGTGGCCGATTCAACACTCTCGGGGGATTATTCAGTTTTGCTTCACATTTCCTGATGTAAGGGCCCGTCGCTCGCGCTTCTGGCTCTGGCGTGGCTCGCCGCGAGCGTCCGACTGCCGACCGCCAACTACCGCCTGCCCCCTACTGTCCTCGCCCTCCCGTCCGCAGCACCGGCGCGTCGGGGAAATGGCGGAGCAGCCAGCGGGAGAGGCCCCAGTCGACGAACCGCGGGGCAATCATGCTGGTCAGGACAAAGAGGCGCCCTTGCCAGGTGAGTGTGATCTCGCGGCGGCGTTTCTCGATGGCGCGGAGGGTCGCCTGGGCCACGGCGTCGGGTGACATCTGACGCCGCGCTTGCACCGACACCCGGGCCGTGTTCACGACGGCGTGCTCGTCGAAGGACGTGTTTGTCCATCCCGGGTTGACCTGAAGGACGTGGATGCCGAAGCGGGTCCATTCAACGCGGATCGCCTCGGTGAAACCGGTGAGGGCGAACTTGCTGGCGCAATATTCGGAGCGGCCGGGAAGGGCGCGGCGAGCGTTGATCGAGCCCATGGTCACCATCAACGGGTCGCGGCCCTCGGCCAGAAGGGGGAGCGAAGCACGGCAGACCTCGGCCATGGCGAAGACGTTGATCTCGAAGACGCGGCGGAGCACCGAAGGGTCGTGTGTCTCGAACTGCCCGGTCGCGCCCACGCCGGCGTTGTTGATGACCAGGTCGAGCGCACCATGGCGATCGTTGATCAACTCGAAAAGTCGGCGCCGGTCGTCATTGACCGTCAAGTCGGCCGGTACGGTCAGAATGTGCCTCGGGTCCGCTCCTTCGCGGATGAGTCGCTCGGCAACGTCGGCGAGGCGGTCGGCCGACCGTCCGGTGAGCACCACGCTGGCCCCAGCGCGGACGAGGTGCTCCGCGATCGCCATTCCCAGGCCCGACGACGCCCCGGTCACGAGGCTTCGGGTCTCAGTCCACGATCGTCGCCTGGCCATCCGGTGGAGAGATCTCCCGACTGCCCGCGGCTTCTGTCATCATTTCCGGACAGTGGGGTCCGGAAGAGCGCCTTCCACTTCCACCTGGGCCATGCCGGGCGAGGCGTCCGGGTCGGAGGGGCGCCAGGAGAGCGGCGACCGGCCGCTCGCTGACTCGCTGACGACCACGCGCGACTTCCGTCCGTCGCTGACGGTCGTCGACCGCGAGGTGCTGGAGCTGACCGTGCTCTGAGCAGGTACCTCACAGAGCGGCCCGACGCTCACCGCGCTGGGCAGTACGGTTGTCCCGGGCGGGCAGCCGCCTACACCCGCGGGCGGGTTGCCGTAGTAATAGTAATGCTGGTGGCAGCCCCAGCCGCAGACGCAGAGTCCGCCGGCCAGGACGACCGGCAGGGCCTTTCGCCTCAGCCATTGTACTGCAAGGGTGTTTCGCATGGCGGACCTCCCGTGTCGCGACCGGTATCCCCGCACGTCTCGTCTTCCGGGTCTGACGACCACGACCCGGCCAGCACATCGTCGAGTTCCGGACTCAACACCCCAAACGAGAAAGGGACGGCGAATACGTACGCCGCGACCAATGACTGCTTTCGCGGGACCAGAAGTCGATCGCAGAAGTGACCCGGCCCAGACCTCCATGTCGGATGCCAGGTAAAGGGACTTTACAGTAAAGCAGTACAACGGCCAATGGCACTTTTCCGCCTGTCATGACTGGATGAACAGGGAGCCGAAGAGTGAACGCATCCACAGAGGATGCACTCAGCCGCTTGCTACCGGGCCTGGCTATCACGGGGGTGTCATGATGCAAGCGTTCCGGAATGGACGTCGCTCGGATGGTCGCTCGGCTCAAACTCACCGCGATTTCTTCACTGGCTGCACGATTCGAGGAGCCGTTGTTGATACGTGGACGGCCTTCGGCGGTTTGGGCGGGTTGATCACGGAGAGCGGACTCAGTTTGACAGGCGGCAAACTTGCGCCCGAGACGACCAAGACGTAGCCCTTGCCGGTTGCGCTCACGCTTAGGTTCGTAAACGCGGCCACTCCGCCGATGGCCTGCGTGACAAGATTGCCGCGCAGGCGACCGTTGTTGCGCGTTTTCGCGAGCGAAACGGTGACCGGGCCATTGTACGATGTGTCCAGGTTTCCGAAGCGATCCTGGACGATGACGCTGACCTGAAAGTTGCCGCCCGCCGTGACCGTGCCGCCGGGCGAGGAGATCACGCGGAACCACGCGGGGACCGCGGGCGTCACGCTCACTGGCAGGGAGAACGCGGGCGAGGTTCCAGCGCTACTGGCCTCGAGCGTATACCCAATGCCTGCCGTGTCCAAGGTCAGGCCGGAGAAGACGGCCACGCCCTGGTCGGCCAAGGCCGACAGAGGACCGCGGAGTACGCCTCCTGCTGGCCCGGATGCGAGTCCGAGCGTCACGTATCCGCCGAACCCCGTGGCGATATTACCGAACCGATCGGCGGCCACGACCGAAAGCGCGAAGCTGTTGCCGGCGGTCACAATCGATGGTGGCTGCGCGGCCACCAGAAGCTGACTGGCCGTTGCTGGAAGCACGTCTACGGGCTGGGTCGTCGCGGGGCTCAATCCCGGGCTGCTGACCTCGAGCGTGGTGATGCCCGCCCGATCGAGGACTAGATCCGAAAACGCGGCAATTCCTTGGCTGGGGAACAGAGTTTGCTGGACGGTCACGGCACTTCCGGAGGGGCCGCTTGCCACTGTGACGGAGAGCGGAACACTGGTGTTTATCACCACGTTGCCGAAGGGGTCCAAGACCACGGCGGTCAGTCCGAACGGGACGCCGGCCTGGGTGCTAGCCGGCGGGGCAGCGATGATCTGCACGCTCGAGGCCGCCGCGGGCAAGACGCTGAAGGCGGAGGTCGTCGCGGAAGTCAACCCTGCAGCCTCGATCTGCAGCGAATAACCCGAGCCCGCGGTCTCGATGGCGAGGCCCGAGAACGTCACGGTGCCCTGGCTGGCCGTGAGGCTGATCGGACCGCCGAGCAGTTGCGAGCTGCCATTATTGACGAGCGCCACGTTAACGGTGCCGCCAAAGGAGGCCGTCAGGTTGCCGAAATTGTCTTCGGCGTAGACCGAGACCCCGAAACTGGTCCCGGCCACGATGTCTGCCGACGGCTGCGCGACGACCACCAGCCTGGTGGCTTGAACGACATTCACGACGATGGAAGCGGAACTCGCGCTCAAGCTGCCGCTTGTAACCTGCAGCGTATAGCCCGCGCCGGCCAGGTCGATCGCCAGGTTCGAGAAGCTGGCCAGGCCCGCACTGGCGTTCGCGGTGAGCGTTCCGGCCAGAGCCCCGCCGGGCGGGCTGCTGGCCAGCGACAGGTTCACAGCGCCGGAGAAGCCGGTCGCCACGTTGCCGAAGCTGTCCTCGAATGTCGCCGTCACGCCAAAAAGCTGGCCCGGGCAGAGCGATGCTGGAGGGGGACTGCTGAGCGTGAGATGCGCCGCGGCGCCGGGCGTCACGTTCAGAAGACTCGTCGTCGCCGACGACAGGCTGCCGGAGGACACAGTAAAGGTGAATTGGCCGGCGACGTTTAATGTCAGTCCCGCAAAATTGACGACACCATTACTTGCCGATACGTGGAGCGTGCCGTTCAGGACGCCTCCGCTGGGGCCGCTGGCCACCGTCAGACTTACACTGCCGTTATCGCTGCTGGCCACGTTGCCAAAGGCATCATACGCGGTGGCTGATAGTCTGAAGTTGGCACCCGCCGCGACCGAGCCTGGCGGCTGGCTGGAGATAACCAGATGGGTCGCGGCGCCGGGCGTCACGACGATCAACGTGCTCGATGCCGCGCTCAAGCCGCTGCTACTGGTCTGAAGCGCGTAACCGTTGCCGGCGGCATCGAGGCTCAAACCGGAAAACGTCGCGATTCCATTGACGGCGGCGGCCGAGAGCGTCCCGCTTAATCGCGAGCCGGCCGGGCCGCCTTGGAGTGTGATGATAACGGTCCCGTTAAACGATGAGATAAGGTTGCCGG
The DNA here is from genome assembly GCA_052146555.1 of Isosphaeraceae bacterium. Lineage (GTDB taxonomy): Bacteria > Planctomycetota > Planctomycetia > Isosphaerales > Isosphaeraceae > Aquisphaera. The sequence goes on from JBKQMU010000116.1 coordinate 4,728, forward strand.
AACTATCGCACGCTTCGACAGTCAATCCAAAGGGAGTGCCGGCCTGGACGCTGGCCGGCGGCTCTGAGGTAATCTCTAGCGTACTGGCCACCTGGTATCCGGCCAGGGCGGGAACCAAAAGGTTGGCCTGCGGCGTGCCCAGGCCGGTGACCTGGTCGTATCCAGGCGCTGCGGAGTTCCCGTTCGAGCCGCTGGTGATGTCGTGGAAATCACTACTGGAGAGCGAATAGAGCGCGGGCAACGTCTGGCTGGGCCCATCCAGCGTCGTCCCTCCCGCGGCCACGCGGCCCTGATTGGCGATAGCGATCAGGCCCGCCCAGCAGGGGGCGGCGAGACTCGTGCCCCCCACCTGAAGCCACGGGCTGGTGCGGTCGAGCGAATCATAGACGGGTACGCCGGTGTTCGGGTCGGCGTCGAAGGCGACGTCGGGAATGGTCCGATGACCCGTGCTCTGCACGGCCTCCTGATAAGCTGGCTCGCTCTCGTACGAACTGGTCCCCCCTCCCCCGTCGGACCAGCCAGCCTCGCTGCCATAGGACGAGCCGGTCCCGAGGGACAGGCTCGTGCCACCGACGGCCACCACGTTCGGAGAGTAGGCGGGATAACCGCCCGGAGCGCCGCTGTCCCCGGTCGAGGCCAGGAACGTCACGCCTTGATGCCCGCTTGGCGTGATGAAATTATTGTCGAAAGATGTTTCCGACGGCCACTCGTCCGAGCCGAAGCTCATGCTGACGACCGAGACTCCCGGCAGCGCCGCCGCCGTCTGTACGCCTGCGGACATCAGGTCTTGATCAGACGGGTAGGAACACTCGACCAGAACGATGCTGGCACCTGGGGCCATGGCGTGGGCCCATTCGACGTCGAGCGCTTCCTCGATTTCCCAGTTCCCCGTGCCGTCGGTACGAGGCAAGTTGGTGCTGCCATCCTGGGCAATCTTGGTAAAGCTGGGAGGGTCGGGCAGGCCGAACTGCTTGTCGAACTGCGCCAGGTCGCTGGTGCTGAAATTGGGACTGGTGCTGTCCACCAGGTTGGGGTCGTCGTAAGCATCGACGATGGCGATGGTCTGACCGGTGCCATCTCCCTTGACGGCGCCCCAGGAAATCGCGCTTGCCCCGTAGGCCGTACCAAGCTGCTGTGGCGCGAAGCCGTTGACCGAGTTCATCAGCAGGGGCTGCAAGAACGATGCTGGTGACGTCCCACGCGGTATGGCTTCGGTAGCGGCGCCGGTGCCCTGGTAGAGCTGGAACGTCGGACGCATTTGCGTGCTGATTGCAGCCCCGGCGGCCGGAACGATGGACAGAACGGCTGGGGCTGTGCGGTCTTCGAGGTCTTCCAGGCACGGGCAAGAGGATGGCCTGCGCCGTAACCCGTGTGGATTACGCCGTCGCGTGTAAAACACGGTTTGGCTCTCCAGGAAGTGGAAACTTCTCCCTGAGGAAGCCTAGGCCGCTGCACTGATCGCCAGCGGTCGATGTGGCGTTTCGGCGACGCCGTGGTTCCTGGCGTAACCGATATCAACCTTGGGTTCGCAGTGCCGAGGGGCTCGAATGGAGCGGAGCCGGAGGGAGCGCTATGATGAGCATTGCAGCCATAGGTCTGGATCAATGTAATTTTACAACCTATAAATTATACAAGATTTAGAGATCTAGTAATGAGTAACTGTTGTGTAACGCTTTTAGCGCTTGCGCCCGCAGCAAGTTCCACTGAAGGCTCTGACGACAAGGCAGACCGACACTGCCATCTGACCGTGTTCACTTGTGCTTTGCCTTGCGTATTTCCGCCCTCTCATCCCTTCTTGTCGCTGGCTTCCGAGAACCGTCATGACACCACCGCTGACGTAGAAAATTTGCCGGAATTTCTCAAGAAGGCGGCTGGAAGTACCGATAGCGCGTTCTGCAGGCACGACGGCACGCAGGCGAAACACGTGGAATCCGACGCGGCAGGATGGCGAAAAGGCAGGGTACCAGGCCACGGGGGCGATTCGCTGGGCAGGTTGGCGCATGACGAGATGACTTCCGCTCAGGTCGGAGTCAATCGTTCCTGGGCGAATAGCTGGCGGCCCTCCGCATTGTCCTCTGACGCCCATTGCAAGAGTCCCGCGGAGGCGTCGGGCGCTGCGTTCTGAAGTTGGGCGCACTGGGGAGCTGATGGGCCAGAGTCGCGCGCAAGTGCTAGCCTTGGCTTTCCATCCAGCCGTCATTTGGATTGGCTACGCTCTGGGTGCGTCCATGACCTCAGGCTGTTCCAGTCCCGGTCACATCGCCTCGTCACCGGGCCAAGGCTCGCCCCCGGCGTGTCCATGCCAGTCGAATGTGGCCCAAGGATCGAATTCCGAACAAAGCGGCAGCAGTTCGGCAGCTAAAGCCAGGCCTCACACAGTCGGTCAGGCGTTTCAAGCGTATCTGCGATGTCTGCACGCGCCGCTCTCTCGGCGCGGACCCTCCCTGCTTGCCGAAGAGGGAAGCGGAGACACAGGTTTGAGCCGCTATCCTCCGGCGGAAGGCGAACGAAGAGGTTCAGTGGGAGGGCCGCAGCCAAACCCAAGCGGGGCTGCAACCAACGAGAGTGGCTCCAACATCCCGCCCGAACCAGCGGCGCGGGGCGATACGCGAGCGGAAACAAACGTCTCTGCCAGCAAAGCGAAAGCCGACAGGCAGATAACGCCTGCACGGGCGACAAGAGTCTCCAGCACGAACGATGTCTTTCCGGTTTGCTACTGCAATCCGACCGGCCTGATGCCGATCGAGATCGTTTTCAGCTCGATGTCACCCACCCTGTTCCTGGCTGCTATGCTCGGGGAATCAGAGAACCAATTGAATGCACGATACTTACAAATTCAAGAATTGGGGGGCAGCGGTCTTGGCAGAGCGCGCAGAGACAAAGGAGTCGCTGACGACCAGATCAAGCGAACTGATGCTTCCGAAGCCAGGGGATTGCTTGCGCAACTGGGGCTGGAACCAACGCCGCTCGTCACACCAGGAAGCGAGTCGGGATACATGCTCCAGCGGCAAAGAGACACCGGTTTGAGTCGCTATCCTCCCGCCGCGGGCGCTCGCATCTATCCACCTGCACCTGCTGGTGTGCAAGCGGAAGCGAAGGGTCTCTTGGAAAAGAAAGAGGCGGCCTGGTACAGCGCGCACGTGCAGGCAACGGTGGTGACCCAGGTGCACAATGTTTTCCCGTCGCCTTACATCGGCCCTAAAAGCCTTCGGCCTGTGGAACCTGGTGCCAACACGATGACCGGGACGGTGTTTTTCGCAGCCCGGATATTCGAATCGGACAGAAACGACACCCAGATCATCTTCAACCCCGAAACCGCGGGTGGAGGTGGCTTCAGCGGAAGCGCCGGCATCGCCGGTTTTCCCAATGGTGAGGCGACGCGCGTTGGCGTCCCGAGTCCCACGCCGTACATCGCTCGCCTGTACGTGCGTCAAACATTCGGCTTCGGGGGCGAGCGGGAGTGGTCGCCGGATGATAACAACGAGGTCGCCGGTTACCGCGATGTGCGACGGCTGGCCGTGATCGTCGGCAAGCTCGCAGCCCCCGACCTTGCGGACGACAACCGCTTCGCCAAGGACCCGCGCACGGAGTTCCTCAACTGGGCCCTGGTGTACAACGGCGCCTGGGATTATCCCTCCAATGTGCGTGGCTACACCTACGGCGTGGCACTCGACTATAACCATAGCCAGAATCTGTCGTTCTCTTACGGTGTTTTCACGGAGCCGGCAACCGCCAATAGCGCTCCTCTTGATTGGAAAGTTCTCTTAGCGCAGGGGCAAGTTGCCGAGATGGAGAACCGCTACGAGATCAACGGACGCCCCGGGGCGATCCGGTGGTTGGCGTTCCTGAATCATGCGCACATGGGCAATTACAACGAGGCGCTGCAGCTCATGCCCGTCGACCCCGATATCACCAAGACTCGCGCCTATCGCTACAAGTACGGCTTTGGAATCAGCTTCGATCAGATCCTCAGCGACGATCTTGGCTTCTTTGGCCGGCTGGGCTGGAACGACGGACACACCGAGACCTGGGCCTTCACCGAGATCGACCGGACCGCCAGCGCGGGTTTTGTCATGGGCGGGCGGCCCTGGTGTCGGCCAGACGACCGCATCGGCATAGCCGGAATCCTCAATGGGATATCCGGTCCGCATCGTGATTACCTGGCCGCCGGGGGCATCGGTTTCATCATCGGCGACGGCAGGCTGAAGTATGGCCTGGAGGAAATCCTGGAGATGTACTACGCGCTGAGCATTTCAAATGGAATCGTGCTCACATTTGACTTCCAGGAAGTGGGCAATCCCGCGTATAACACCGAGCGTGGCCCCGTAGCGATCGGCTCAATACGCGTGCACTGGGACCACTAGTCACACCTGAAGCACGCACAAAGGAACGGCTCGTTCGGCGAGGGTCCTCGACCCCGCTGCGACAGTGACCGAAGGTCTCCAAGCCGGCTGAAATTGCGCCGGGACTCGTTCGGTGTGGGCCTCGGACCCCTTCTCAGAGGCTCTAAGTTTAGTCAAAATAAAACTATTGGCCTCGTTCATCCTAAGTTTTAGGACGTCCAAAAAAACTATTGCGGATACCCTTGGGCGCTGGTAGTTTCTGAGGACTTGTTTCTCGAGATCTCAAAATGTGCCCTTACGATAAGGAGTCCATTACCTTGGGTTATCAAACGGATCATGAACGGCGTGGCTTCACTCTGATCGAACTGCTGGTGGTGATCGCGATCATTACCATACTCATTGGAATGCTGTTGCCAGCTGTGCAAGCAGCGAGGGCAGCGGCCCGGCGAGCTCAATGCACCAACAACCTCAAGCAGATTGGGCTGGCTATCGCCAACTACGAGTCGACCATCGGCTGCATCGTCCCGGGATACATCAGTTACTGCAGCAGCGGCAACTGCTCCTCGGTCGCGGCAGCAACCCTGCCTCTGGCTCAACAACAAGTCGCGGTTCCTGGGTATAATCCGGACCCGTTCACCTTGGACCAAGGTCCGGGATGGGGGTGGCTGGCCATGCTTCTGCCCTACGCTGAACAGTCGCCCCTGTACAGCGCGATTAACGTGAATCTTCCCACCTGGGTAGCGGACAACAGCACGGTGGTCACGACCCAGATCAGTGTCTTCCTCTGCCCGTCGGCCAACAACCCGACGCCGACTTGCCCGATGGTTGATGCGAACCTGAACCTGCTGCCGGTGGCGAACCAATACTTCGCTCGGGCCAACTACCAGTACAACATGGGATGGGACGACACGAGCATCCAGCCGCCGAATACGAGTTACGACGACCAGCGCCTCGGTTGCAACGGGCCGCTCTATCGAAATAGCCACATCCCCTACGCCGGGGTGACCGATGGGCTGAGCAACACAGTCTTCGCGAGCGAGAAGACGCCTTATCTGGCCGACGCAAGCTGGGTAGGGATTATCCCCGGGTACAGGCACTTCGCCTACAATGCATTTGCCAGCCTGGGAACAGGTGGGGCTGGAGTCAACTACGATTACCCGGGCGCCATCCTGGCCTCGCATAGCGGGCCGTCGCTCTATGAGGTCCCCGAGGTGATTCATCCGCCCAACAGCCCGCTGGGTCACACCGACGAATTCTATTCGCTCCACTCAGGCGGGGCGAACGTCCTGATGGGGGACGGCTCGGTCCGATTCATCAAGCAATCGATCAACTTGTTAACCTGGCAGGCCTTGAGTAGCCGAGCGGTCGGGGAGGTGATCAGTGCCGACGCCTATTGATCGACTACCCCCTCCAAGGCAGTGGCGCGCCCTTCTCTCGGCCTTGTTCGTCGGCTTAGCGACGACCCTCTCCGGTTGCGGAGGGGAGCCGAGTCAGCGCGAGGTCCTGAACGCTCGGGCCTTCGAGGCGTTGCTGACGGCCGTGTCCTTGAAGCACGAGAAGGAGGCCGAGAAGGACGCCAAGGTGATCGACGAGCGCCACGACGCGGGCGAAATCTCAGACGGGAAGTACCGGGAACTTGTGGAGATCATCGAGAAGGTCCGAGCGAAGGACTGGCCAGGCGCCCAGAAGCGGGCGTACGAGTTCCGCTCTCAGTTCGGCGATGAAGGCTCGTTCTTCAAGTGAAGCGGATCCTGGATCGAGATACCCGGTTCCACGGCTTACAAGGATCGGGTCGCTCCTACAGCTGATCCCCCCGTGGCGGAGCCACCTCTTCGGCCGAAGTCATTTCTTGACATCCGCACGTGGCTGAGATGTACTCCACTTGTAGGGGACAATCATACGAAAGGGACAATTGTCTCATAAGCGGGTTCCAAGATGAACAACAAAGAACACGCGGATCAGTCCAACTCGACGGATCGTGAGTTCTCGGCGGAGCTGGGCTCGTTCTTAAGTGGGCGGGCGACGGTCGTGGTCGGGGACATCACCCGTCAGCGGCTCGATGCGATCGTCAACGCCGCCAATCCATCGCTTCTCGGTGGTGGAGGGGTGGACGGAGCGATCCATCGCGCCGGCGGCCCACGCATTCTCGAGGAATGCCGGCAGATCCGCCAGACGCGCTTACCCGAAGGCCTTCCAAGGGGCGCAGCGGTTATCACCACCGGCGGGAACCTACCGGCCCGCTTTGTCATCCATACCGCAGGGCCGGTCTACGGACAGAACGCAGGCCGCGACGCCGAACTGCTGGCAAGTTGCTATCGGAACTCACTGGCCTTGGCTGTCGAGCACGGGCTTTCTTCGATTGCGTTCCCGGCCATTTCGACCGGCATCTACGGCTATCCGCCCGAGGAAGCCGCGGCCGTCGCTTCGCTGGCGATCCGTGAGTTCCTGGCGACGGACGCGCCGCTTCGTGAGGTTCGCCTGGTGTTCTTCGCCCCGGACGACGCGCTTCTCTTCCTGGCCAACCACGGCCTTTCTTAGCAACGAAGAGCCAGTATCCGCTCCATAATCAGCCGTGTCAGCTCACTCTGTTAGCCGGACCGGCACAATCTTTCCCAAAACCGCAAATGCATCCTGGATGCTAATTGAAGTTACACCAGGCATAGCTTCAGTGCGGAGCTTTTTAAACTCTCACGAACGCTATCTACTGGGCTGGTTCCGATTTTCAATGATTTACCCAGAAAGAGGACCGTTCTTCAACAGAGTCTTGCAGCAGGCTCTGTGGGCTCGTTAAAATAAGCGTCCGGCGACTCCGTACTGGCGTCACCGTGTTGACAGGTCCTTAGGCCGTGTGCCGCGGGCCAAAGATCAATTGGGAACCATTGAGCGAAAGGTTTTTGCGCCCATGAAGCAATTCCTCACCGCGGGGGTAACCCTCGCCGCACTTCTGATGTGGAATGCGACCTCATCCGCGAACCTTGTGGTCAACGGTGGCTTCGAGACCGGTGACTTCACCGGTTGGACCCAGATATCGGCCCCCTTCGGATCCGCTTTCGGGGTCTCGAATGTCAATCCTCACAACGGGAACTACGCCGCGTACTTCGGCGGGACTACGCCAGGGGATTATGACGGGATCTCGCAGACCCTCTCGACCGCAATCGGCACCTCCTATACCGTCAGCTTCTGGTTGATGAACGATGACTCCCCGCCTAACTCGTTCCAGACCTACTGGGGCGGCAACCAGATCTTGACCGTCGACAATGCAAGCAGCTTCCCCTACACTCAATATACGTTCACGGAGACGGCCACGTCGAACAGCACGGCGCTGCTCTTCCAGGGCTATCAAGTTCCGGGATACTTCTATCTCGACGACGTGAGCGTGACACCGACGACAAGTGCCGTGCCCGAGCCGTCGACACTCGCAATGGCGGCTGTGGCTGGGCTTGCGGGACTGGCATACTCGTTGTTGCGTCGCCGTCTCCGAGGGGCCGAAGCTCGGTGCTGTTGAATTTCCAAATTAGGCTTGTGGATTCGTTTTCAGTTTGTAAACCGCCGGCTCGCGGGCCATGCAAAACTTGGTGAGACACGTCGGCAGGCGTTCCGGACCGGCCGCGCGGCTCCCTTTCTTGTTGGCGAAATGCCAGTAACGGCACGGCCCTCGAACGTGCAGGGACACCGACTTTCCCTCGAGAAAATAACACGGGTTCGTAGGTTTCCGTGCTGCCTTCACTCGAAAAGTTGAAGCTGCTGCTCCTGCAGTGGCAAAGCCGCGGTGGGACGTCGGAAGGCCTCGGCCGAGACAGGCCAGGGCGATTGATTGAGCTTGTTCTGGAGACAACTCACATAAAAGACCTGGCGGATCAGGTCCGCGATCGGCCCCTCGCCACGCATTCGAATTCCGAAGCGCGAATCATTGAGCCGGCCGTTGCGTACTCCCCTGATTCGCCCCAGCACGCGCTTCTTGGCGGCTGGGCGATGGCGCTGGAGCCACTCCTCAAAAAGCGGCGCCACTGCCCCGGGCAGGCGAAGCAGAATGGTGTTGGCGTGCCGTGCACCGGCGCTTGCCGCGGCTTCGAGAATCGACGGGATCTCGTGCTCGGTCAGCCCCGGAATCACTGGGGCGACCATCACACCGGCCGGAATGCCGGCCGCCGTCAGCGCGCCGATCGCCTCTAGCCGCGCTTCGGGCCGCGAGGTCCGGGGTTCAAGCTGCCCGGCTAAGTCGGTATCAAGCGTTGTGATCGAAAGCATCACGCCGGCCGCGTTGTGCCGGGCCAGCTCACTCAGCAAGTCGATGTCCCGCATCACCAGCCGGTTCTTGGTCACAATCGTGACGGCTTGGCGAAACTCAGTCAGCACTTCCAGGCAGTGCCTGGTGAGCCGAAGCTGGCGCTCGATGGGCTGATAAGGATCAGTCACGCCACTGCACCCAAGCACTCGCGATATCCATTTTGGCGACTGCAGCTCCTCTCTTAAGAGCACCGGAGCGTCGTGTTTGACCAGGATTTTGGTCTCAAAATCGAGCCCCGCCGAGAATCCCAGGTACTCATGCGTGGGCCGAGCGTAACAGTACGCGCAGCCGTGTTCGCACCCCCGATATGGGTTGATACTGACCTCGAATCCGACATCGGGGCTGTCATTCGAACAGATCAGGCTGCGCGAGCGATCGGGTAGGAACTCGGTGGCCGGCCGGCCAAGCGCCGCCATCGTATCGGCATCGTATTGCACTTGCTCGAGATCGAGCTCTTGATGCGTCCTCTCAAACCGGTTGGGTGGGTTGAACCCCGCTCCCCGGCCTTTCGGTGGCAAACGGTCGCCGTTGCTCATGCGTTGACCTGCGCCGACGTTGGAGAGGACCAATAAGCCGGAAGCGATCCATCACGACGAGCTTCCATAGACGTCGAGGAATCTTATCTCCCGGCTCTTGATCTGTCCAGATGAATACTGTATGGTTGTCCCTCGATGAGAGGCTTTTACGCTGAGCAAGCGTCTGCACGGGCTTCAAGATCTTCGAGGTGCCTGGATGGCCAGCTTGACGACGACCTCGTCGCGGATCAGGTCATCGGCCATGCCGGGGTAATTGATGCCGAAGTCCTTGCGATTGAGGGAAAACTCGCTGTCGAGTGTCGCCGTCTCAGGCGTGACGGCGAGCTTGGCGGGAATCTGGATGGACTTGGTCACGCCGTGGAGGGTGAGGTTGCCGGTGACGGTGTGAGTTGCGTCCTTGGCCTTGGCGTCGCTGCTGCCTAGGCTGATCCCGGTCGATTCGAACGTGGCGGTTGCGAACTTGCCGACGTCGAAGAAGTCGGGCGATTTCAGATGGCCGGTCAGCTTCTCGGTGTCTGTCGTCAGCGAGTCCGTGTCGATCCGAGCGGTAAGGACGCTTGATTCAAGTTTTTCGGGAACGAGGTACCAGGTGCCCTGGAACGACTGGAAGCCTCCGTTGTGGCTGCCGGTCACCTTGGAACCGACGAACTGGATCTTGGAGGTCTCGGGATCGAACTTGAGGGCCAGGGCGCCGGCGGGCACCTTGGGTGAGCCGGCTTCGATCGGATTGGTCGAGCCAGTTGCGCTGGGCTCGGTCTTGGGAGCCGAGACCTTCGCGGGGGCGACGTCGCTCGCCGGATTGCTGCAGCCAGAGATCAGGGCCGGGATCAGAACGCAACAGGACACGACCGAGGCAGAACGCCAACTTTTCATCGATGACTCCTGATGAGCATGAGGCAATGACCGCTACGCTGCCGACGATCCATTGCCGGTGCCAAGGCGTAACGGGACGGGGCCGAGATACTTTGCGCTCCAAAATCTATACGGCGGACCGCACGCCGGGGAAGGGCAAATGACCGAACTGACGTTTCAACGGGGCAATGCGGCGCTCGCCGCCGTGTCGTCCGAAACCGTTGCGGTCCCTAGCACGCCGCTTTGTGAACTTGGCAAAGCGCGGTTTTCGTGCTGTACTCCTCTGCAGATACTGGCTTTGGAACAATGTGAGTTGGGAATTGGAAGCGGCAGCGCTCTTGGGCCGGTCTGACGCCGTTTGATCTCGTCGAATGGAAGCTCTGATGCTCATCGAACTGGAAGGGCTGACGAAGTCGTACGGCAAGATCCAGGCGCTCCGCGGTCTTTCGGTCTCGATCTCGGAAGGGGCCGTCGGCTTGCTCGGTCCCAACGGCGCCGGCAAGACGACGTTGATCCGCAGCTTGCTCGGGCTCGTCGCGCTTGATTCGGGCGGCGGGCGCGTGCTGGGCATGGACATTCGAGCGCAACGAATGGACATTCGCCAGACGGTCGGGTTCGTTCCCGAAGATGAGTCTCTTTTTCCGGGCGTGCTGGGGGTCCAGTTCGTTTGCTACGCCGGAGAGCTGGTGGGCATGCGGTCTGGTGATGCCCTCGAGCGGGCCCACGAGGTGCTCGACTACGTGGGGCTGCGAGAGGAGCGGTACCGGCGGGTCGAATCGTACTCGACGGGCATGAAGCAGCGGCTGAAAATTGCCGCGGCCATCGTTCATGACCCTCGGCTCTTGATCTTGGACGAGCCGACCAATGGGATGGACCCGACGGGGCGGATCGAGATTCTGGCCCTGGCGCGCGACCTCTCCAGCGCCAAGGGAATGAGCCTCGTGTTTGCGAGCCATTTGCTGCCGGACGTCGAAGAGGTATGTAGCGAAGTGCTCGTGCTGGGCCGCGGTCGACTGCTGGCGCAGGGGCGCATGGACGAGCTCAAGCAGCCGCACGATCGCCAGTTCGAGGTCCGGGTCAAGGGTGATCCGCTGGCCTTTGCCGGGCTCTTGGCCCGACGGGGCATCACCGCCGCACCCGCCGACGACCATCTGCTGGTGGAGCTTCCCCCCGGGGCGACGCGCCAGCTTCTATGGGAGATGGCCGGCCAGGCTGGCGAGCAGGTGCGGGCCCTGCGGTGCCGCCGCAGCACCCTCGAGGAAATCTTTTTGCGCGCCGTGGCGGAACAGAACTGATGCCGATACTCGACCAGGGATACCAGCACTGGCAAGGGACGCTGGAGGGCCATCTCTGGAGATGGCTGACGATCACCCGCCAGGGTGCACGCGGTGTGTTCCGGAACCGGTGGGTCTGGGTCACGCTCATCAGCGCCTGCCTGCCGGCGCTGATCCTTGCCCTGTTTCTGATGATCTGGGGCTTATTCGAGCAAAAATCGAGCGTGCTGTCGCCGTTCCTTTTCCTTTTTCAGGGGCTGCCCGAGGAGCTTCGGGCCGGGCCGCGGGGCTACCGAATGGTCTTCTGGACCCTCGCCTTCAACCAGTTCCTCGATGTTCAGCTCTACTTGGCAATGGCTTTGGTGCTCCTCGTTGGGCCCGACCTGATCAGCCAGGACCTGCGCTTCAATGCCCTGCCACTTTACTTTGCGCGGCCGGTGCGGCGGCTCGATTATATTGCGGGCAAGCTGGGCGTGATCGCCGCCTTCGCCGGTATCGTCATGATCGTTCCGGTGCTTCTGGCCTACGGGCTTGGCCTGGGCTTCAGCCTGGACCCGAAAGTTCTGAGCGATACCTGGCGGGTGCTGGTGGCCTCGCTGGCCTATTGTTCGATCGTGGTGCTCTCTTCGGGTACCCTGATGCTCGCTGTCTCGTCGCTGTCACGAAATTCGCGGTACGTCGGAGTGATCTGGGTTGGCATTTGGATCGTAAGCGGTGTGGCCGCGACGGTCCTGAATCAGACAATTCACAAGGATTGGTGTCCGGTCGTCTCGTACACGGCAAATTTGACCCGCGTCCGCGACGCTCTTCTCGATTCCAAGACCGCGTGGCAGCAACTCGGTGAGCTGAGGCAGGCCGGCCAGGACCAGCTTCGGCAGGCGGCCGGACGACGCGGACCGCGGCACGGACCGTTTGTCTTCTCGCGAAGTCACGAACCCCCGGCTCTGGAAACTGCGGGCCCAAGCCAATCGCTTGATTTTCCCTGGCAATGGTCGGCCGCCGCTCTGGGAGGTCTGGGACTGCTCTCGGCCTGGATTCTGGCTGCGCGTGTACGGTCGCTGGACCGGTTGCGGTAGTCGATCGTGGGCAGAGGACACAGTTGGCAGTGCGCAGAGGACAGTGAAGAGTTGGCAGCTTTTCGATGTGCCAAGAAATCCAAAGACGATTCAGCACTCGTTCAGAACAGCACAGGTAGGGCCCGATGATTACGCCCGCTTGGGACGATCCGACGATCGAGTTTCAGTCCGTCTCGAAGTGGTATGGCCACGTGATCGGGCTCAATCATCTGACCTTACGGCTGACGCCCGGCGTGACGGGCCTTTTGGGCCCCAACGGCGCAGGCAAGAGCACGCTCTTGCAATTGGCGACGGGGCAGCTTCGACCCAGCCAGGGTGAAGTGCGGGTGCTAGGGCACCGTCCCTGGAACAACGCGGCGCTGTACCGGTTGGTCGGCCTCTGTCCCGAGCAGGACGCCTTCTTCGAGTGGATGTCCGGGCGCGAGTTCTTGACCTCCTGCGCCTTGCTCGGTGGGCTCGGCCGCAAGGGATCGCGCCGGGCGGCAGAGCACGTTCTCGACCAGATCGGCATGACCGAGCACGCCGATCGACCCGTCCGCGGTTACTCCAAGGGCATGCGTCAGCGCATCAAGCTGGGGCAGGCGCTGGTTCATGAGCCGGAGGTGCTATTTCTGGACGAGCCCCTGACCGGAACCGATCCGCTGGCGCGACGTGAGCTCCTGGATCTGATCCTCGGCCTGGGGCGATCGGGCCGGACGGTGCTGGTCTCCAGCCACGTTCTGCATGAAGTTCAGGCGTTCACGCGCCAGATCGTACTCTTGAACCGGGGCCGTCTGGTCGCCTTCGGCGACGTCCGGCAGGTGCGCGACCTGATCGACGCCCATCCCCACCGGATCGTGCTGAAATGTCCCGCGTTCCGGGCACTGGCGGCGAAGCTCGTACGGTGCGACGATGTGGTGGGCGTCGAATTACGTTCCTCCGATTCCGCGATCGTCGTCGAGACCAACGCGCCGGACCAGTTCTATGCCCGCCTCCCCGGCCTGGCGCTCGAGGCTGATACGCCGCTGGAAGAAGTCTACTCCGATGATGACAATCTCGAAGCCGTGTTCAAGTATCTGGTAAATCCATGAACCCAGTTTTACCCGCCGCGGCGGGACCGGACGGCAGACAGCCTGGATCGGACCTGAGCGAACCTGCGCCCGACCGGTCCGTCTGCCCTCGTTCCAAGGGATCCGACACGACCGTCCCGGCATCGAAGCTCGCTCGGTCTGCGGGACGGCCAGTCCGGCTCTGGCGCGGTGTTTCGCTCTCGGCGCTTGGGGCACTTCTCTCCATCGCGGCTGCCCGTCAACTTCGGGGCCGCAAGCTGGCCATCCTCTGCACGCTCTTCGCGCTGCCCGTTTTGTTCGCGATTCTCGCTCAACGCTTCCAAGCCCCCTATCGGGCCGACGACGTCGAGGCTGTCCTCATCTTCGGTCTGATTCCCCAGGCACTGCTGCCGCTCTCGGCACTGCTGTTCGCTTCGGGGATGGTCCAGGATGATGTCGAGGAGCAGACGCTGACCTATCTGTTGATCCGTCCGATTCCCCGCTGGCTGATCTACGTGGCCAAGGTGGCCGGCACCTGGCTTGTCACCTTCCTCTTGACCTCGCTTTTTACCACCGCGGCATTGGCGACGGTCTACTGGGGCACCGGCATCTTCGAGCCCCTGGCGCTTTTTCAGCGAGCCGCCATTCTCTCCGGAATTCTTTCGCTTTCGTCGCTGGCGTACATTGCGATCTTCGGGGGACTCGGGCTCTTGTGGCGCAAGTCCCTCATCCTCGGAGTCAGCTACATCATCATTTTCGAAGGCGTGCTCGCCAACTTCGACTTCCTGGTCCGCCGCGCCACGGTGATGTACTATCTGCGAACGCTCAGCGTCCGCTTGCTGCACCTCAAAACAGACGACTGGGCCATCGATCCGGCCACCGCGCCGGGGGTCGCAACCTGCTTGCTGACTCTCGCCGGCATCGGAGTTGTGCTCACCCTCGCCATCGCCTGGCTTTTCAGCGCCCGTGAGTTTCGAGTCAAGACGCCGGATAAGACCTGACCACCTATGCGAACCAGCGGCACTTAACAATCTGGTACAGATACTCGCTTCGGTCGATGTGATAGTCGATGTGACCGCAGCGCCTCGCACCCTGACGCGAATCTACACAGGTGTGTCCGACCGACGCGAGAATCCGCAGCTCGCGGTCCTGCGCCTCGACGCTGCATGGACAACTCTCGTCACTTTCACGAGAATTCATAAAGCTGCACTGACTGAGAGTAGTCGTCACGCAAGGCCGGGGAGTTTCACATGGCTGCATCATCAGCTCCTCAACCCAGCCGATTGTACGGCTTCGTGCGTGGCCGCCAGCTTGAAGGGACTTATCCGGGCGACCGTGCCACAGGCATTTGGGGCACAACGGGAATGCGGATAGCGCGGGGTTGGGGATCGGTGAGCGAAGACGACTGGCCGTATAGTGCTGGCCTGGAGCGATGGCCGCCGGTCGAGCCCCCTGGACTCGATGAGAAGGCCAAGCGGAACCGCATCCAGTATTATCAGCGAGCTCATGATGCACTTGAATGCAAATGGGCCCTAATAAACTGGGGCCCGGTTCAAGCTTCATTTGAGGTCACCGAACAGTGGGTTAATGCCAAGGACGGCATTATCGAAATGCCAAACGAGAAAACTCCATTCATCGGGTCGCATTGCGTTAGCCTTACTGGGTATTCCGATGAAGAGGAGATGTTCAACTTCGCAAACTCTTGGGGGCAAGAATGGGGACAAGGTGGCCTTGGCAAACTACCGTATGATTATTTTGACCAGTGGATGCTTGACATCTATACCAGGGCTCCACGACGTTTCGCATTCCCCCAAATTGCTCCTGGCCCAATCAAGGAGATAGGCTGGGGGAGCCATGATTTTGCCGAGCGACCATTTCACGTCCTTGATATATACGATCCTGCCACTGATGAATGGATGGCTTGGGCATTCGCGCTACCAGGGGAATCCTTTTTGTTTATTGAGGAACTATTTGTCCGACCTCAATACCGACGTCGCGGTTATGGCACGCGCCTGCTTCGGGGGCTTCACAATTTGGCGAAAAAAGCTAATCTTCATCCTCGCATTCTTGTTCCCTTTGCCGATTGCGGCGCAGACAATCTCAAGGCAGCCGAACAATTGTTTGCGAAAGAGGGCTATTTCCTAACAGCCAGCGACTTTCGCTGGGCGCCCTACATGGCGACGCGAAAGCCAGAATTCGTTCGCATTCCACCACCGCCGGCACTGGTACGTCGCCGTGATGACAAAACGCTGGCTGCCGCAGTCTTGCCGGTGGACCAGGCAAGCGGCGGAGTAAGCCAGCTATCTAAAGCAGGAGCGACGAGTTCTACTACTGAGTCGCGTTTCATTCGCCTGATGCCAGTCAGTAACTCGCTCGGCGATACGTGCGATCAACCCTGGGTAATTGTAACGAGCGACTGGTCGAGTCAGCCTCCACAAGATCTGCCCAGACGAATCGCAGAAATCGCTCGGCACCACGCCCGATCTCTCCAGACACCGACCATTATCGTCGTCGATGATCTACGGAAGTCCGATGCGGTTCACGAAATGTTATTGAGCGAATTAACCGAGGCGGGCGCTATCGTTCTTGCACCGGATTCTCAAGAGGAAACGGAGATCGTCGAAAAGGATCCACTTGCGTTCGCAGCGATGCAAATGTCGTATTCAGTCGTTGAGACTCCAACCTCGCCTTCCCATCCGAACTTACCAAACGGCTACAAGGAATTCGGCAAGGCCATCACGCGCTTGAGGCCCGACGAGCTGAAAGAGATTATCGAGGGTCCCCGTACCGATGATTGGCGCTACTCGATCTAGGATCATTCTCCGATGCCCCAGTTTCTCCGCGCCCACGAGATGATGGAGTATGTATACAACGTAGCTGATGTCGCATACCCAGTTAGCATACGTGACCAGATGAATCGGGCACGCTGGTTAGTCGCCAAGGCATATGACCTCGGCTTCTTTGGTCCGAGTCGCGATGCGAAATATCGGCGTATATTGGTATGTGGTGGTGGCGCCGCCGGCGTGACCGCTGCATTGTATGCGCAGAGTCTTGGTATTGATACTCTACTCGTCGAGCGATCGCCGGTGCCATTCTTGCGACAGCGGCACTGCAGGAGTCGTTGGATTGACCCAGTTCAATATGACTGGTCAGCAAACCACTGGATAATGGCTGCTTTTCCGCATGCCGGGCCTGCCATGCCGCTTCCCTGGCCTGCTGACCGGTCCAACCGGCTTGCCCTACGGTGGCTCGTTAGACTGAATGCGGCCCTGACGAATCCATTATTTACCTTCCGACGGTCTGATCATGTAATCGGGACGCCTGTTCCAATCACGGACGCAGCGGGATCCGTGCTAGGCATCGAGGTTTCGTTTCAAAGCGGCGCAAAAGAAATCTTCGGAATGATGCTCTGGTGCGTCGGATTCGGCGATGAACGAAGGTGTGCACCGCCGAACTATACTGGGTTTGCCTTTTGGGAGACCGATCCGTTTGAACGGCCCAGCTGGGGAATTCAGTCGCCTCCAGGCGGATGTCGTGCCCTCGTTTCGGGTGGCGGCGATGGAAGCCTTCAGGACGTCATTCGTCTTTCAACAAGCCGGAAATCGGCGATCGACGTATGGCGGGAAATCGAGGCCGGTGGATGGTCGATGCCACAGGAGGCTCGACACGCCTTATTTACGGCAGAAGACCAAGCGCAGCGCGCCTTGTTGTGGTGCGGAAGGTCATCTCCCGATGAACACAATGCCCTGCAGCGGTTACACGACGGGTACCGACAGGTGGTCGATGATCTAACCACGCTGCATCCGGGTCGCGCTTTGCTCATTGAGGAAGTTGAAAAGCTTCTCGCTGCTAATCAGTTTCCAATTCTGTGCGTCTATCCATGCACTCATTTCGCTCGCTGTTACGGCCTTAACCATTTTCTGGTGCTGCTGCTGGCAAGGGTGGTAACGCTCCGTAATCTCGCTAGTGGCCCTGAAATGCGGCCGCGACTTGGTGTCTTGGATGTCTCGGGGCACCTATGTGCTGCCAATCCGTGGACATGCCATGGTTCTGCTCACATCGTGAATATGCAGCACCGGCCTCTGTGTACTGACCCTCCGGGCGGGGCAGCAGGACAGGTAGACGTGCGTGTTCTCGTTATTCGGCACGGCATCGCGCCGCATCCTGCTTTCCTTAACACTCCAATGGCATTTGCGAGGCAAGTCATGCCGTACCACCTTCCGTGAAGTTCGCGTGGGTCCTGGCAAAGCTGGAGATGCGTTTTTTTCAATCTTAGGCGAAGGTTAAAGACTGGCGCTTCGCACTCCGGTCCTCTCGACCCACGTGCTCAAGACCAGGTTGCCACGGTGGTGAGGACCGACACACCGAATGAAGAAACCTGTCCTACAAAGCATCGCATCCACGCTGGACAGGATTTAGCCTTTTCAATATGCGAGTGACCCGTGCCCTGCTTACGCCAAGATGGCGGGCGAGCGCCGCCCGGTTCTCGAACTTGCCTGAGTCCAACAACGCCTGGTAGTGGCGGGCCAGTTTCATGCCGTCCGGACGTTCCTTCGGAACCGGTTTCGGTTCGGGTTTCTGGGGGACGGCGGCCTCGCACGGGAAGAGCTCGATGACGGGCGAACGACGTAACCTCTCGACCTGCAAGGCTCCCCGTTCAACGAAGCATCAATCGAGTTGAGACGGCCTCGGGGAGGGGAGTTAGCGCGGTTTACAGTTCAGTTGCTAACAGGGCGGTGCCTGTTTTCCCCACGAGGCAGAAGGGACGAGCGCGATCGCCGCTCTTGATAGCTGCATCCATTCGCGCCTGCAAACCGCGCTCTTGGATGGTCTGGAGGCAAAGATCGATGCCCCATGATCAACCTCGTTTGTCTCGCACTCTCGTCCTCTTCAAACCCTATGACGTGCTTTGCCAGTTCACCGATGCCGCCGGCCGCTCGACGCTCAAGGATTACGTGACCGAGCCCGGCGTGTACCCCGTCGGCCGGCTCGATCGCGACAGCGAGGGCCTGGTGCTCCTTTCCAATGATGGGAATCTTGCCCACCGACTGACCGACCCCACCTTCGAGCACCCCAGAACCTATCTGGTCCAGGTCGAGAGGGTGCCCCTTCCTAGCGCGCTTGAAGATTTGCGCCGGGGGATCGTGCTCTCGGATGGTCGAACCCGACCGGCCGGGGTTGAGCGCTTGGAAGAACCCCCGACGCTTCCCGATCGCCCGGTTCCCATCCGGTTCCGCAAGAACGTCCCTACCGCCTGGCTGCGGCTGACGCTCCGCGAGGGACGAAATCGTCAGGTTCGGCGGATGACCGCGGCCACCGGCCATCCAACCTTGCGACTCTTGCGTATCGCGATTGGACCGATCGAGCTGGGAAACCTGGCGCCCGGCCAGTGTCGCGAGCTGACCCCGGAGGAGCGAGTGGCCCTCGAGTCATGGTGCGTCGGGCGCCCTGACCGCTCCGATCGACCACGGCGACCGTTTCGCCGGCCGAGGCGACCTCGCGGCAGCGCCTAAACCTGGGTACACTATGGGAAAAGACCCAGCGCGGAGACTCGAGCTCATGACCAGTAGCGCGAGGTCGCAAACGGGCGAACGTGCCCTGCGACTTTCTTTCGACGCCGGCACCCTCATCGTCGAAGGACCCGGCGAAGGCGACGACCCGGGCCTGCCCGGCGTCCAGTACGACGCGCGCATCAAGGTCTTCCGCGCCGAGGCCATCTGGTATCGCACCCTGGTCGAGCACCTGCGCCAGCACAAAATTCCCTACACCGACAATGCCCGGGACTATGAGCCAGTTTCCTGGAAACTTCAGGTCACGAAGGAAGCGTTTCCCCACCAACTGGAGGGCCTGGAAGCCTGGTGGAAGGAGAAAGGACGCGGCGTGGTCGTCTTACCCACCGGCACGGGAAAGACCCACCTGGCCAACCTCGCCATCGAGCGGGCCGGACGGCCGACGCTGGTGATCACCCCCACGATCGACCTCATGAACCAGTGGTACGACGAGCTGGTCATGAGCTTCGGCGTCGAGGTCGGCCTCTTGGGCGGTGGCTATTACGACGTCCAGCCGCTGACCGTCACCACGTACGACTCGGCCTACCTGAACATGGAACGCCTGGGAAATCGCTTCGGCCTGATCGTCTTCGACGAGTGTCATCACCTGCCCGGCCCGACCTATGGTCTCTCGGCCACAAGCGCCATCGCCCCTTTTCGCCTGGGATTGACGGCGACTCCCGAGCGCGCTGACAACGCGCATACGCACCTCGACCAGCTCATCGGACCGATCGTCTTTCGCCGCGAGATCAATGAGCTGCGCGGTCAGTTCCTGGCCGACTATCGCGTGATGACGCTCTACGTCGCACTCAGCGACGACGAGCGCGCCCGCTACGAGCGCGCCCGTGAGCTGTATCGCGGGTTCGTCCAACAATCGGGCATCGACATGCGCAAGCCCGACGGCTGGAGCAAGTTCCTCTACGTCGCCTTTCGCTCGCCCGAGGGACGCGAAGCCTTCCAGGCCTATCGCGAGCAGCGCACCTTGGCCCTGGCCGCGCCGGCCAAGCTCAAGCTCCTGGCACGGCTTCTAGACCGGCATTCGGGCGACCGCGTGATCATTTTCACGCATGACAACGCCACCGTGTACACGATCGCACGCCAGTTCCTCGTTCCCGTCATCACCCACCAGACCAAGACGAAGGAGCGCAGGGAGGTCTTGCTCCGGTTCAACCAGGGAACTTATCCGATCGTGGCCACGTCGAAGGTTCTCAACGAGGGCGTCAACGTGCCCGAGGCCAACGTGGCGATCATCCTTTCCGGCTCGGGCTCGGTTCGCGAGCACGTTCAGCGGCTGGGGCGGATTCTCCGCAAGGCCGGAGAGAAGCAGGCTGTGCTCTACGAGGTGATCAGCCGCGGCACGGTCGAGGAGTTCACGTCGAACCGGCGCAGGCAGCACAGCGCATACGATGGGTCATGATGGTTGCGCAGGTGCGAGGATGGCGGTTAGAATCGAAATCCTGTGGAAATGCAGGGCCCGCAATTGCGTGGTTTGCTAATGCGTAGCATCGAGCCAACGAAAGAGGCGGTCACGCCTTCTCCCGCCGGGAGAAGATGCGGCGCAGGGGCGGATGAGCGCCGGGCGCAACCACTGGCCTGCAAGGCCCCTCATCCGGCCTTCGGCCACCTTCTCCCACGGGGAGAAGGAAGAACGATACCTTCTCCCCGTGGGAGAAGGGAGGCAGGCACCGCCACGCGTTGTTCTGCCATGTTGCGATCGGATCTTCGATGCTCACTGGTGACCTGCTGCGCGTCCGGACCTCGAAGGACCGCGTGATCCCGCTGTACTTGAATCGCGACAGCCCGCAATGGCTGGAAGCTGCTGAGAGCCTGCTGGCGATCTTCCGCGCGGGGGTCGGCATGACGCGGGGCGAGATCGAAGAGGAAATCGACGACCTCTTCGGCAGCGGCGGCAAGGCAACGCTCGTTCACCGCGGGATCGCCAAGGTGCTCGAAGACCGGGCCGAGTTCGAGGTCGTCTCGGACGTCCCGCCCGAACTCATTCGTGAGAAAGTGTTCACGGCCGCTGCGGAGGCTCGTCGCAAGCTGCGAGAACTCCAGCCGCCGCGGGAAGGAGACGCGAAGCCCGGCCTGGCCCTCCGGCCGTCCTTTGACCGCGACGGCGTTCTCGCGACCGTGGCCGCGGAGCTGAAGCTCAGTCCCGAGACCGTGCTTTCAAGCCTCTTTGCCGACCTCCGGCTGGAGAACCGGCTGCTGCGGTTCGAGGACATCTCGGCCCAACGGCTGATCGACCGCTACAACGTTGCACTCGCGCAGGCAGTGCTCTTGCGATCGGTGCGGGTCGAGGTAGAGATTCGCGACGAGGGCCCCGCGCGCTATCGCCAGCTCTTTCGCCGGCTCAAATTCCACCGGCTGGTCTACCACGTGAAAGGCTCGATGAGCGAAGGTTATACCATCCAGATCGACGGCCCCCTCTCCCTCTTCACCGCGACCACCAAGTACGGACTCCAGATGGCCCTGTTCTTGCCCGCGCTCTTGCACTGCCACGATTTTCGGCTCCAGGCTGAGCTGCGGTGGGGACCGCAGCGGCAGCCGCGCAGTTTTCAGATCGACTCAGGCACGGGCCTCTTCACGCACCAACTCGATTCGGGCGTCTACGTCCCCGCCGAGATCCCGGCGTTTGTGGAGCGGTTTCGCCAGGTCGCGCCGGCCTGGGAGCTCTCCGACTGTACCGACGTGATCGAGCTGGGCCGCGAAGGAGTCTGGGTACCCGACTATCGCGCTGTGCACCGCGCGACCGGCCTTGACGTCTTCATCGAGGTGCTCGGGTTCTGGAAAAA
The DNA here is from genome assembly GCA_052146555.1 of Isosphaeraceae bacterium. GTDB lineage: Bacteria > Planctomycetota > Planctomycetia > Isosphaerales > Isosphaeraceae > Aquisphaera. The sequence goes on from JBKQMU010000116.1 coordinate 26,472, forward strand.
GTCGAGCCTCGATCGCCTGCTGCGGTTGCTTCCCCGTCTCGGTCCCCCTCGGTTCGTGCTGGTAATCTCCGACCGGTTGAAGGTCGACGAAGGCTCGATCGAGGAGCTCAAAGGCCCCATCCTCCGCTTCAAAGAAATCCCCATCGCCCCGGAATTAGCCGCGCTCTTGGACGGCTTCCTGCCTCCCGCCGAAGCCTCCGGGCGGCTGTTTTGAGAGACTGACGAGGGCCATCAGCCTATGCTTGGCAGTACGATGAGGCTGCGATAAGCTCAACTTGGAGGCACTTTGCGAATGACCATCAACTTACCTCAAAACCTAGAAGCCCCTATCCTCGCCGCGGTGCACAGTGGCCGTTATGGCTCGCTGGACGATGCGATGGTCGCGGCGGCGCTTCTGCTCGTGCAGCAACTCGAGCAAGAGCAAACAGAGACGTCAGAGCCGGAACCAAACCTTCCCGAGGCCGGCTTAGCCCACCGGCCGATCTGGGAAGAGTTCGCCGAGATCGCTGCGAGTGTTCCCGACGAAGAGTGGGCCAAGTTGCCACGAGACGGGGCCGAACAGCACGACCATTACATCTATGGCACGCCCAAGCGTCCTCCGTCGCAATGAGGCGAGTCTTTGCCGATTCGGTTTATTGGATAGCGCTGGCCAATCCCCAGGATCAGTGGCATCCCTTGGCCGTACAGGCTGGACGGACGTTAATCGGAACGTCGCTCGTCACCACGCAAGAAGTCCTAACTGAGTTTCTCGCCCATTTCAGCGGGCAGGGGCGGTTGTTGCGCGAGGCTGCTGTTCGCTACGCGGAACGTTTGTTAAGAAATCCCGACATCGTCGTGCGACAACAAAGTCATCAGACTTTCTTTGATGGGTTTGCCCTATACAAAGCCCGACCGGACAAGCATTACAGCCTCACTGACTGCATTTCGATGGAAGCGATGCGACAACTCGGCATCTACGAAGTACTTACGCACGACAGCCATTTCGCCCAGGAAGGATTCACGACTCTAATGTGAACGGCCCGTCATCAAGGGTCGGAAATGAGGCTTCGCTTCATCCGCAGTCGGCGACTTCACGCGGATTCGCGACCGTGCCAGCCGGCCCGCGGCTATAGCCATTCAACTCCGCACTCCTGATTGACCGCCCATCTTTGCTAAATTGACAGTCTTTGCAGTTTCTCTGCTCCTTCCTCCTTGCCCTGGATTGACGTCAAGTCGTTGTATTTCGGGGTCGACTGGACATTCGCCAGGATCGTTTCAAGCCGGTTGGCGGGAAAGTCGATACAGACGGCATAACCGTCATGCCGTGCGTGTGGTCAAAGCCCTGTGGCATGAGACGGTCCGCTGGTCGAAGTGCAGCCCGGTCTGACCGGGCGATAGCGCGGCGGTTCATCCGTCATTATCGGGAGGGGGGCAATCTCGTGGGGCCAGGCGAACGAGCGTCGCTCGCGAGTCGTCATGGACCGAACCTGAGGGTTCTGGTCGTGGCTCTCGGTGCGCTCTTGTTCGGGGCAGCCGGGCCGGCGCATATTTCCCGGGCTGACGAGCCGGCCGCGGCGGATCGAAACGCGGGAGTTCCCTTCATCTATCAAAACAAGCGCTCGTTCCGGATTCCGTTTCACATCGATGCCCAGGGACGTGCTCACTTGAAGGAAGTTCAGCTCTGGGTCTCGGAAGATTCGGGGGCTCGTTGGGAGCCACGCAGCAGGACCGCGCCGGATATGGGAAAATTCACGTTTCGCACCTCGCACGATGGCGAGTTCTGGTTTGCCACTCGCGCGCTGACAGTGGATGGCAAGTACTCGCCGCCGATGAACCAGACGGTCGAGCCGAGCATGAAGGTCGTGGTTGACACGGTTGCACCCTCGATCGTGCTTCAGAGCGAAGGCCGGCGCGGTAGTTCGGCCACGGTGCGCTGGGATGTCAAGGACGAATGTCTCGATCTCAAAACGCTGCTTCTGGAATACCAGGTCGAGGGCGCATCGGACTGGCGGAAGGTGCCGATCCGCCGGCGCTCACCCCGGGGTACCCAGACCTGGGACGCTGGAACAGCCGACGCGTTGCGGGTCCGTGGCTCGGTTGCCGACAAGGCGGGAAACGTGGCCGATACGGAGATTGTGCTACCGGAGGGAAGCGGTGGCGAGCCGGACCTCACGGCTCTTGACACCGACTCGATCGCACCACCTGTGGAGCAGATCTCCAGCCCCGGCTCGTCGGTTTCCCCCGGTGCGGAATTGCCTCCGGTGCAGGAGAGCGCAAGTCCCAACCCTGGTCGCGGACCCTCATCCCGGTCGCCTGCCCGGCGCACCCTGGCGCGGCGGAGCCGTGCCCTCGATGGCGAGACGACCGGTGCCTTCCCCGCGGCTCCCGACTGGGATCGTGCCAGCACGGGCTCCGGTGGTGGTGCACCCGGTGGCACGATGCGCACGATCAACACGCCGGACCAGTCGTCAAGCATCGCTGGGGCGGCTGGTTTTCCCAACCCGTTTCCCGCGAGCGATGGTGGCGGAGGGCCAAGCTGGCCCGCACCCGGCGAGAGGTCGCAGGCGTCGGCGTCACTTTCGGGCAACCCGGCTGGTGCCGGCGGCAACGCCGGCTCGAGCGAGAACCGGACGATGCTCGTGGCAAGCTCGCACTTCAAGCTTCAGTACGCCATCGAGGACCCCGGACCCAACGGCCCCTCGAGTGTGGAGTTGTGGATCACCCGCGATGGAGGGCGAACCTGGATCAGACGCGCTGAGGACCCCGATCGCGTGACACCCTTGGACGTGGACCTCGGCGGCGAGGGGACCTTCGGGATCAGCCTGGTGGCTCGTTCAGCCTCGGGCTTGGGCGAGCAACCGCCAGCCCCTGGCGATCCTCCTCAAAGCTGGGTCGAGGTCGACACCACGCCCCCCTCGGTGCAACTCTATCAGCCGCAAATCGGCACAGGTCCCCATGCCGGCAAGGTGGCGATCACCTGGCGCGCCAGCGACCTGCACTTGCCGCCGCGGTCGGTCTCGCTCTTCTGGCGTCCCGACCAGCCGGGCGCAGCCTGGCAGCCGATCGTTGAGGGCCAAGAGAACATGGGCCAGTACGTCTGGATGGTGCCTCCCAGCTTTCCGGCCCGGTTTCATCTTCGTGTCGAGGCAATCGACAGCGTGGGCCATCGTGGCGGGTCGGAGACCACGGACTCATCACCGGTGATCGTCGATCGCAGCCGGCCGCGGAGCCGGATCATCGGCCTGGACCCTAATGCACGTGCCGGCGACGGCCCGGCCGCCCGACCGCTCCGCTAAGCCGCTCCTCTGGAGCTGACGGGAACGCCGAATATCATCATCAGATGATCAGCATAGCATTGCAAATTTCAGATGTCAGATATATAACTAAACTATTGATATCTGACATCCGAAAATCGGCAATTCATCTCAGGCTGCCGGGCCGAGCAGGTCCTTGACCGCGTCGCGCTCGGAGATCAGCTCGGCGGCCGAGGCATCAAGCCTTTTGCGAGCCTCGTCATCGATCGGCAAGCCTTCAACGATCGACCAGTTGCAGCCTCCCTTGGAAACGATTGGATAGCTGTAGATCAGGCCAGAGGGGATGCCGTAGCTGCCATCGGAAACGACCGCGACGCTGAACCAGTCGCCCGGAGGCGTGGGGACGTGCAGCGAGTGGACGCTATCAAGGGCCGCATTGGCCGCCGAGGCGGCTGACGAAGCGCCGCGCGCCTTGATCACCGCGCCACCTCGCTTCGCCACCGTGGGAATGAAGTTCTCGGCGTACCAGGCGGAATCGGAGATCACGCTCGTCGCTTTGACCCCGGCGATCTCTGCGTTCTTATAATCGGGGTATTGGGTATCGCTGTGGTTGCCCCAGATGGTCATCTTCTTGATCGAGGCGACGGGAACGCCAGCCTTTTGCGCCAGTTGCGAGGCTGCGCGGTTCTGGTCTAGCCGGGTCATGGCGAACCAACGATCCGAGGGGACCTTGGGGGCGTGCGACCGGGCGATCAAGCAGTTTGTGTTGCAGGGATTGGCCACTGCCAGGACGCGAACATTCGGACCGGCGGCTTCGTTGATCGCCTTGCCCTGTCCCGTGAAGATCGGGCCGTTGGCCCGGATCAAGTCCGCGCGGCTCATGCCATCCTTGCGAGGCAGGCCACCGACCAAGATCACCCAGTCCGCACCTGCGAATGCTTCTTCGGCCTTATCGGTGGCCTTGGTCTCGACCAAGAGCGGGAAGGCGCAGTCGTCCAGTTCCATGATTGTCCCGGTGAGAGCCGGAAGGGCGGGCGTGATTTCCAGTAGCTGGAGGGCGACCGGCTGCTCGGGGCCGAAGACTGAGCCGGATGCGAGCCGGAAGAGCAGCGCATAGCCAATCTGACCTCCAGCTCCGGTCACTGCCACGCGAATCGGTGTCGTCATCGTGTTCGCTCCATTTCCGTTTCAAAGGATGATGTGCCTATTCATGCCCAGCAACATTCAGGGTTGC
>JBKQMU010000117.1:0-48677 GCA_052146555.1 Isosphaeraceae bacterium
CACAGATCGCCAGCGCCCGGCGATAGAGCGGCTCGGCCTCGGCGTAACGACCCTGGGGGTGTAGATCGCCGCCAGGTTATCCAGGCTCGTGGCCGTATCAGGGTGGTCCGCGCCCAGCGCCTGCTCACGGATCGCCAGCGCCTCGCGGTAAAGCGGCTCGGCGTCGGCGTAACGGCCCTGGGCTCGGTAGAGCGCCGCCAGGTTGTTCAGGCTCGTGGCCGTATCGGGGTGATCCGCGCCCAGCGCCGACTCACGGATCGCCAGCGCCCGGCGGAAAAGCGGCTCAGCGTCGGCGTAACGGCCCTGGGCGCGGTAGAGCACCGCCAGGTTGTTCAGGCTCCGGGCCGTATCGGGGTGGTCCGCGCCCAGCGCCGACTCATAGATCGCCAGCGCCTGGCGCCACAGCGGCTCCGCTTCCTGATACCGGGCGCGTACCCAAAGATAGTACCCCGCCTGGTTAAGCAATCGCGCGGCTTCAGGGAACACCATCTGATTCCGAGCGATCTCGTCGGCGCACGCGGCCCAGTCCGGCACGAGGCGGGCGCAGGCGGGCCAGCTCGCGAACTCGATCTCGGGCGTGGCCTTATTGACGGCCCGCACAGCGCGCTCGGCCCAGAGGCGCTGCGCCGGATCGTCCAGTCCGTCGCGAATGACCGCCTGCACGAGGCGATGGACGTCGTAGGTGCGCGACTCCGGATGACGGCGGATCAGCGAATAGCGCCGTAGCTCGGTCAAGAGATCGTACAGGGGCTTTTCACTGCCGTCGGCATTCACCAGCGCGGTGGCCAGTGTTTCACCCAGCTCGGAAGCCCCTTTCAAGAGAATCTCGTAGGGAATGCCGTCGGGGGCCAGGAAGGCACTGACGATCAAGGCATCCGCCGCCGCGGCCGATCGCTGGCGCACGGCCTCGAAGCTCGCCGTCCAGGTGGTGAGCACGCTTGCCGGGTAATCCCGAGGCTGGTGATGCTTGTCGGCGAGGAGCTTGAGCCGGAGTTTCTCGTATTCCTTCAGGTAGTCCCGAAAGCTCACCTCGGAAACCGCGATGTAGGCGGCGGCCTGTTCGAGCGCCAGCGGAAGGTAGCCCAGTTCTTCCTTCGCCAGTCGCTCGGCCGCTGCTCGCTCGGCCGGGTCGGGGTCCTTCCGCCTGGCTCGCTGGAACAGGAAATCGAGCGCTTCGCCCGGTTCCATAACTTCCAGGGGGATCGGGTCGCACAGGTCGAGGTTGTAAGCGCGCGTGGTGATGATGATGTGCCCCTTCGGGTCGATTGGCAAGAAGGGCCCGAGCAGGTCCGGTTCGTCGGCATTGTCCAGGACGAGGAGATAACCCTCCGTGGTGGAGAGCCAGCGCTGGACGGCCGCGATGGCCTGGGCGGGTTCGCGGGCGTCTTTCTCGGGCAGGTTGAGCTGCTCGGCAAGCTTAAGAAACTCGGATATGAGCGACGTTTCGGAATCCGCCCGGGCCCAGAGAACGTAGCGGTAATCGTTGCTGTGACGGTAGGCGAACTCGACGGCCGTTTGCGTCTTACCCACTCCCCCCAGGCCGGCGATCGCCTGGGTTTGGTTCAGGGCAGTCGGTTTCCCCGTCGCAAGCGCAGCCGCAAGGGCGTCCAGCACACCCTTGCGGCCGGTGAAGTACCAGTTCCTCGCGTAAGGCACCTGGAACAGCCCCCCCGAGCTGGTGCCGCCGGTCTGCGGGGGGGCGTCTAAGGGCTCTGGACGGCCGCCAGGATCTTCTTACAGATCTCCACCAGGGCCTTGTTTCGAGCCGCTTTCGAGAGGCCATCCAGCGGCTTCTTCGGGTCGTTGGCGCACCCGTACTTCTCGATCACGGTCGTCTCATAGAGGCTGGAACTGACCGCGATCCAGAAGACGTGCGGCTTCGCCAGCAGGGGGTCGAGCTCGTTCTTGGCTATAAACTCGGAAGCAAGAAAACCTGGTGTGACGAGAAGAACAGCGACGTCAGCCTCGTCGATGGCCTTCTTAATCTCGTCGCGCCAATTCGTGCCGGGATCGATCTTGGAATCGTCCCAGGCATTGAGCTGCGCGTCGCGAGCCAAAGGGGCGAATTGCTCCTGGAGCCGCTCCAGCCAGACGCTGTCCTTACGGCAATAACTGATGAAGATCTTCGGCGTCTTCGCCATGGTCGATTTCTCCAGGCCGCGATACCGATCGAGGATTGTATCACAGACGGAGATTGACCACAGAGATGAAGAAAAGTGAGAGCGGAGCCCCGGAGTTACTCCCTTGCAGCGGTGATTCTGCGCTTGTGCGGGCTGTGCCGGAAACGTCAGCAGGCCGATCGGCCCGTGGGAAGGAACCACCTGGGACGATCGGCCCGCTCTGTCAAGTTCACTGAGCTGAGCACGCTCTCAGCGCACGACCTCACAACATTCGTTTCCCGCGGCCATGCCCCGCAGCTTCTGAAGCGCCACTTCCTGGATCTGGCGGATGCGCTCTTTGGAGACATCGAGCACCTCGCTGACCTGGCTCAATGAGTGGCACTCTTGGCCGCCGAGTCCGAAGCGAAGCTGAAGCACGACCTTTTCTCTGGGCTTGAGCTGCTCCAGGAGCACGACGAGGTACTCATCGAGCTCCTCCGACGGTTCCTCCTCCTTCTCCGGATAGGTCAGCGAGCCAAGCAGGGTCATCCCTTCATCGGCTCGGACGCCGGAATTCAGCGAAACGGTCGGCCGGGTCGCCGATTGGATCTGCTGGATCGTGGCTGGAGCTCCGCCCGATCGACGCTTTTGCCCCACCTTCTGTGGTTGGTCCGGATCGGGATTGCTGCCGGCAAGCTGCTGGAGGTGACGCGGGTTGAGCCGGACGGGATACGCCCCGGCTGCCACGGCACGCTGAAGAGCCTGACGAATCCACCAGACGGCGTACGAAGCCAGCCGGGTGACTTTCGCGGGGTCGAACCGATCGATGCCCTTCAGCAGTCCGCAAAAACCCTCTTGCAGCAGATCCGAGCTGGAAATCCCTCGGTTTCGGTACTTTCGGGCGACGTGGGCAACCAGCCGCAAGTTCGCCATGGCCAGCCTGGTCCGGGTCTCATTGTACCGCTGGGCGAGCTGGGTCAGCTTGTCGTGCTCCCCAGTCTGGCCGGCCGAGGGCTGCAAGAGACCGCGGACGATCTCCTGGATCTCTTCGCTCTCGCTCAAGTCGGCTTCCTCGGTGGCTTCGTTTCTGGGTCGCTGCAAGTCGCCGGCGCTCCGACCTTGCTCAAGCAACTGCTTCTTGGTGCCATCGAGCTCCAGAAGCAGCGCCCGTTCATCTTCAGCACTCAGAACCTGAACATCCGGCCGGTTCAGAAGCGCCGCGACGCTCAGGTCATAATTCTGGAGTTCGTCGCCAGACATTTGTCCATCCTCCGGGAGAATCCTGCTCGAACATGGAGAAAAGGCGCAGTCGACCGTCAGAACGTGCAAGATCTCCGAAGCGCCCGTTTACACATGGCGCGACCGGACACCGGTCCACCGCTGCGGCGGTGTTCCAATTACACGTTCACACTTGCCCTATGGCGCGCTCGGTGAGCGGGTCCGCGATCGAGGATCGCGGATGAGAAAGGACAGATCAGGTCCCAGGCCATGAGGCGGCGGGCGGCTGTCCGGTCGAATCAGATCCGGACGAAGTGACCGATCGTTCTGGGATGCTTATGTGCCAAACTGTTCCTGTAAACCACCAGGAGAAGCGGCTGGTATCGCAGGGAAGGGACGGCCCAAGCGCGGACCTGAGCAAATCTGGCCTGCACCAAGACTCGTTCTCGATGTCGCAACCAGCTTGCCAGTTCGCGCCCCAGTCGCATGATCCATTCCCTTCTTTTGGTCCAAATTGTCCAGTCGACGCGGCGGAGTCCCCGCTCGTCTTCAGCTTGTGCTTGGTCGTGACGTTCCATGATCGGGACTCCACCGGGCCTGCGAGCGGGCCGACCTTTTCCTGAGTCGACCCCGCGCTCATCCCTGCCATCACCCCATACGAGGCCACAGGCAAACTGTCACGCGCGATTTTGCTTTTTTATTCGCCGAACCGCCGGATCATGGTAAAATCGGACGGTTCCTCGCTTGCTTGATTGCCGCAACTGACTATTGATTCGCATCTTGGGTTCAGGAGGCCAGGTGTGGAAGGGATCGAGGTGGAGGGGACCGATCGGGAACCTCGTTTGAGCGAGCTCTCCACGCAATGGACCATGCTCTTTGAGGCGAGTCACGGAACGCCCGAAGAGGTGAGCGCCGCTTTGAAGCTGCTTATGTTGCGGTACTCCGGGGCGGTGCACCGATACTTATTGAAGACGGTGGGGGATGCCGAGGTCGTCAAGGAGCTCGATCAAGAGTTTGCCTTGCGATTTCTCAAGGGGAGTTTCCTGAGGTACGACCCGAGCCTGGGCCGGTTCCGTGATTATGTGAAGCAGGCTGTCCGCAACTTGATGATTGATTACCACCGCCAAAAGGGAAAGGTGAAGCATCTCGATACGAACTTGGAAATGAACCTCGTGGATCCTAGCGGATCTGACGATTTCGATCAGCAGATCATCGAGGCCTGGCGTGACGACTTGCTGGACCGCGCATGGAACGCTCTGCTGAGTTTCGAGGAGCAGACCGGTCACCCTTACCACACGGTCTTGCAGTTCCGCGTGATGCATCCCAACGAGACCTCGGCCGAGATGGCGGCAGGGGTTTCGCCCAAGCTGGGCCGGACGATCAGCGCGGGTGCGTTCCGCCAGCTCTTGCAGCGGGCGAGAGAAAAGTGGGCCGGCTCGCTGATCGATGAGGTCAAGGTGAGTCTCAAATCGCCGACCCGCGAGAACCTCGAAGAAGAGCTTGCCGATCTCCGGCTGCTTCATCTCTGCAAGCCGGTCCTCAGTCGTATGGGTTTCTCGGCCGGATCGAACTGACTGATCGAGCGACCCGCGCGATCCTCCGCCAACTTACCAATACAGCGAAACTCGGGGGGCATCTGGACCGCGTTGACAGCATCAGCGGTTCCGGCTAGAGTTCTGCCGCACGTCGTGACCGCGAGGCGACGATCGGCCTGATTCCCACATCCCGACCTGCCTCACGAGAACAAGTCGAGCCGCTTGGCAGCCCAGCGGTCAAGGCGCGTGTTCGGGCGATCCCAGGGACGGAGACGCATTCCGGCACGTGTCGCTCTTTGACGGGCGAGGGTTAATCATGGACGATGTCCCCGCCGGTCCGGCGAGCCCGGAGCCGCGGAGGCCACCGCTTGCGGTCGTGGTTCCCGTCCGTGACGGGGGCTCGGACTTCGAGTGCTGCCTCCGTCGGCTTCGCGACTCTTCCTGGACGGACTACGAGCTGATCGTGGTAGATGACGGCTCGACCGACGGATCGGCCGCGCTGGCCCAACGCATGGGAGCCAGGGTGGTCCGCCATGACCGGCCGCTGGGGCCGGCTGCCGCGCGAAACCTGGGCGCGACCCTGGCCGCAGCTCCGCTGATCTTCTTCCTCGACGCTGACGTGGCCGTGCACACCGACACGCTGAGCTTGGGCATGGCCCGGTTTGCCGCGGACCCCTCGCTCACTGCTCTCTTCGGCTCGTACGACGACCGACCTTCCGCTCGAGGCTTCGTCAGCCAGTTTCGCAACCTGCTGCACCATTTCGTCCACCAGCAGGGTACATTTCATGACAATACACGGCCGGCGCACACGTTCTGGACCGGCTGCGGGATGATTCGCCGCCAGGTCTTTCTCGATTTCGGCGGCTTTGATCCCCGGCTCTATCCGCGCCCGGCCATCGAGGACATCGAGCTGGGTTACCGCCTGACGCGGTGCGGCCACCGGATCGTCCTAGCCCGCGATGTCCTGGCAACGCATCTGAAGCGATGGTCGCTACGAGAGATGGTCCGTACCGACATCTTCCGTCGCGGCGTTCCGTGGATGCTTCTGATCAAGCGAAGCGGAACCACCGAGACCGACCTGAACGTCAAACCCACGCAGCGAATATGTGTGGCCGTCACGGGGGTGGTCTGGCTTGCCGTCGGATTGATCCCCTGGGCGCCCTGGTCGACCGCCGTAAGCGGCCTGGGATCCGCGGCGATCATCGGGCTGAACCGCGATTTCTACCGTTTCCTGTTGCGCCGTCGCGGCCCGACCCTGGCGCTTCTGTCGGTGCCCCTTCACCTGGTCTATTACACCTGCTGCGGCGTCTCCGTCGCGATCGCCCTGGTGCAGTGGCATGCTCGAAGACTCGCGCCCCGCTCGAGCGTGGACCGGAGTGCCGGCTCGAAGCGGCCGGATCGCGGAACCGTGGCCGTGCCCCGGCCCTTTCTCTCACGGATCGCAGGGAGGCTGGCACGTTGGACAGCTCGATCAAGGTAGCCGTGGTTCGCTCGGACCGCCGACGCGGAGCCGTCGCCGAAGCTCTCGCCTTGATCGGTGAGGATCTTCGCCGTCGGGTCCAAGGCGAATCCGAGCCTGTGCTCATCCCCTCATTGGAGGATCAGAGCCGCTCCGGGCCGTGCACCCACCGTGACGTCATATCGGCGGCTGCCGATGCCCTCCTGGGCGCTGGGGCAAGGTCGATCGCCGTCGTCGGTGGAGGCGGAGATCGCGATCATCGGGACGATCAGTTCGCCAGGCTGGGTTACCGGACCGAGCTCTGGGGCCGTCCCGCGACCTTCCACAATATCGACCATTCTGCCGACGGCCAGTCGTTCTGCACCCTGCGCTGGAAAGACCCGCAAGGCAAGCCGACGCCGGTTCGGGTCTCGGCTCGCGCGGCGACCGTGCGATGCCGCATCACGCTGGCGGTCGCCGCAGCGCACGGGACCTTTCGCGTGGGCTTGGGTCTCTGCAACCTGGCCAATGTCGTGCATTGCGATGATCGTCTGCTTCTGAGGTGTTCCCGAAGATCCGCCCTCAGCCCGTTCCCCGGGTTGTCTCAAATGGCGGGAATTCTGGAACCGTGTGGCGGAGCCTTACTGCGCGCCTGGCTGGAGCTGCGGGCTGTCTCCGGTGGTATGCGGCTGACCGGACGCGAGCGCCGGCGGCTCGAACAAGTGGAGATCGCCACGGGCCATATGATCGCCCTGTCCGGCTGCCTGATGCCACATGCCGCAGTCATCGAGAGTTTCGGAGCCGCGCACAATAGTTCCCTGCGTCGCCGACGGCGCGGGGCGTGGGGAACCGTGATCGCGGGCACCGATCCTGTCGCGGTCGATGCCGTGGCCGCCAAGGTTTTGGGCTTCGAACCGGCCGAGATTCCCCTCTTGCGACTGGCCCAGGCCCTGGGACTGGGCATGGCCGATCTGTCGGCCATAACTGTTGTGGGCGACGAGCTTGTTCCACCCCGCCGCGTCCGTCGCCATCCCGCGGACCGGTTGCTGAAGCTTGCCAGCACCGCGGCGCAGAGTTCCTTGTCCGTGCGCCGGCCCCATTTCGCGGATCTTCACTCAGGCTGGACGACACGTCCCGAACTTCGAGGCACGCGCGATGCGTATCGGGTTTGACGGCACTTGCCTGCCCAACCGCCGCGGCTTCGGGCGGTTCTCTCGCTTGCTGCTGGAGGCGCTGGCACACCGCCAGACGGCCGAGCATCAAATCGTCGTGATCATCGACAGCCCCTCCGCCGACCTTGCGACAGTTCCTGAGGAAATGGAGTGCGTCAAGGTCAAGCTCGCCGAAGCGCCCTCTGCCGCCGCATCGGCCCAGGGCCGGCGCCGGCTCGGCGACATGCTAGCCATGGGCAAAGCGGTTGCGCGCCAGCGGCTTGACCTCATGTACTTCCCCGCGTCCTATACGTTCTTCCCGGTCTGGAACGTGCCCCACCTTGTGGTGACGATGCATGACACCCTGGCGCTGGCACATCCGGAGCTGGTCTTTCCCACGCGCAAGGGCCGGCTCGCCTGGCTGCTGAAGGAGCACGCGGCTGCCCGGTTCGCCAGCCGGATCGTCACCGTCTCGGAGACCTCGAAACGTGACCTGAAGGCCTGGTTTGGTTTGCCCGATGGTAAGGTCCGGGTCATCACCGAGGGGCCCGACCCGATCTTCCAGCCCCGCCCTCGCGATCCGGATGGCGAACAGGTCTTGCGCAAGTTTGGACTGGACCCGGGAGCCCGGTTCCTGCTCTATGTCGGCGGGCTCAGTCCGCACAAGAATCTGCCTCGGCTGATCGAGGCCTTCTGGTGCCTTCATGCGACCGATACGCGACTGCTCTTGGTCGGAGATTTGAGCGATGTCTTCCACACCCACGTTCCCGAGATCCGGGCAACCATACAGCGGCTCGGACTGGCAGAGCGCGTGCTCTTAACCGGCTATCTTCCTGATTCCGAACTGGTTCACCTGTACAGCCGGGCCCGGGCGCTGGTTGTTCCGTCGCTCCTGGAAGGCTTTGGGCTGCCGGCGGTCGAGGCGATGGCTTGCGGCACTCCCGTGGTGTCGAGCCGGGCCGGGTCGCTGCCGGAGGTCGTCGGCAATGGCGGGATCTTCTTCGACCCGATGCGCATCGACTCCATGGCCCTGGCGATGAGTCAGATACTCGCCGATGAGTCTCTCCGGAACGTTCATGCCCGCACTGCTCGCAAGCGATCGATGATGTTCTCGTGGGATCGCGCTGCCGAGGCCCTTCTGGATTGCTTCGACGAATTCGCCAGCCGCCGCATCCGCCGCGATCGCGGCACGCAACGCGGCAAGATGATCCTTCATCCGACCCGAACGCCACAAGCGACTGAGCCGAGCGAGCCGTGAACCGGCCGAACGCGCTTTCGCTCCTCGGCTGCCAGGGCGCCATCGTGCACCGCTCATGCGAACGAGCGACCCCCGCAACTGGCAGACAGCGGTTGCGGGTTGACCTGTCCCGATCACGAGAAAACAATGGTTCTCTGACGCGCTGGCGACGCACCCTCCCGGCGTCGCGTCTTCCGTGAAGTGAGAGCCAAGCGATGAATCGTCCGCCGATTGACCTGAGATCCGACACGGTCACAAAACCGACATCGGCTATGCGCAGGGCCATGGCGGAAGCCGAGGTCGGCGACGACGTCTTCGGAGAGGACCCAACGGTCAAGGCCCTGGAGGCCCGCACGGCCGAGCTTCTGGCCAAGGAAGCCGCGCTCTTCGTACCGTCGGGAACGATGGCCAACCAGATCGCCGTCGCGGTTCACACGCGACCGGGCGACGAACTGATCTGTGCGGCTACTTCTCACGTCTATGTGTGGGAGGCCGGCGGCATCGCGCGGAACTCGGGCGTGACCGCGCGAACCTTCGAGGGTGATTTCGGGCTCCTGTCGGTTGATGATATCAAGGATATGATTCGTCCGATCGACGTGCATTACGCGCGGACACGTCTGGTCTGGCTGGAAAACACGCACAATCGCGGCGGCGGACGCATTCAATCGGTCGAGAGCACAAGCGCAATTCGCCACTGGGCTCGCGAGAACGGTCTGGCCATGCACCTCGACGGTGCTCGGCTCTTCAACGCCGTGGTGGCCACGGGCAAACCGGCGATCGCGTGGTCGCAACACTTCGATACCGTTTCGGTCTGCTTTTCCAAGGGGCTCGGAGCGCCCGTCGGCTCAGCCCTCGCCGGCTCGGCCGAAACCATCAAATCCGCCCGAGGCGTTCGCAAACTCATGGGTGGAGCGATGCGGCAGGCTGGAATCATCGCCGCCGGTGCACTCCACGCGCTGGAGCATCACATCGACCGGCTGGCCGACGACCATGCCCATGCGCAGATACTCGCGCAAGCATTTGAGAATTCTGAGGGCTTCAGCCTCGAGTCGGAACCGGTCGAAACCAATCTCGTCTGGGTGGCCGTTGACCCGTCGCTGGGCTTGGCTGCCGAGGTTTCAGCGTACCTGAAATCACGCGGGATCCTCGTTGCCGCGCTGGGATCACGACTGATCCGCGCCTGCACTCACCTGGACGTGACGCGCGAGGACGTGGAATATGTCGCCAGCGTCATTCGCCAGATCGAACCGGCCATGATCTCAGCCACGACGCTGGTGTATTGATCGGGCGACGTCGAGAGGCAGATGAGGGAGTTACAGTCCCGGCCGTCCGTCCCAGAGCTGCATACGAGGCCACCCGATCGAACTTGAAACCAAAGGCGTTCGCAAGCCGTGGTTTCACGGTTTCTGGTAGCTGACAACCATTTGATCCGATTCCGAGATCAGCGCGTTGCCCTTCTTCTGGGTGCGGATCTCCTTGGTAATACCACCGGGGACTTCGTCCGAATCCCACACCTTGTGGTAGTAGGTTTCGTCGCCGTCCTGGTCGATGATCTCTACCCAATGGCAGCGGATCGTCTTGCCCAGGACATCCACATCCTCGTCCCCCTCTTTAAAGGTCTCGATCTCTTCCTTCGATGTGGATACGTGCCCTTTCTTAACCTTCGCCGGATAAGTGATCCTGGAGGGAGCCAGCTCGGTTGTGCTGCCGTGACCGTACTCGACGATCGTGAGTTGGACCACGGCCTTTTCGGGCGTAACCTCCAGCAGAGTATAGGTCTCGTCCTTCTCGCGCACGCCGCCTGGGTAGTAATCGGCTTCATCCGAGGTCTTGGAGAACCGCACGTGCTCTTTTTGCGTGACCGTCGTGCCGACCTTGAACGCGGACCAATGCTTGTAGGGGGGGTTCGTGACCATCTCCTCGTCCGCCGCGCGCATGGCCGACTCCATCGCGCCAAGCAGGAAAGTCGCCGCCATCATCAGGTTCAAGATGCGTCGCATGAGGGTACTCCCGATAAGAGATGTTCTCCGCGGCGGAATTGAAAACGCTGAGATTCTAATTTGTGGGCACCTATGCGTCAAGGGTCTTGATCGACCACTTCTTCAGGTTGAACAACGTCCAGGCTTGAGCTCTTAGTTGTTCCGACCCTTTCATCCGTTGCAAATCTTCATGGACCGATCGGGTCGTTCGAAGAGTATTCTGTGCAAGGCTTTTCCCAACCGAGGACCTCACTCCGCACAACGCGCGATACTCTTCCGGTGGGGTACGTGCAATGAATACCTCCAGGCGACTGCAAGGAATTTCGGTCAAGTTGCCGTTGCTATCCGTTGCTATCAGCGAGGTTCCTACGAGGCAGATCGTTGCTGGAATCGCAGCGGCAGCCAGCCCAGCACGCAACTCGAACTTAGCGGCGCCACGTTACGAATGCCGCACGAGAACAAGGGCCGACGGTTCTCGAGACACAGCGTTAGGGACAACGATTGATCGGCTTCAAGGCGGAGGGTCTTCAGCCATGGCTAAGGGGTTGAGCACGCCCGGAAGTTTGGCCACCATCACATTCTCCTTGAAGAATCCGTCCCATTGACATGGAATTCTCCTGCCTGATAAAGTACTGGCCTGTTCGGGACATCACCTCTTTGATCCGTGTGAGGATTCCAATGGAAGCTCAAGCGGCTCCGAACCGTCGCAATTTCTTGGACCAACTGGAAGGGCTTCTGAAAACGAGCGTCGGGGGTCTGGTGATCGCCTCGGCAAGTGTCGCGATCACTTCGTCCCAGTCAGCGGCGAGCACGACCGCGAATCGGAATCGCCCCGCGATCACTGAGCGGATCGAGGAGCTCAGCAAGCAGCTCGGGACAGTCGTTCCCGATGCTGAAATTTCCAAGGCGGGTCCGCTGCTGGCGTGGCCTAACTGGCACAACTGGCGCAATGGTTGGCCCAACGGCTGGCACAACTGGCGCAACTGGGGCAACTGGCATAATTACTAGTGTTGCTCGTTGGCTCAATCCGCCGGGCGACTCGGTGTTAGTTCAGAATCCAGTTGCGGTCCAGGGGGATGCGATGGCAGCGTACTGTGCGAACCTCGAAATGGAGGTCGGCCCCCTGGAACTGCTGGTGCTTCAGCCTACTCCATTCTGTAACATCGATTGCTCCTACTGCTACCTGCCGGACCGGGTGTCGAGGGCCCGGATGTCGCCGGAGGTTCTCGGGCACGTCTTTGATCGCGTCTTCTCCAGCAACCTGGTCCGAAACGGATTCACCGTCGTCTGGCACGCTGGCGAACCTCTCGTGCTGCCGGTCGCATTTTACGAGCGTGCGCTCTCCATCATCCGAGACCGAAACACGGAGGACGTACAGCTCGACCACTCGTTTCAGTCCAACGGCACACTGATCACTCAGGAATGGTGCGATTTCATCAAGGGGCACCCAGTGCGGATTGGAGTGAGCCTCGACGGTCCAGCGTTCCTGCACGACGCCTATCGCAAGACCCGCCAGGGGAACGGAACACACTCGCGTGTGATGGAGGGTGTTCGACTCCTCCTCGCGAACGGGATCTCGTTCCATGTCATCGCCGTCCTGACGAAAGCATCACTCGATTATCCCGACGAGATATTCGAATTCTTCGAGGGCAACCAGATTCGGAACGTGGGGTTCAACATCGAAGAGATCGAGGGGCCACACCAAAGTTCCTCGCTCCAATCCCCTGACATGGGTAATCGCTACGCCCGTTTCCTGTCGCGCTTCTTCGACCTGGCGGCCGATTCTGGCTGGCCTTTGAGGGTCCGAGAATTCGACACCACCCAGGCCGCCGTCCTGCAGCGTGACCGCTGGAACCCGTACCGGACTTCAGAGACCACCCCCTACTCGATCATCAGCGTCGATTGGCAGGGGAATTTCAGCACGTTCTCCCCGGAGCTCCTGGGCCTGTCGAGCCCCCACTATGGTGACTTCGTTCTGGGTAACGTCGCCGAACGCGACTTCGACTCCGCGCGATCAACGTCCAAGTTCCAGGCGATCCACGCCGACATCCTCGCCGGCGTCCGGCGCTGTGAGGAGACGTGTTCCTACTTCTCCATGTGCGGCGGCGGCGCACCGGTCAATAAGTATTTCGAAAACGGGTCTTTCGTTTCGACTGAGACCTTGTTCTGCGTCCTGAACCGCAAGGCGCTGCTTGACGTCGTGCTGGACAAACTCGAACAAGGGGCTTTTCCGACTTGTCTTCCAGCGGCCTCTCCCAGGTGCATCTCTCATGAGGCGACAGAGGCCGCGGGTGTCGAGTGATCGTGCCGTGCGTCTGTCGGTCTCACCCTTGAGTCGGTCTCATCCAAGCAGGCTTTCGAATGCGACTTGACGCTGGATACCGAATCGTAACGGCGCCTCGGTTCGCCATGATGACAACGTGGTCGGAGCGGGTACGGCTCAATTCCGGCGTCATCGAGTCAGAGGGTCGTTTCTTCCCTCGAGACGACTGGAGTCCTCCTTCTGAGGCCGAGCGCACTCTGCTGTTCACAGCTTCGCCCAGCGAGTCTTTTCCTGGCGACGACGTCGGTCTGTTCTCGATCACCGAACGCCTGCGCACGCGCTGGTGGAACCTGGCCGAAACCGGCGCAGGCTCGCCCCGGGCTGGCGACGATTGGTTCACTTCGTACGTGCGCCGGATCGCCGAGTTTGCCCGATTCAAGGGCCTCCCACTCCCATCATCGTGTTTCTTTGATGCAGTCATAAGCCCCCAGGACCAACGCTCGACCCGAATCGACGCCAGTTCGGAAGTCCCCCGTCTGGCAGGGCTCCTGTCAAACATGACCGTCTCAGGCGCTCACGCCGTCGGGTCTGCGAACGGTACCGTGCAAATTTCGCGCATGCTCGCCGGGATCAACCTGGGCGAAGAGCCCACCTCGATCGTCTTCGTCAACCTTTCACCCTCGCAGATGGCGGAGCGACTTGCCCTGGAGGGCATCGAGCGTGCGTCGATGGGCGCGCCAGACGACGTCGCCCGTCGGTTCCTGAACCGGTTCCCCGAGTACCCCCTGGTCCGTTTGCCGCTCAATCCCGGTGAAGGCTTCTGGTGGCCGGCTCAGGGGATCGTCTTCGATGGCTACACGATCGAGCAGACAGGCATCGCTGTCATGCTCGTGCTTCAAGCCCGCGAGTAATCCTGGCCAAGTCTCTCGCCGAAAAGTCCCCATTTGTTACGACAAGCCAAATAACGCGTCTTCAGAAGGCGGGACCGTGAGCTGGTTCCCTTGAACTGGATTCCTCGTCGGCTGGGCGTGCGTGAGGGGCTGAACAGCCTGTCTGGATTTCGCAGCGTACTGCCGCGAAGGTTTGCCGCTTTCGTGTCAATCCCGGAGCTTTCCCGATGTTCTTAAGCCTGAATTACAAACCTTCGAGAGAATTTCCGCGATTTTCACAGCCAAATTGACGTAAGTCCAACTCCGCTGGAATAGCCTCGCCGGCTTACGATGGAGTCACCCGAGTCGATTGCTATGCTGTCGGGAATTCGAGTGGCCATCCATCTTCGCGCCGCGGCTGCAATGCCGACAGCGTCGTGTGGGTGAACGGCCTCTGGAGACGGTTGCCGACCTCTAAGGCGTGAACCACTTCCAAACCGAGCAACCGCCTCAGCTTACGAACCGAGCGACCGCCTCGTCCGAGACGGCCCTAAGTGGACCCGACGTGCCAACCTGGTATGATACCAAGTCACTAGCGGCTTTCATGATCGGTCGCGCCGGCATGGGAGTGATCAAACGACCAGGAGTGGAGGTTGACAGAGCAGCTCATCGCACATCTCGGATACATTGGGATCGCCCTGATCTTGATCCTGGGTGGACTGGGGCTGCCTATTCCCGAAGAGGCACCTGTCATCCTGGCGGCAGTGCTGTCGCGCAATGGCAAGATGCTCGCGCCTTTGGCCTTTGCAACCTGTCTGGCAGGCGTGCTCCTGGGCGATTTCGTTGTCTATTTCCTGGGCTACTGGCACGGTGAGCGCGTGCTCAGCCTGCGCCTGACAAGGCGACTACTGACGCGTGGCCGCGAAGCCCAGATCAAGGGATATTTTCATCGTCACGGGTTCAAAATCCTGGTGCTGGGCCGGTTCGCCGTCGGCTTCCGCACGGCCGCTTACCTCACGGCCGGCATTTTGAAGTTGCCTCCTTGGAAGCTCTTTTTCACCGACCTGGTGGCCGCTTCGCTGAGCACCTCCCTCATGTTCGGCTTAGCCTACGTCTTTGCCGATAAGATTCAAAGCGGCATCCGTGAGTTTCAGCAGTATCTCACCGTGGCGATTGCCGTCGGCGTGGCGGCCTGGTTGGGATATCGCTTCTACAAGGGCCGGAAGCGCGCTGGGCTGCCCGTCGGCCCGCCGGTGCTCTTCGACGAAGAGACGCCCCTGCCTGAAGGCGACGTGAAGACCGTTAGCGAGGTGCGAGAATTCGAGCCGCAGCCCCAGCTTCCGGACCACGCTTCCTCCTCCGTTTTCCTGCCGGTCGAGCCCACGCCGCCCCCTGCCCCACCTCTTCCCCATGCGCCGCCGGCATCGAACACGAAATCAGCGGTTGGACTCGAAAACGGTCCGGCCGCTCCCGCGCCTGATTCTGGTCCCGCACCCGTTACTTTGGGCTCGAGTCCCGAAGCGCCACGTGAGTCGCAGTCGCGGTGAAGTCAATGCGAAAGCAAAGTTATGCTGGTTTGCTGTGAGAAGGACGAAAGCGGACGAGAAAAAGGACAGGTGCCTACCGGAAAGAAAAAGGACAGAAAATGTTGATCGCATACTCTAGGGGACGCGTATCTTCTGGACAATAAGGATTGTAGCAAATGCAAACAATACGAGTGATGCCTGTGCCACAGGCCGTGCCGGCTTATGCGACTGCTGAGGAGGCAATACTAGCAAGCAAGCAAGATGATCTCTCCTGGGTCGCCAGATCTCAAGTGATTCCTCTTCTTGGTCAAAAGATTCAAATGGGATGGTGGTCTGGGGAATGCGTGCGGATTCGAGTGGAGTCGAGTCCGGTAATTAGCATACGGTGTAATCGAACTGGCATAATCTGTGAAGTAGATACGCCAGATCTCCCATTACCGAAATCAATTGATAATCCCACAAGAGTTGACCTTTTGTTTGACAGCGGTGTTTTGAAATGGGATAGGAAGGTGCTCATTGAAGGCCTAGTCGGAAAAACGGTCGTTAAGATGCAACGGAGCGGATGTGTGTTGTTTCTTTATGCGTCTGATCTTCCCACAATCTGCTTTTTCGTTTTGCAAAACCGTGACACTGGAGAATTGCTATTGTTCTGGGAGGAATCTGATTGACGCGCTGGACACACCTTTTCCGTTCGTCGTCACGCTGCCTCAGGGGCAGACCGAGCGCATTCTCCTTGACGTCTTGAAGTCGCGCGGCGGCGAGGTCCAGTGGCGGACGCAACTGACCAGTCTCCAAAACGGTGCGGACGTGAGCGCGACACTTAAGGGCCCGGACGGGACAGACCAAGTCGTTAGCGCACGATGGCTGATCGGATGCGACGGCGCACATAGCACCGTCCGCCACAATCTGAACCTCCCGTTCCAGGGATCCGAATACGAGGAAACCTTCGTTCTTGCCGATGCTCGGATCGACTGGGAGCGGCCCGATGACGAAGCCACCGCGATCTTTGCCAACGAAATCCAGCTTGCCGCCTTCCCGCTACCGGAGCCCGGGCGCTGGCGGCTGGTCGACCCCAGCGGGGCGGTCGGTACCGACGACCCCCAGCTAGCTGCCGAGCGCTTCCAGTACTTGCTCAACGCGAACGGATTCCCCAAGGCGCGTGTCAGTGACCCGGTCTGGGTCTCGTCCTTCCACATTCACCGCCGCGTGGTCGATCGCTTTCGCGTCGGAAGCTGTCTGGTGGCCGGAGACGCAGCGCACATCCATAGTCCGGCGGGGGGACAAGGAATGAACACTGGCATTCAGGACGCGTGCAATCTCGCCTGGAAGCTGGGATTGATTCATGCCGGTGTGGTGCGCAACCCGGACGAACTGCTGGATTCGTATGGGGCGGAGCGGCGGCCGATCGCCTTGGACGTCTTGCGGGGAACCGATCTCCTCACGCGTGCCGCCCTTTTGCGCAACCCCTTACTTGGATCGCTCCGCAACCGGCTCGCGTCGTTCCTGAGCGAATTCGACTTCGTTCGGCAACGTGTTTCGGTGGGGATCTCGGAGCTGGGGATCAACTACAGGAAAAGTCCAATCGTCGCCGAGGGCCGCCCTGACACCCTGGGCCTTCACAGCTTTCCAGGCCCTCGAGCCGGTGATCGCGTTCCTGATCTCCCGTTCCACACCACCACCAACGACGGCACAGCGCGGCTGTTCGACCTCTTGAAGGGCACGGGTCACCATCTTCTGCTTTTCGAGGGTGACCAACCCACCACAACCATCCACGAAAACCTCGGTGCCCTGGCGCGGCAGGTCCGCGATCGCGCTTCATCGTGGATCGAGCCCCGGATCGCGATCGGCGCGGCCAGCAAGCCCGAAGCGCTTTCCTGGGACGGCCCGGTCGTTCTGGACGCAGACCGCTCGCTTCATCATCGCTTCGGCGCGAGCGCACCGTGTTTGTACCTGATCCGTCCCGACGGCTATATCGGTTACCGTAGCGAGCCTGTTGATCCGGAAAGACTCTGGGCGTACCTTGATCGCCTGTTCATCACGGGTTGACGCAGGGGCACCGTGAAGGGCACGTTGCCCTCGCCGCCGTCCAGAGCAATGTCCCCGCTCGTGCTCCAGCGAAAGATGAGGAATTTCATGCCCTGGTGGAAGGGCGCGTTCATTGGGATTTACAGAGGAGAAGTGAGACCGCATGAGTCCACAACAGTCACTTCAGAGCGATCCGTTCCTTCCTCCCATCGAAAAACCCAAGGGGTTGATGCTGAAGCTGGCGTATTACTTCACACGCGTGCAATTTGGCAAGGTGTTGACACCGCTGAAAGTGCATTCCGCGCGGTTGCCAATCGCATACGGCCTGTTCTATTCGAAGATCAGCAAGCTGGATAAGAAGTTGTTGCTGCCGCCGGAGACCGCCCTGCTTATCCGTGAGCAAGTAGCGAGAATCAACGTCTGTGAATTTTGCATGGACATTGGCCGATCGATGACGATCAAGGCGTCGATGAATCAAGCCAAGTTTGATGCGCTGGAACACTACCGCACAAGCGTTCTGTTTTCGGATGCCGAGCGTGCAGCGCTGGATTATGTTACAGAGCTGACAAAGGACAAAGCGGTCAACCCGGACACATTTGCTCGCCTATCCGGCTATTATTCCGAACGCGAGATTTGCGAGATCGTCTGGTTGGTCGCTAGCGAGCATCTTTACAACATGACCAACATTGGCCTGAACATCCATTCGGATATGCTCTGCGACATCAGCAGGAAAAAAGCGACGGTGTCGAGCTGAGAAGTGGTGATCGACGTCGCTGATAGACCGATCACCTTCGAGCAGTTGGTCGATATCGCTGCTGCCGGCAGGAGAGCCAAGATGTTTCCTTTCGCTGCGCATGAGTTGTGGTACTTCTCACGACCGGCGACGAGTGGCCGATCTCTCACTGCCTGCTACCAACTAAAGGCCAAGAACTTACAACTTACCAACTGAGCCGACTGCCAAACTCGCGTTGACCACCGCCAACGATCCTGGTAGTTTGCCCGCCGTCTTGGCCAGGAGAAATACTGGCTCAAGACTGGTTCGATATGACGGAGCTGTCGTTCTCGCGCCGCCTGGCGTGACCGCTTGAGAGTCGAGGACCCTCACTCCGCTCGGGATTGAGTCCGCGGAAGAGGACTCCAGCCGCAAGAGCGGTTTGCTGAATGATCGCTCCCGGGGCAGGCCGATCGTCGCGAAAGAGACCGGTAGCCTCATCCCCGCGTCGACGTGAGTGTGGCCCGCGGGACCCGTCCGGAGACGTTCTCCGGTCGGCGAGTTAAGGATCGACTCGCACGGGGAAGCTCGCCCTCAAGCGTGCTTTCCGGATCAACCCTGGAAGATCGCTCGAATGAACAAAATCACTTACGCTCTCGCCCTGGGGGCTGGTCTTGTGCTGAGCCTGGCCGGCCCGTCCGCCGACGCCGCTCCCATCGTTCAGGACCTGTCCACGCCGACGATGTCGGCATCGGAGTTCAACAGCCTGTTCCAGCCGATTGCCGGCGCGGCACCGATCACATCGCCGTACCAGTTTCTGAACACACCCACGACGGGCTATATGCAGTCCCAGGTGTTCCAGGGCACGGGTACCGCCACCGGCCTCTATGCGTATGCCTACCAGATCGGCGTCAACAACGTCTCGGACTCGACTGGTCAGCCGAGCTCGGTCAACAGCACCAGCATGATCTTCAATGCCACGCCGACGCCGGCCAACCTGAACCCCTCGGACCCCAACAGCACGTCCTCGGCGGTCTACGTGGTCAAAGACGGAACGGTCGGCGGGATCAACCTGCCCCAGGCAGCGCCGGGCAGCGTGGTCCAGACGCCGACCTCCGTGGCCTGGATGCCGGGAAGCAAGACCGGGTCGCTCACCTTCCAGTATCTCGACGCCACCTCGAACAACGGTCCGCTTCAGGCCGGCAGCAATAGTGCGACCATCGTCGTTCTGAGCACGCAGCCCTACGTCAATCAGCCGGTGAGCATTCAGAACGCCGATCCGCAGACCGTCTATCCTCAGGCCTACTCGGCCCAGGGCGGCTCGATCCAGGAAGTGCCCGCTCCCGAACCTGCGACCGTCTTGGCCTGGGCGGGAATGATCGGCGCCATGGCGCTGGTCCGGCAGGTCCGTCGGAGTCGCGCGGCCGCCTAAGGCCGATTCGATCGCCTTATCAGTGGTAGGAAAGCTGCCGCCGCGTCAACGGAACAGAGCGGCCGCCTCACGGCCCGGTCGACTCGAACACAAAAACCAAGCCCCGGCGAACGCGAGCCCGCGGTCGCCAGGGGCTTTAGTGCTTCGAACCTCAGACGGTATGATGTGTGTTCGTCGGGCTCGTCCCGCCCCGACACCGTGCACTTACACATGTTCACCTACCGGCCCTGAACCTATGAACTTTCCCCCGATTGCACGCGTCCGAAGGAATTTTGCCCAGCCCGAGCTCGGCGACGTCGCCGGCGAAGTGACCCGCGTGATCCGCTCCAGCCATCTGGCCGGTCGTGTGCTGGCCGGCGGCCGGGTGGCCATCACCGTGGGCAGCCGGGGCATCGCCGGTCTGCCTCAAATCACCAGAGCGGTCGTCGACGCGGTCCGCAGCCTCGGCTTCCAGCCGTTTGTCGTCGCGGCCATGGGATCGCACGGCGGCGGCACGGCGAAAGGCCAGCGCGAGCTTTTGGCCGAGCTGGGCGTCACCCAGGCAAGCGTCGGCTGTCCCATCCGCTGTGACATGCAAACCGTGATTCTGGGACGGAATTCGTTCGGTCTGCCGATCCATTTCGACCAGAACGCCTTCGACTCCGAAGGCATTATCCTCTTGAACCGGATCAAGCCGCATACCTCGTTCTCGGGCATGTACGAGAGCGGCCTTCTCAAGATGCTGGCCATCGGTCTTGGCAAGCGCGAGGGAGCCGCGCAGGTGCACAAGCTCGGCCTGCCCGGGCTCAAGTCGATGCTGCCGGAAGTCGGGGCTTTCTTGCTCAAGCGAACGCCCGTGGCGCTGGGAATCGGGATCATCGAGAATGCCTACGAGCGCACGGCGCAAATTGTCGGCGTTGAGCCCGAAGAGCTGCTGGAGGTCGAGCCGCGGCTGCTCGAGCAGGCGCGCGACCTGATGGGCCGCCTGCCCTTCGACCAGATCGACGTGCTGATCGTCGGCGAACTGGGCAAGAATTACAGCGGGACGGGCCTTGACCCCAACGTGATCGGCCGGCAGCGGGTCGAGACCATGCCCGACCTTCCCCGGCCGGTGATCACTCGGCTGGCGGTGCTCGACCTGTCGGTCGAGACTCGGGGCAATGCGCTGGGCATTGGCTTGGCCGACTTGACCACCGATCGCCTCGTGAAGGCGATCGACCCGGTGCCGATGCGGGTCAACAGTCTGACAAGCAACTTCTTGACCCGGGCGAGGGTGCCGCTGTCGCTGCCGGACGACCAGCGCGTAATCCAGGCGTGCCTGGATACGTGCTGGAAGGTCGATCCTCAAGAGGCCCGTCTGGTGATCATCCCCAACACGCTGGAGCTGACGACTTTGTGGGTCACAGAGCCGCTGGCTGCAGAGGTTGAGGCTCATCCCGAGCTGCGGTTCGAGTCCGGTTTTCAGCCCATGCCGTTTGACGTGTCCGGGCAGCTTCTGCAAGAGCGGCTCTTTCCTGAGAGCGTCCGGGCGAGGCGGTCCCGGACGGTCGCCGAAAACGGTCCCGGCCATGCCGCGGCGGGACTGATCATTGAAAACGACCGCTCCGCCGAGCGTATCGAGTTCCGGTTGTGACCGCGGGCCATTTCCTCGTCTCCAGGGTCTAAATCGTTCATGCCTGCTTCGATTCGCGCTGTGGTGTTTGACCTGGATGGCTTGATGTTCGACACCGAGGCCCTCTATTTCCGCGTCTCTTCGGAGATGGTGGCGGCCCGGGGCAAGACCTTCACGCCCGAGATCATGCGGGCGATGATCGGCCGCCGCTCGGTCGAGGCTGGTTACGTGCTCAAGACGATGACCGGACTCGATGAGCCCCTCGACGTCTTGCTGGCGGATGTCCGCCAGCGGTTTTACGCCGAGATCGAGACGGCTGTGCATCCCACGCCGGGACTTTTTCACTTGCTCGACCGCCTGGGCCATCATGGCTTGCCGCTGGCAGTGGCGACGTCGTCACGGCGGTCGTACGCTGCGCAACTCTTGGGCCAGCACAGGCTCTTGGACCGGTTCCAGTTCGTGCTCGGCTCCGAGGACGTCGCCTGCGGCAAACCCGACCCGGAAATCTACCTGACGGCGATCGAGCGGTTCGACGTCTCCCCGCGATCTGTCCTGGTGCTGGAAGATAGTCCGGCGGGAGTGACGTCCGGGCGTGCCGCTGGCGCCTACGTGGTGGGCGTGCCCCACGAGCATAGTCCCGCGCAGGCGCTTCAGTCCGCCGACCTCATCGTCCCACGGCTAGATGACCCGGGACTTCTAGGCCTCTTCGATCACCAGTCATGAGGCCACCAACACCGCCTCGCAACGTGCCCGAGCCCCCTGCCCGTCCGCCGGCAACCACCGAGGCGGACTGGCGCCAGATCGTTCCGTACATGGTCCCTATCTTCGCCTTCCTGATCTTTACGAACCTTGAAGGATATGTGCCTGGTCCCGCCTGGTATCCTTTGGCGTACACGCTGAAAGTGGTCGTCGTCGCATTCCTTGCGTTCCTCTATCGTCGCACGTGGGCCGACTTTCGCCCCGTGCCTCCGTTACCGACTATCGCCGTGGCCGTGATGACCGGGCTCGGCGTCTTCGTGCTCTGGATCAGGCTCGAAGGCTGGTATCCTGCGCTGCCATTCTTGGGCAAGCGAACCGGGTTCGATCCCCAAACTCTCAGCGCCGCCTGGAAGCTACCGTTTCTGACCGTCCGATTTCTCGGGTTGGTACTCTTGGTCCCATTGGTCGAAGAACTCTTCTGGAGATCATTTCTCATCCGCTGGCTGATCGAGCCGAACTTCTTGAAGGTGCCGATCGGCCAGGTCACTCCCACCGCGGCGGCCATCACCTCGGCCGTCTTTGCATTGTCGCATCCCGAATGGCTTCCCGCCCTGCTGACGGGCCTGCTCTGGGCCTGGCTGCTCTGGCAGACACGATCGCTTTGGGCCTGCTTGATCAGCCACGCCATCGCCAACCTGGCCCTCGGGATCCACGTCCTGGCCACCGGCGATTGGAAGTACTGGTAGACTCGCGCACGAGAAGCGCGGCTAGCCCGATTTAGGCGTCGGTCGCCACGCAAATGCCTACGTGGTGTTCGCAATGCATGCGAACGATCAGTTAAGTATTGCGTGTTTGGCCAGAAACTGGTATAAAAGCGCCACATGGCACAGTGAACGGCTAATTTAAGTTAAGTTTGGATTTCTTAGGAATCACGACTGGGTTCAAGATAGCCGGTGCCGCGCCAAATCGTGCAGGAGCCATGGGATGAGGAGGCTTAACCTCTCTTGACGCGCAGTCGGTGTGTTCACTCTCTCAGATTGCGACAACTTGCACAGAGACTTCCATCCGATCAAATGCGTTTGACGGTCCTTCCCAGCTCCCCGAGAGCGGAGAGGCCTTCTCCTGTTCTCGGGCCACCGCAACGGAGACGTGTTCACCCCCAGCGGGCTTATTGTTGGTGGGATCGAAACCGCGCCAACCCGCTCCGGGAATGTAGATCTCAGTCCATGCGTGCGTAGCACCATGCTGGCCTTCGGCCATTTGAATATAGCCAGTGACAAATCGCGCCGCGAAACCCCAGTGCCTGGCCGCCTCCATCATGAAGACCGCGAAATCACAGCAGCACCCGGTGCCCAGGGCCATGGTTCGACAGGGAAGTTGGACCCCCGCCTCGTTCCGATGAAGGTACCGAAAAGACCGGTAGATCCGGGTGTTCAGATTGCTCAGAAGCTGCGAAGTGTTGATTGTCTGGCCTGGCCTGTAAAGATCCAGGAGCCACTCCTGCATTGCTGGAGCGTCATGCGGATAGCTTGGCAGACGATAGGGCACGATATCAACCTGTTCGCTGGCGTCGTACTGAAATGGATAGGAACTGGCAACAGGGTCGATCACCCAATCGATCGGGGAATCTTCGTAAAGGTCCACGTCGACCTCGCTGTGCAGGTTCAGTATTCGCGCCCGCTCGTGAAAGGTGATGATCGCGATGGAATTGCCGTAGATATCGCGATACCAGCGGCAGCTCGCATTCGGCTCGATCTTCAGGATCGAGGACGCGATATGGACATCGTGCCCCTCGCGCGGTCGCAACATCGCGCGGTGCCGGCCGAATGTAACCGGCTCAAAGTAGTGATAGCTGGTCGAGTGGATGATGCGAATTCGCTTCATGGAGAGTCCCCACACTTGCGTATAAGGAGTCACGCCCTTTTCGAGGGGGCGCAAGAGGCGAACAAGTCGGGCCCTGTTCTTCGGATCTGCGAGACGCGTTCAGGCCGGGTCGGTTTCGCTCAGGTGGCTGGTCGGGACACAAGAAAAGCCTCGGGTCATGGACGCAGATCTCCAACGACCTTGAACGGCGGCCACGGACTTTCACGGGAGGTCGACGAGCTGACCTGGAGATCTCACGGATGCTATCGGCCAACCCGGCCACAGTCCAGTGGCCAGAGCGAGAACGTCCCCGCTTGATTGGCCGATGCAGAGGGTTCTTGTGCAAATCGAGCCTGCGAAATACGCGACGAACGTGTGACGCCCTCGGGTCCTTGTCCCAGCCTACGCGAAATACTATTGCCTTTGCTTATACTTCTCCGGCGAAATTCTGGCCCGGAGTGGGACATTCTGGGACATTGCCCGGTCCTTGTTCGAGCCCAGGCGGCAGATCTATCGATTCGGCGCGCAGACCGAACCTCGATCGGCTATCGTGGTCGCGCGGACCTAGCGCTCTGCCGCTACTGTCATTTTACGACATGGCAAAGGGCTTGATCGAATCAGCCGGCATCGACCTCGAGGCCTGGTGGTCAGACCGAATTGTGGGCGATTCGAATCTTCTCATCGAAGGGCGTCCATGACCGGCCCGCGTCGAGTCGGCTCGCGTCCTCCGGGATGATCGCGCATGAAGGAGTCCGAAACCGGTTTGTCCGGAAGAATCGGGAATGACGCCGAAAGCCGAACTGGCGATGCAAACCCCAAAGCCTTCGCTTGCAAAGGCTCACCTCTTTCGTCACCATGGAGTCCTGGACAATCGTCGCAGTAGCAAAGGGCCGAGCCCGGCGCACGCCAGGTCGCGCCCCGGACGAGCGAAAATCCCGGTCGCGGACACATGTCCTGTCGTCTTTGTCTGGCGCCGGGCTTCTGGTTTCGAGGAGAGCTGCATGAGTCGCATCATTCCCCTGGGGTGGGCCGCCGCCCTGGTTGCTGGCGCCCTTGCGGGATTTCCGCAGGCGCAAGGGCAGGAGCCACAGCCGCCGGCAAACGGCGAATTTGAGAACATCGCTGCGGCTGCCCGCAATCCGGGGGCGGGTCACGGGCAACATAACAACTTCCGTGACTTTGCCGAGGTTACCCATAACGCCGAGAAGATTGACGGACTGTTCACGCTATATAAGACAGGCGATCATCTGTACATTGAGATTCGCCCCGATCAGTGCAATCAGCCGCTGCTGACACCCGTGACGATCGCCCGTGGTCTGGCCCAGGCAGGCATGCCGGTAGGCGACGATGACCGCGTATTGATCTTTCGACGGGTGGGCGACAGAGTCCAGGTCGTCCGCCGAAACATCTTTTACAAGGCACCCAGCGGTAGTCCGCTGGAAAAGGCCGTCCACCAGAACTACACCGATTCGGTACTCCTGGCATTGCCGATCGTCACGCTCAACCCAATGCGCGGCGGCGCGGCCTTGGTTGACCTGTCCGACCTGTTCATGAGCGACTTCGTCAATATCGGCATTGGCGGGATTGACCGCACTCGCAGCCACTGGACCAAGGCCAAAGGCTTCGCCAACAACATGGAGCTGGAGCTGGAAGCAACCTATTCCGGCGTCCCGTACCGCATGATGGGCCTTTCCTCCGACGGCGCCACCGACCCCCGGGGCATCACCTTGGTGCTCCACTTCAGCATCATGAAAACGCCGGATGGGGGCTATCATCCCCGGATCGCCGACGATCGCGTAGGTCACTTCCTCAGCGCCACCAAGGATTTCAGTATCACCGATCCGGACTCGAACTTCGTCCGCTACATCGACCGCTGGCGGCTTGAGCCGTCCGACCCTCACGCCAAACTCTCACCGCCTCGAAAGCAGATCATCTGGTACGTCGAGGACACCGTCCCGCTGGAGTACCGCCCGTACGTCGAGGAGGGCATCAGCGAGTGGAATAAAGCGTTCGAGAAGATCGGCTTCCGTAATGCCATCGCGGTGCGCTGGCAGGAAGCCGGTCGCGACGAATTCGATCCCGAGGATACCAACTACTGCACCTTCCGCTGGATCACAAGCGACATGAGCTACGCGATGTCGTGCCTGCGGGCCAATCCGATGACCGGCGAGATGATCGACGGTGACATCGTCTTCGACGCCAGCTTCATTCGCTACTGGAAGGAAAGCTACGCTCTGCTTTTGGGCAGTACGACCGCCGGAACTGGCCAGACCCAGGCCAAGCCCCTGGCCTTCGGCGAGGTGATTAGTCCGATCCTGGCTTCGAAGATGGGGTTCGGTCAGCCCGGCGGGCGGTCGCTCTGGGGCCTGGGGGCCCTCGACAAGGTGCCCGGCCAGATGGTCGCGGAGGCCGTGCCGGCCGACCAGAACCCCCTCCAGTGGCAGGTCGCTCGCAACCTCGCTTTGGGCAACCGGGGCTTCTGCCAGTATCAAAATGGCTTCCAGAGCGATTTTGGGCTGGCCGCCATCGCGCTGGCGGATACCCCCCGGCCCGAACTCCCCAAGTCCGACAAGGAGAAAGAGAAAGATAAGGATAAAGAGAAAGACAAGGACAAGACTCCCAAGAAGCCTGAGCCTCGAACGGAGCTTCCCGAAGAGTTCGTCGGCCAGGCTATCAAGCACATCGTGATGCACGAAGTCGGCCACTCGCTGGGCCTGCGGCACAACTTCAAGGCAAGCACCATGCTCTCCTGCGACCAGCTTCACGACACCACGATTACCCACTCCCGGGGCTTGGTCGGCAGCGTCATGGACTACAGCCCGATCAACATCGCGCCCAAAGGCAAGAAGCAGGGCGATTATTACTCGACCACGCTGGGCCCTTATGACTACTGGGCGATCGAGTACGCCTACAAGCCAATCACGGGCGACGAG
Organism: Isosphaeraceae bacterium; assembly: GCA_052146555.1. Taxonomy (GTDB): domain Bacteria; phylum Planctomycetota; class Planctomycetia; order Isosphaerales; family Isosphaeraceae; genus Aquisphaera. The sequence continues at coordinate 26,571 of JBKQMU010000117.1, forward strand.
GCGGCGGAACTCAAGAAGATCGCCGCGCGGGCTCCGGAGCACGACCTCGTATACGCGACCGACGAAGATTCGATGCTCAACGAAGACCCGTACGTCAACCGCTGGGACTTGGGCAGTGACCCATGCGAGTTCGGCCGCGAGCGGATCGAGCTGGCCTCTGAGCTGATCAAGGACCTGGACGCCCGGGTGGTCAAGGACGGCGACTCATACGCCCGGACCCGCCGCGCTTTTTCCATGCTCTTGCAGCAATGGGGCGATGGCGCCACGTTGGCCTCTGGGTTCATCGGCGGTCAGTCGGTCGCGCGCGATCACAAGGCCGACAAGGACGCGCACGATCCGATCATTCCGGTCCCCGGGGCAAAGCAGCGCGACAGCCTCAAGTTTCTCGCCGATAACATTCTAAGTGACAAGGCCTTCCATTTTTCACCGACGCTCTTGCGGCGGCTGGGAGCCGAACGGTGGAGGCACTGGGGCACCGACAGCCTGTTCGGGCCAGAAATCGACATCACGGTTCTCGAGCGTATCCTGGGCATCCAGAAGATCGTACTGGGGCACTGCTTGAGCGCATCGACGCTGGCGCGGCTGCAGAATCAGCAGCTTCAGGCCGATCCGGCCTCGGACCCGTTGCGCATGGACGAGGTCTTCCGGGCCCTGACCGACGGCATCTGGTCCGACCTGGACAAACTGCCTGACCCCAAAGACGCGAAGGGTACTCGGACGGCGATCTCAACGGTTCGCCGTAATCTGCAGCGGGAGTATCTCCGCCGACTAGGCAGCATGGTGCTGGGCGACCGCGGCAGCTCTCTGGGCGACTTGTTCCCGTACATCCTCGTTTTGGGGCGGGGCAGCAGCACGGTCCCCCCAGACGCCCGTGCCTTGGCCCGGCTGCATCTTAAGGAGATCGCCGGCAAGATCGGCATGGTGCTGGAAACCAAGGAGGCCAGCTTGGACGATACGAGCCGGGCCCACCTCGAGGAATGCAAGCACCGGATCTCCAAGGTCCTCGAGGCGAACCTCGACGCTCGCGAGCCTTGAAAAACCACGGCCGCGAGGTTGCTCGATAAGTAGACCTTGGTTCACCGGACGCCACGCTCACACGCAAGGTGAGCGTGGCGGAACCAGCGAGGGTTTCATCGCCTCATCTCGACACCAAGGACACACCTCTTCACGCTCGCTCTGGCGCGAGCGTGGCACCCGGGAGGATGGATACGGGACATATAAGACCCACTCAGACTCATCACCCCAGCAGGCGATCGACCTCGGGCAGAAGCAAAGCGAAATCGAGCTTGCTGAAGCAAGCTTCGCGGGCGGCTTCGAGGTCGGCGTCGTGCCAGTCGCGCTCCTCGGGAGCGAGCTCGGCATAGCCTTCGCGGGCCTGCCGGCGCGAGCCGTGGTGCTCGTGATAGGTCAGGAAGCGTGTCAGGTCGCCCAGCCGTGCCTTGGTGCCCGCGGCGCGACCGCAGCGGCCGTCGCAGTCAGCGCACATCGTCGGCCCGGCGGCCAGCACCGCGTCGCGCAACTGGTGGATTTCGGCCTGCTTCAGCGGCTCGAACTGGCGGGCGGCGTCGGTGTTCTGGTTGATCTGGTCCGTGTTCATCATGGTCACGCATGTCGTCGCGATCCGGTCGTCGGACCAGATGGCCGTCAGCAGCCCCTGATACGAGTTGAGCCCACGCTCCTTGAGTACCGGCAGCTTGTCGAGAGCCTGCGTGTGCCCGGCCATTTGCTTCATCGAGACCAAGCCGATGTCCGCCTTGTGGCAGGCGTCGAGAGCTTTATTCAGCGGCGCATCCTTCTCGAGCCAGGGGGAGAACTGGAGCATGATCACATCAATGAATCCCCCCTCGGCTGCCGCCATGAGCTGCTCGGGACGTTTGGCATCGTGGGTGGAAAAGCCCACGAACCGCACCTTGCCGGTCTTCTTGACCGCCTCGACAGCATGCTTCATCTCCTTGCTCTTGGGCCAGTCGACCTGGCGGCTGTTCAGGCCGTGGAAGAAGATCAGGTCGATGTAGTCGGTGCCCAAGGCCGCGAGCCGCTGGTCGATTTTCCTGACCATGTCATCGGGATAGTTGACGCCGTCCTTGGTGGCCAGGAAGATCTGCTTGCGGATTTCCGGCATCGCCTCGAACCATTTCTTGAAGGCCGCCTCGGTGCCATAGGATTTGGCCGTATCGAAGTAGCGAATGCCCCGGCTGAACGAATGGCGAAGGAGCCGGTCCAGCGCTCCGTGCGACTTCACGGTTCCCTCGTTGAGGATCGTCACCGAAGCTCCCGTCTTGCCCAGGACACGGCGCGGCAGCTCGGCGGTCTTCGGTGAGTCCGTTTCAGCGCCGTGGATTTGAGCAGCTCCAGCGCCTGTGGCCAGCGTGCTGGCCGCGGCTGTCGCGGCTACGGTACTTTGCATGAACTGGCGACGATGCAGCGGGTTGGAACCATTCTCGGACATCGCTCGTCCTCTCGATCATGGGGCGGTGGGCTCTTGATGCTTCTGGTTCAGTCAGGTTGCCTCAAGCTAATGTGAAACGCGGCCCATGTCGAGGGATGATCAACGACGACGTTAGGCCAGCGAGCTCGCCTGGCGATCGAGACACTGACAAGTCATTGAACCTTCCCTTGCTGTCGGTCGGCCAGAGATTCTCTGATCGAACAGGCGAAACAACGAGCGGGCGCACGCCGATTCAACGGGGTTGCGGTGCGGGCGTCGCGGTTGTTGCCGCCACCGTAGCAGGACCGTACTGCTGCAGAAGCGCCGGAAACTGGGGCCGGGCGCGGAGGGCCGTGAGATCCGGGTCGGTGGCGGCCTGGCGCGCCGAAAATCCTTCTTTGAAGGCCAGATCGAGAAGTCCGATCGCCCTGTCCAGCGGACGCGGATCGGCCTTCGCGTCCGCGTACAGAGCGAGCGCACAGGCGGCGTTGTAAAATCGGTGCGCGGTAGGGGCTTTGACGAGCAGCTCGACGTCGTCGAGTGCTGCCGGCTCGCCCAGCCGGGCCCGTTCCAAAGCGCGGAGCTGGAGCGCATCGATGAGGCTGGGATCAGACTGGAGGGCCAAATCCAGGTGGGTGATGGCCGCACGTCGATCGTGCGCGCGCATCAAGCGGGCGAGCCCATAGTGTGCCGCCGCGGAGCGGGGGTCATGCTTCAAGACCGCCTCGAAATCGCGCCGGGCAGCTTCGGGATCAGACTTGAGTCGAGTCCTCCCCCGCGCGACCAAGACGATCGCGTCGTCGGGGTTGCGGGCCAGCAGGTCGCCGAAGGTGGACTCGGCCTCGCTCAAGCGGCCCAGCCGGGCCAGCGCCTCAGCCAGCGCGGCGAGGGTGCCCAGCTCGTGCCGGCCGGCGGCCACGGCCGCGCGCAGGTCCGCCAGTGCTCGTTCGGGCTGGTCCAGCTCGAGCTCGACCAAGGCGCGGTTCACGCGGGCCTCGTGAAGATGGCGGTCTAGCTCTAACGCCCGGTCGTAGGCGAGCTTGGCATCGAGAAGGCGGCCGGCTCGCGCTAGCGCGAGCGCCCGGTAGAAGTGGTTCCAGGCATAGTCAGGTCCGCGGGCCACGCAGGCGCTGAAATCGCCGGCCGCTTCGAGGTAGCGGCCCTGGGCGGAGTGGCAGTTTCCCATAGCGAACCAGGCCCAAAGCGACGTGACGTCGCGGGCGATGGCCGTCCGCAGGACCGACTCGGCCGCCGCGGCATCGCCATCGTCAATGAGCGAAGTTCCCAGGAGCGTCAAATCTTGGCTGCTGGAGTTGGCGTGCCGCGCGGCCCGGTCGCGATCGCGTGCGGCCCCCTGGGCATCACCAATTGCGGCATGATAACGCGCTCGATCGGCATAGAGAGCCGAGGGAACGTTCGCGCCTAAGCGTTCGGCCTGATCGAGTCGAGCGATTGCCCGCCTGAGCGCCCGCCGGAGGTCTTCCGTAGTGCCCCTCCGCTCGGCCAACTTCTTCTCGCCGCGTGCTTCGAGCACAAGCAGCTCGACGATCTGCCGCCGCAGCCGCTGGAGCTCTTCGCTTCGCAGCCGATTGAGCCACAACGAGGTGACGCCCGGCAAGGGATCAGTCGCACGTCCGCCGGTGCCCCGACCCGGCGCGGTCGGGTCCAAGATACCAAGCCCTGATAAGAGCTCCCGCGCCTGCCGAGTTCCTCTGGCGAGGAGTTCGTCGTCTCGCCCTGCCACGATGAGCAGGAACTCACTCTCGATGAAAGCTCGATCGAACGCCTGAAGCTTCAAGCGGGCGGACAGGTCGAGCATCCGATCGTAGACCAAAGCGATCGACCCGGCCATGATTCCCATGAGCAAAACCGCAAAGAGGGTGATCGAGGTTGATCCGCAGAGTCCCGGATGCCGCCGGGCCCATTTTTCCACGCGTTCCCGAGTGCTTGGCTCCTTGCAGTACTTCATGGGCAAATCGTCGAGGAACCGGCGCAGGTCCTCGGCAAGGTGGCTGGCAGAGCGGTAGCGGCGGCCGGGTTCCGGATCAAGGCACTGGGCGACCAAGGCACTCAAGCTCCAGGGTACTTCCGGGCAGGTCGCGCGGAGCGACGGAACCGGCCGGCGGCGGCGATCATCGATCATCGCCCGGATGGTCGCAACCGGCGTGAGCCCGGCCGGCGGTTCCGGAAACGGGCTCGTCCCGCCGATCATCTCGAAAAGAATGAGTCCCAGGGCGTAGATGTCAGACCGCTCGTCGACGGCGTTCGGCTCGCTCCAACCGTCGGGGTCGAGGGCTTCGAGATGCTCGGGCGCCATGTAGGGCAAGGTCCCGCCCAGTGCGGCACGTCTGAGAACGCGCTTCTCGTTCGGTGCGCAGGGCTCGACCTCGGCGGCCAGGTTGAAATCCAGCAGCATGGGTGTGCCATCGGCTGCGATCAAGACGTTGGCCGGTTTCAGATCACGATGCAAGAGCCCCCGCGCATGAGCGTGGTCGAGCCCTTCCGCCAGGCGAGCGACAATCCAGACCGAGGCCTGGATGCCATTGGCCCCGCGCAAGAACCGCCGCGCCGGCAGCCCATGATCGCGGTCGTCGTATTCGGGGCTCGCCGACTGCCGGGGCCCGACCAGGCGGCGGGCCAGATCGCGCAGCCGTCCGACTCGCCGCCGTCCGCTCTTCGCTGGCACGGGTGGCACGGCCTCATCCTGCTCAATGGGTGGGGTGGGCATCGAGTCGACCGGTTGCGGTGCGGAGCCAGGACGCGAGCGAGCGAGGCGTCCCGAGCCCGGCACACGCTCCGGCCCCACCACCGACGGCAGCCTCAGGCTGAGCTGCTCGAGCGCCTCGACCAAACTTTTCCCGCTGGCCTGTGCATGGGCCAGGCCCCAAGCTTCTTGGAGCACCTGGGCCAGGTTGGCTCCTCCGAAAAACGGCATGCACAAGAACCGCAGGCCCGTCGCCGGATCATCGTGCACCGAATGCACCGGAACGATGTGCGCGTGCTGGAGTCGGGCCAGCATCCTGGGTTCATCGCCCTCGGCCCGAGAGACCTTAATCGCCACCAGCCGGCTCCCTAGGCTGAGCTCTTCCGCGAGGAAGACCCGGGCAAATGCCCCCCGGCCTAGTTCCAGAAGCAGTCGGAACCCGTTGAGCTCTTCCCCGGCCCGCGGCAAGCTTATCCGCTGACTGGTATCGGCGGCCGTTGGCCGCCTCTTCTCTTTCCGATAGGTCGAACAGTTGGCCAGCGACAGGCTCAGCTTTGAGATGTCATCCCCGGGCGCAGGTGTCTCCCGTTCCGTTCCTGCCGGCCCTGGACCCGCGGGCACGAACGCGTGAATGAGCATCGTCGGGCCGGCCGGAAATGAATCGTACGGGTCGAGCGGCCTCGGCGCCGTCAGGGGAGTTTCGCCCTCTTTGTCCGGGACCTGAGGCGAGATCGGACTTGAATTTGGACTCTGGATCGGGCTCGATGCAGGCTTGGGCAGAGCGGTCAGCGAGCAGGCGGCCGGCTCGTCGCCGGATTCCAGGTTCCACTCGTCCAGAATCTGCCTGGCTGAATCTTGCCAGGCTTCGCTTTCAGGTTCCATTCCCTGTATTGCCTCGCCTGAGAGATGTTCTCCGGACCGCGCTTGCCGGTTCGCCTCACTCGGCGGCACGAACGTAAAGGAAACCGGCCAGGTCCCGTTCACGCTCGATTTCCCTGGACTCCCGCTGACCGTGAGAGCCTGTGGGCGCCCGTTCGACTAAGGACTTATAGCTCCTCTCGCGGGTGATGTCCAAAATCGAACAGGCTGCATGCATGTCGCATACTGTCAGTGGCCAGTGGGTTCGTGAGGCGCGAGGGGAACCGCGTCCTAGAGTTATTGTGATCACCTTCGACAGTAGCGTTGATGAGGTCGCTTTTATGATTCGTGGCGAGATAAGTCAAACCAGACTGAGCCGCACGGGCATCGCGGCAAGCTTGGGTACCGGCCTCGCGCCGGGGTGTGGGGCGGTACGCCAGCTCGGCGAGAACCTCTCGCACGAGTTCACGGCGCCGGTAGGAATTTTTGATTTCGATCAGCGTATCTGGAGGGTGATCGTTGGGGCGTCCCCGCAAGACTTTCCGGCCATCGACAGCGAGCTTGATGAAGTGGCCGGCTCGGGCAGCCTACGGCTGGGGCGGGTGGCGCTTTGGCGGCAGAGGGACGAACTGGGACCGCTTTGGTTGGTGCTGCCGTTGCCAACTTCCGAGGCGGCTGAGCTGATCGCCTTTGTCGGCTTCCATCCCCCCGTGACGCAAAACGACGCCAACGGGAACCCGGGCCCGAGCGGCTCGGCGATGGTGGCGGGGTCGTCCGCTCTGGTCTGGGGCCCTTCGTGTCCTGAGCCGGCCCTCCGCGCCTGGGGCCAGCAGGCGGTCAACCGACTCCAGAGCAACCATGAGACCCGCCTTTATCCTGTGGGGCCATCCACCCCCAGTGATGCCGAGAGCGAGCACGTGGTGATCGGCCGGTTGATCCGGCGGATGCGGATCTCCGAGTCTCCGGGCCGGTTCCAGACGCTGGCGACGACGGTGCTGCGAACCTCGCTGGGGATGGCCGCCGTCGCCTGGCTGCCCGGCGATGTTCGCGAGCCGGTGGTTCATTGCGGTGAGGTTGAGGGACTGCCCCCTTCGTCGTATCGTAGCTTCGTTACGGACCGGGCGCGTGACTCGGCCGTCGTGGTCAACGATCCCTCCGAAGCGCTCCCGGACACGCCATCGCCGCCGGCTCGCAGGTTCGCCGTGGTCCCCGCGGGAGGCGCCGGTTGGCTCGTCGCAGTCAACCCGGAGCACGATCGTCCGATCTCCGCCGCCGAGATCGAACGCATGCAGTACGTCGCCTCGCTCATCGCGGCCCAGGCGAGCAACGCGCGAACCTATGCCGAGCTCAAGGAGCTACTCTTTGGCATCATCCGCGCACTGACCGCGGCGATCGACGCCAAAGATCCTTACACCTCCGGCCATTCCGAGCGGGTCGCGCGAATCGCGGTCCGGCTGGCCGAGGAGCTGAGCGTGCCGCCCCAGAAGCGAAGCGACCTGTACCTAGCCGGCCTGCTGCACGACATTGGCAAGATCGGCGTCGACGACCAGGTGCTCAAGAAGTGCGGAGCGCTAACCCCTGAGGAATACCGGAAGATCCAGGCGCACGTCGAGATCGGCGTGACCATTCTCAAGGACCTCAAGAAGCTGCATCATATCCTGCCAGGGGTCCGGCATCATCATGAAAGCATGGACGGAACAGGTTATCCCGATCACCTTTCCGGCGAGGCTATCCCGCTTGAGGCGCGGATTTTGGCCGTGGCCGACTCGTTCGACGCCATGTCGAGCAACCGCCCCTACCGCAAGCGGCTCTCACCCATGCAGATCGACGAGGTCTTCCGCAAGGGGCGCGGCACCCAATGGGACCCTCAAGCCGTCGACGCCCTCTTCGCCTGCCGCAACGACGTCGAAGCCATTCGCCAGAAAGGGCTGGGGGAAAGCCTCATCGGCGCCGTCAACGTCACTCTCGGCCGAGCCTGAGAACCGACGCTCCCTGAAGTTGCCGACGCAACGCGAGCGAAACAGACAACGACTCTCTGCCAACTGTTATCTCAATGCCGCCAAAGCGCCAGCGCGATCTCCAGGGCGATCAGGATCACGACGGTCAACTCCAGAGCCTCCATGCGGTGTCCGCCCGCCTGCTGGATCAAGAGGTCAAAGACGTCGCCGACGGTCTCCAATTTGCGTCGGATCGACTGTTGCCAGCCGCGCAGGTGAAAACGTGCGGAGGCTAGCTCGAAGACACGGGCGAGGTAATGGTCGCCGATAAGTTTGAGCGAATTGTCGACGCGCTCAAACAGGCTAGCGGCCTCGATCTCCAGCTCACGCACCTGGCGCACCGCTGCGCCATGTGAGGTCCATAAACCCAGCAGAAAGCGCCTGCGGCGCTGGGGACGGATCAACCGGTAAGCCGCCTCGAGACGGTCGTCGAGACGGTCGTCGATGTGCCGAAACTCGAGCAATTGGACATTTGCGAACTCGATGACCTGGAGCGTGTCGGCACAATCGGAGTCGGCGACGAACCCGGCGGCCCAGTCAAGCACGACCAAGTCGCTCGGCGTGTACGCAATCGCTAGCCTCGTCGCTTCGCGGACTTCATCGCGCGAGAGAACCTCGGCGTCGAGCCGGACCAGCCCGGCGATCCAGTCGGCATGAAGTTCCAGCCACTTTTCGGTCCGCTCGCTGAGCTGAAAGACGATGTATTCTTCGCTCATCGCGCTATAGGCGAAGTCGTAGACCGACGGGGCCAGTCGCTCGATCCAGGGCGCCAGGATCGCCCGCGCGGCCTCGTTCAGCGGAGCCGGTTCGGCCAGGCTGCCAGCCAGTTGCAGAAGTGCCCGGGGCGTGACCCGCAAGGGGAATTGCACTGCAAGCGAGATGGCCCCGAAATCGAAGAGCGTCAGCTCGGCCCGGGGGTCGCGTACCGGTAGAAAGGGCGCGGGCAGGCTCATCCCCCTGGGCTCCAGCGGCACCCGGATCGGCGCGGGGCGATAGCCGATCGACTCGGGCGTGCGCCGCCGCCGCGGCAATTGCCCCAGCTCGCCCTGAAGCATCTGCCGCGCCAGGTCTAGGTTGATCTCATCGCCAATGTCATAGGCAAAGGCGAGATGAACCACGACTGCCAGCGGCTGGGTCAGCCAATCTCGATCGTGCCCGGGTTGATGCGCGCCGGCCGGCTCAAAAGCGTGGCCGTCGTCGGGGGCGAGAGCGTGATCGCTCTGATTTTCACTCTCGCGGTCGACCGACGGAATGCTCATGGTCACCACTCCCGGTCCGTCTCGTCTTCGCCGACTGTCAGAGACAAATCGGCCTGGGCGCCAGGGACGGGCCTCGCCACTGCTTCCAGTTCGCTGGCGCCGACTGTGGGGTGAGGGTCCTCAGACCGCGTGGAATCGACGGCTTCGGGCACGGTTGGCGCAGCCACTGGGGCGGCCGGCGGAGCGCACGCCTGCGGCTCGTGCTCTTTCCACCAAGCCTCGGCCTGCTCGGGCGACCAGCCCCCCGCGTCAGCGCAGGCCAGAAGCGCCCGGGCGAGGTCCGCGGCGCTCTGGAACCGCTCCTCCTGGTGCTTCTCAAGGCAGCGCATGATGATTTGCTCGAGGTCCGCGGGAGCGTCGGCGCGGTGCTGACTCGGCGGCACGACAGGATCGCGAGCGTGGGCGACCATCACGGCCATGGAATCGCCCCCGAGAAACGGAGGCCGGCCGGAAAGCAAGAAGTACGCGATTGCCCCCATCGCGTAAATGTCGGTGCGCGCATCCGGCGGGTGCGAGCGGGTGATCTGCTCGGGGGCCATGTACAGAGGAGACCCGGTCACCGTGCCCTCACGGGTTAAGATCGGCGGATCCTCGTCCTTGGTCGGCTTGACGAGCCCGAAATCGAGCAGCTTGGCGACGTCGTACCGCGCTCCTCGGTAGGCGGCGAAGACATTCGGAGGCTTCAGGTCGCGGTGGATCAGTCCCGCCTCGTGAGCTTCGCGCAGGGCGTCGCAAGCCGGCGCCAGCAGGTAGATGATGCGAGCAGCGGGCAGCGGACCGTGCCGGTCGACGAGCTCCTGCAAGCTCAAACCGGGCAAATATTCCATCACATAATAAAACGTTCCATCCTCAGTGCGGCCGTAATCGAAGACCTCGACGGTGTTCCAATGCGATAGCCGGGCGGTCGCCCTCACCTCCAGCTCGAACCGCGCCAGCACCCGTGGCTTCCGCGAAAGCCCCTGGCGAATCAGCTTGATGGCGCAGGGACGCTTGAGGAGCTGATGCTCGGCCAGGTGGACCTCGCCCATGCCTCCAGAGCCGAGCTTCCGCGTAAGCCGGTACTGGTTCAGCCGTCGGGCCCGAAACGCCTCGGTCCGGAATCTGTTGATCGTGTGCGTGCCGAAGATGGCGGTGACTGCGCCCAAGACAAGGTAAAGGGCATTCTCGGTGAGCTTTTCTGGTGTGCGGGCCTCTTCCGCGATGACGCGGAACGTGGGCGACCTCAACTCCATGAGAACAGGCGCAACCAGGGGCACAAGCGCCAGCGGCACGATGAAACAGGCAGCCCGCCGGGCCGTGTTGGGGATGAAAATCCCGTACGTGAAAATGATTATCAACGTGCTGATGATGCTGGCCTTGAAGAGCACGCGCAGCTCTCCGGGGGTGAGCTGGTCGTGGCTCAACTGCGCCTGCAGCCCCAGCGATTGGCTGGCGACGAAGAACACCGCGACTGAGCCGAAGATGAGGTACTCCAGCACGCGAAGCTGCCTCATCGAGGGCTGCCAGCCTTTCGCAAGCGCGATCGGGCTGGCGACCAGCCAGGCGAGCACCGCGGCGTGCAGGACGACGAGCCTGTTGGGATAGCGAGGAGAGACCAGGTCGCGAATCGCGAAGGCGATGAAGGCGAGGGCTAGAACCAGCGACGCGGCGATGAGCCGTCGGTGCAAGAGGTCGCGCGTCTCCGACTCCATCTCCGCTGTGGTCCCCACGATGAACTGCCGGTCGGGGACAAACGAATCCAGAGCCGGTTGCGCGGTCGCTCCATCCGGGCGGGTCAGGTCGTCGACCGCGTCGTCAGGGTGGGACATGTGAGGCTCGACTGGGTCATCGATGGATTTCCAAACCTGAACTCAGGGGTTCGGGTTCACCGGACTTTGCGGAGCCGGCTCGCTCTCGCTCGCGGGCATGGGCGGAAAGAACGTTCCGACTGAACAGCGAAAACCGGGGATCACCTCTTCACCCGAGATCTCGTCGGTCTCGTGCAGCCGCTGCGACATGCCGTCGGGATGGTGCACTGTGACGGAGCGCTGCTGCGGATCGACGATCCAGACAAGTTTCACCCCGGCTCGGAGATACTCTTCCAGCTTCTGGTTCAGCTCCGAGACCAGATCGCCTGGCGAGATGACCTCGACGGCCAGATCGGGCGGAATAAAAACGTAGCCTTTCTGCATAACCTGCGCCAAACTGTAGCGGTCGAGGCTGATGAAGGACACATCGGCGCGGCGAACCTGCTTTGGCTTCCAGGAGAAGCAGCGGTAGCCGACCTCGGAACCGGCCACCCAGCCCAATCCCTTTTCTTTGCAGTAAGCGCCCAAGACCTGACTCACGTAAACGGCCACAATGCCCGAAAGCAACGACATGTTCTGCTCCACCAGAGTTCCGTCAACGAGCTCATAGTGTTTCCCATCAGGCAATCTGAGAAGCTCTTCCGGACTCATTTCCATACCGGGTGCGAGCTCGGGCCGCGTCTCGATGGGAGCTAGCGTATCGACCGTGGCGCTCATCGTCGGTCTCCTGGAACGTGAGAGCGAATAATACGACCATCGTTTCAGTTCCGTATAACAGCAATATAACAGCTTGCCGCGGCGGCTTCACTCTAGCGCGGTCCGCTGCCTTTATGCAGACACCAACCCCACCTTTCTGCTCCCGCCCTCGTTCGGCGCGGGTCTCCCGCCGCCGCCATTGCAGGGAACGAAGGGCTCCGGACCAGCCACGATTTCCCGAGCGACCATGCGCTGGGATGATCCGGCGGGATAAAGAGCCCCGCGCCGAACAGTAGCGGTTTCTCTGCTCAGGGCTCGCGGTGCCCGCGATCCGTATCCCGGTCCTCGAGCATGCGGATGATTCGCCTTGCCAGTCGTTCGTTGATCTCTCGATGGCGCGGTATCGGCTGCGCTAGCCCCGTGGCCGGGTTTCTGTACCAGTCGTGCTTGCCTCCGTGGCGCACCAACTCGCAGCCGAGACCCTCGATCGTCTTGATAAGATCGGCCCGCTTCATGAAACGGTCAGCTCCCCGATCCGACGGATGCCGGGAATCTGGCCGCTGGTCACGTCCAAGTAGAGGTCCTTGAGGTGCTCGATCAACTCGTCCAGGCTTTCCCCCTGCGTCCAGTAGTCGGGGTACTCCTCCAGATAGCCGAGCCAGGTCTCATTCTCTTGCCAGTACACATATGTTAATGTTTGCATTATCGGGTCCTCGCCACGTGCATGCCACTGATACAATCATTGTAATTGGCGGGCGAACCCTCCGCATGCAACAATCCTGTTGGCTTCGCGAACCGTCCCAATCGGTCCGCGCCGTGGCACCTGTTTGGACTATGGAAGTCGCACGTGGCAGCTTCGTGCCTTGATGATCATGTGAACGAGTTGTCCCTCATGGAGTGAGAGCTGCTCGAGCGCCGGCGCGACGACGCTGGCAATCCAGGTGACGCCGCAAGTGCGGATGAGCACCTCGGCCTCCGCGCCGTGGGGCATAATCCGCTCGATCTGACCGGCGATCACGTTCTGCGCGCTGAGCCCGGAGATGGGGCCAGAGGCCAGAAGAACATCCTCAGCGCGCACCTCGACGACGACGGGCGTGCCGGCCGGATGATCCAGAAACGGGACGATCAAGGACGGTCCGTCGTCGATCAGGAGCCGCGTGGTGCGTGAGTCGTCCCGGTTCTCCTGGACCCGGGCCGGCAAGATATTGCGCACCTCGTCCAGGCGGAAATGACTGGAAGAGAGTCCGCGGGCGCTGGTGAGGACTTGCAGCGGCGAACCCTCGCTGACGACCTCCCCGCGTTCCAGGAGAAAGAGCCGAGTGCCCAGGGTGACGGCCTCGGCCGGGCTGTGCGTGACGTACAGCACCGGAATGCCCAGGGCACGCTGCACGGCCTTCAACTGCACCAGAAGCGACTGGCGATTGGGCAGGTCGAGTGCGGAGACCGGCTCGTCGCAGAGAAGCAGGCGTGGCCGGGGCGCCAGGGCCCGCGCCAAACCCACGCGTTGCCGCTCGCCTCCGGAGAGCGTCTCCGGCCATCGTGAAAGCAGGTGCTCCACGCCGCAGAGCGCAGCGATTTCTTGCAGCCGCGCCTGCCGCTCCCCGCGTGTTTTTTCCTTCACGCCAAAGCCGATGTTCTGGGCCACGCGGAGGTGCGGAAAAAGCAGGTCATCCTGGAAGATCATGCCGATGCGTCTCTGCCGCAGGGGCAGATTGATGCCCGATGCCGCGTCGAAGAGTACCGAGGGTCCCAGGCGAACCGATCCCGCATCCGGACGCGCCAGCCCCGTGATCAGCCGCAGGATCGTCGTCTTCCCCGACCCCGAAGCTCCAAAAAGGACGCCGATTTCCGCCCGCAAGTTCAGAGAGACATCGACCGTAAGTCCGGCATGGACCCAACGTACCAGGCGCGCGACAAGGACGGCCGGCAGGTCGCTCAACGTCCCGGACCTCGAACCGGCAAGGTTTGCTGCACGACCCAGAGCGCCGTGATCGACACCAGCGAGATCCAGAGGGCGAGCCATCCGGCCCGCCCAGGCTCGCCAGCCTCGACAGCGTCATAGATGGCGATCGACGCGGTCTGGGTGAGTCCGCGGATGTTGCCAGCGACCATGCGCGTCGCTCCGAAATCACCCAACGCCCGGGCAAACGCCAAAACCGTTCCCGCGGCCAGGCCACGCCAGGCCAGAGGCACAGTCACGCTCCAAAAGACCGAAAGCTCGGAGCGGCCCAGGAGCCTCGCCACGTCTTCGAGGGCGGGATCGACGGCCTCAATGGCCCCCCGCGCTGGCAACAGGAAAAGCGGAAAGGCCGCGACTGCCGAAGCCACCACGGCCCCCGTCCAGTGGAAGACCACCATGATGCCCAGCGACTGCTCGAGCCAGGCTCCTAGCGCACTGCGGCGGCCCAGCACCTGGAGCAGCAGATAGCCCAGGACCGTCGGCGGCAAAACCAGGGGCAAAACCAGAATGCCAGCGACGAGCCCCTTCCCCGGAAACCGTAACCGCACTAGCCCCAGCGCCAAGGGCAGCCCGACGGCCACAATGAGAATCGTCGCGGTAGTCGCAACCCGCAGGGAAAGCCACAGAGGGCCCAGATCGGCCATGGCACACGTGAACTCCGACAAGTCTAGCCACAGATGCGGGCCAATATCAGGCTTCGCCTCATCCGGAAGGTTGGCCATCCCCCCATGTGTATTGAGGCCGAAGGGTTCGCTTGAGCTACGGCTGACGTCTGTGCGTTCCAGGGCTTCGACGGCCGAGTCGCCCCGGTCGCCGCCGGGTCGGCTTCATGGCGAACGAGCAATTCCCGTGGTCAGTATCTTTCAGTGACTCGTTTTCTTCTCCATCAGTGGCCTATTCTCGCCCGTGCGCTCGCGAAGCCTCCCTCCGCGAGCATCGCCTGGCCTTCGTTGCCGACGAGGAAATCGGCGAGGGCTCGGGCGCGCTCGCGCTGTCCGCTCGCCGCGACAATGCCCAGCGCCTGGATCAAGGGATCGTGGAGTGCGGAATCGACGTCGATCGTGCGAATTCCGGGCGCACCGGCCAGGGCCTTGCTCACAAGGGCGGCCTCGGCGTCGCCATTTTCGAGGTAGGTCATAGCCTGGCGCACCGAGTCGGCCCGGACGATCTTTGATTCCAGGCTGGCCCAGAGCCCAGCCCGCTGGAGTGCCTGGCGCGCAGCCGCGCCATAAGGGGCATAATCGGGATGGGCGATCGCGATCTTCCGGATCTCGGGCCGGCCCAGATCGGCCAGACTCTTTACGACCGGTCCGGCCGACGAATTCAGACAGAGAACCAAGGTGCCTCGGGCGTAGTCGCGCATCGATCCGGGCACGATCAGACCGGCGGCATCAAGTTCAGCGACATATTTTCGGTTGGCCGAGAGGAACAAATCAAACGGCGCACCCGCCTTGATCTGCTCGGCGAGCTGACCCGATGCGCCGAAGGTCGCCTCCGCCGTCGTCCCGCCGCTGGTCTGAAACCGCTCAAGCAGCCGGGGCAAAATGCGCTGAAGGTCGGAAGCCGCGGCCACGCGAAGCGGGCCAGAGCGCTCTCTCGGAACACCTTGGGCCTGCGGTTCAGGCGCGACGTGGCCACATCCGGCTGCCAGGGCAGCCACACCGGCTAGCCAGATGTGCACGAGAACGTTCGCCTGGCGCATGTGAGAAATCCATCTTTGTGAGCGTGTCGGCGGGGCTGTGCATGAGGTATCGTACGGTCCGAGTTGAGTGCTGGGTAGAGGGCGGTGGTTGGTAGGCAGTGAGCAATGCGTTCTGGGTTCCACACTCGCGTCTTCGCGAGCGTGCTTCCTCGGTGAGCCGACGCCGTTACGGCACGCTTACGCGGATGTAAGCATGGGACCCGATTTGAAACTTCCCATTACGAAACAACAAATGGCCACTGTCGACTGCCACTACACTGTTATTCATTATTCAGACGGACTTGACATCACCAGCCGTTCAAAGTAACTTTTTAGGTTGCCTCGCGGCGGCCTGGAGTCTGGCTGTGGGTGCCAGTCGTGGTTACGCCCGGGTACGCGCTCTGGTGGTAACACCTGCGACCGCGTCCCGCACAGGCGAGTTTTCCTGTATCTTCGTCCCCGAGGAGGACGTCATCGGACCGATTGAGCGCGGTTTGAGGGTAAACGAACAGATCCGCATCTCCCCCGTGCGGGTCATCAATGCCGAGGGAGCGATGCTGGGCGTCATGCCCACAAGCAAGGCCCTCGAAGCCGCCCGCGAGGCGGGAATGGACTTAGTGGAGGTCGCCCCCAACGAGCGACCCCCCGTGTGCAAGATCATCGATTACGGAAAGTTCAAGTACACGCAGAAAAAGAAGCTGTCCAAGCAGAAGCAGCACCAAATTCAGGTCAAGGAGATCCGGGTCCGGCCTAAGACCGGCGACCACGACATCGAGGTCAAGGTCAAACGCGCCCGCGAGTTTCTCGAGCAGAAAGACAAGGTGTTGGTCAATGTGCTTTTCCGGGGCCGCGAGCTGGCGCACATCGACGAGGGCCGGAGGGTCATGGAGGAGGTTCTCCAGGCGCTCGACGAGGTGGGCAAGCTCGAAAAGAACCCCTCGATGGAAGGTCGCCGCATGACCGCGATCCTGGCTCCGCGAACCTAACGGTTCTGCGTCTGGACGTCAGCCGATCCGGTATGCTAAGTTCAATGTCTTGCAGGCCGCGCGCTCGAAATAGGTACCCCGGGCGATCGACTCACACAAAGGCTCCCGGCCGCGGGAACTCTGCCCTAAGGGGTTCCCGGTGTGAGACTCCCGCGACGGCGGCTGGCTGATGGGTCGGCAGCCTGCCAGGAATCGGAGCTGCGCGGGCCTTTTGTAAATGAGTGGAAGTCAAAACCTGCGAGGTGCTCGGGGATGTAGCGCGGTGGCGCCGCACGAGCATAAGCGGCGAGTTGCTCGAGTCGACCGAGAGCCCGACAGGATCGGATAGCCATGCCCAAGCTAAAAACCCACAAAGGGATGAAGAAGCGGTTCAGAGTGTCGGCCAACGGCAAGGTCTCCCACAAGCGCTGTGGATCCTCGCACCTGATGAGCCACAAGAACGGCAAGCAGGTGCGCCGGCTGCGGAAGAAGTCGACGCTCGACGTCGCGGCTGAGTCGCGACGGGTGCGCTCGGCCTTGCGCGATCGCAATGCGCTCAATCCCCTGGCCGTCGAGGCCGCCAAGCACGCGGCGGTGGCTGCCAAAGCCAGCGCAGCTGCAACTGCGGCGGAGCAGCCCTCCAGCCCGGTGCCAGCGGCTGCAACTGCGGCGGAGCAACCCTTAAGCCCGGTGCCAGGGGCTGCGACTGCGACTGCGGCGGAGCAATCCTCCAGCCTGGCCGCGGCCGAACCCTCGGCGGACGACAACTGAGCGGGCCTCGTACGGCCGGCGTCCCATCGAGTCCATTTTCCAGAAAACCGGGTGCCGGCCTGCGTGCGGTGCCACTGCGTGAGACGAGAGCGAAGCGATGCGTTCTAAGAGTGGTGCGGCCAGGAATCAAGCGAAAAAGCGGATCTTCAAAGCCTCCAAAGGGTTTGTCGGAGGCCGGCGGCGGCTTCTCAAGTCCGCCAAGGAAACCCTATTGCGTGCCGGCATGTTCGCCTTCCGCGATCGCCGGGCCAAGAAACGCGCCTTCCGCAAGCTATTTATCACCCGCTGCAGCGCCGCGGCTGAGATGCGCGGGCTGAAATACAGCCGCTTGATCCACGGACTGAAGCTGGCCAATATCGGCCTGGATCGCAAGAGCCTCTCGGAACTCGCCATCCACGATCCCGAGACGTTCGACGCGATCATTGAGCGGGTGCGCGAGGAACTGAGCCGCCACGACGAAGCCGTCAAGAACCGCCAGCCCGCAGCCGCGGCCGCCTCTTGAAGCCCAGGCGCGAACAACTCACGATGAAGTCCACCGACCCGCTGGAAACCGCGCTGGGCGATCTCGATGCGCTCCAGGCCGCAGGACTCGAGGCTCTTGCGAGGGCCACCGATGCGTCGGCCATCGAGGCGGCCCGCGTCGAGTTTCTGGGCCAGAAGCAAGGGCGCATGAAAATCGCTCAGGAGCGGATCAAGTCTCTCGAGCCCGCGGCCCGGAAAACGTACGGTCAGCGGTTTAACAGCGTCAAGGAAGCCCTGGAAGCCGCGCTCGAGCAAGCGCGCGGTCGCCTCGAGCGCGCGAGCAAGAGTGCAACGGCGATTGATGTCACATTGCCGGGAATTGTTCCTCGCCTGGGCCATCGCCATCCCCTCTCGCAAACGGCCCTTGAGCTGGTCGACCTGTTCGGACGGTTCGGGTTTCGGGTGGCGCGCGGCCCGGAAGTCGAGGACATTCGCCACAACTTCGAGGCGCTGAACATTCCGCCGTCGCACCCCGCACGCGATCCGCTGGATAATTTCTACCTCTTGGGCGCGACCATGCTGCGAAGCCAGACCAGCACGGTCCAAATCCGCGTGATGGAATCGGAGCCGCCGCCGGTGCGGGTGATCGCGATCGGACGGGTGTATCGTCCCGACACCGTTGATGCCACCCACTCATTTATGTTTCACCAGATTGAGGGGCTTTTGGTCGATCGCGGCGTCACAATGGCCGACCTCAAGACCGTGCTACGGCTTTTTGCCCGCAGTTACCTGGGCGAGGATGTCCAGATTCGCTTCCGCCCGTCCTTCTTTCCGTTCACCGAACCGAGCGTCGAGGTCGATATGCTCTGGCACGGAAACGATCGATGGGTTGAAATGGGTGGGGCGGGGATGGTCGATCCCAATGTGTTTCGCGCGGTGGGTTACGACCCCGAGGAAGTCACCGGTTTCGCCTTTGGCCTGGGAATCGAGCGGCTCTGCATGCGGCGGCACGGAATTGATGACATCCGACTGCTTTACCAGAACGATGTCCGCTTTTTGAACCAGTTCTGACCGCCCGGTCCGGGAGCAAGATTTCAAGACGTCGCGTAGCTCAGCCGGGTCGAAATCCCAGCAGTCACACGCGAGGCAGGGGCGAGGACGGACGCGGGGTCCTTCACTTTCGATGGAGTCTCTGATGGACAACGAAAGCAGCCGGGTGATCGTGGCCGAGGGACCAACCGCGGGCAGCACGCGGGTTTATCATCGCCAATTTCCCGAGATACGCGCGGACGGCCAGTCTGTGCACGAAGCGGCGTCCCTCTTGACCAACAAGCTGAAGCTTGCCCTGGACACAGCACTTACCGACTGGCGGCGCGACACCATGAACCACGCGATCGCCGATGTCGAGGCCTTCGTCAAGGCACCTGTCTGACGTGCTCTGCCGCGGAACCGAGACCGAGACCGGCACTTGCTCCGTCTCCGGCACTGGTAGTTCTCTGCCAGTCTCTGGATCGCAACCGCGTTTGACTGCCGGGCCAGCCCATCGCGCTGAGATGGACATTTCATGACGACCGCCGAGCACGAGCCGAAACCCAGGTCCGCGAAATCGAGCGCCTTGCATCGCGACCTGGGGTTACTCGACGCGACCATGCTGGTCATTGGTGCGATGCTCGGCTCGGGTATCTTCATCACATCGGCGGAATCGGCGCGGCTCTGCGGCGCACCTGGCTGGCTGCTCTTGGCATGGGCGCTCGCAGGCCTCATGACCATAAGTGGCGCGATCACCGCGGCCGAGCTGGCCGCGATGATTCCCAAGGCCGGCGGGCAATACGTTTTTCTCCGCGTTGCCTACGGTCCCCTCTTCGGCTTCCTCTTTGGCTGGTCGCTCTTTCTGGTGGTGCAGACCGGGACGATCGCGGCGGTGTCGGTGGCCTTCGCCAAGTTTCTGGGCGTCTTCTGGCCGTCGATCGGGGCCGACGTTCACCCGCTTTTTCCGCCCCTGGTCTTGGGTCATTACGCGATCAGCGTCTCAACCCAGCAGCTTGTCGCGATCTTACTCATCGTGGCGCTCACGGCGACCAACACGCGGGGGCTGCGGCTGGGCGCCTTGATCCAAAACATCTTCACCTTCGCCAAGACCGCCGCGCTCTTGGGGCTAATCGTGATCGGACTCTCTCTGGGCGTCCGCGGCACCGCGGCCGCGTGGACGTCGTCCTGGTGGGACCCCGTGAAGAACGGTTGGACGTCGCAGGCCGCCTACGAGGGCAAGCTTCCCCTCGAAGGCGCGCCGGCACTTCTGCTCCTTCTAGGTCTGGCGATGATCGGGCCGCTTTTTTCCCAGTCGGCCTGGAACAACGTGACCTTCACCGGCGGCGAGACGCGCGATCCGGGCCGGACCTTGCCCCGGGCGCTTTTCCTGGGAACCGCGAGCGTCGTGGTGCTCTACTTGCTGGCCAACGTGGCCTATGTCGTCTCGCTTTCCTTCGCGGAGATCCAGCAGGCGCCCCAGGACCGGGTCGGGACCGCGGCCATGGAAGTTGCGCTCGGGCCAGGAGCCCGCTACGCGATGGCCGCGGCGATCCTCATCTCGACCTTCGGCTGCGTCAACGGCCTGGTGCTGGCCGGCGCGCGGGTCTTTTACGCGATGGCCCGCGACCGGCTCTTCTTCCAGAGCGCGGGAACGACCAACGCGCACCACGTTCCCGCGGTCGCGCTCTGGGCCCAGGGATTGTGGGCGGCGGCCCTCACCTTGCCCGTGACGGTGACGGCTGACAAGGTCACCGGCGCACCCAAGTACGGCAACCTTTATAGCGACTTACTCGAGTACATCATCCCGGTGGACGTCACGTTTTACATGCTGATGGTCGCCGCCGTGATCGCCCTGCGAATGAAGGCTCCGCAGCTCAAACGCCCCTACCGGACCGTCGGCTATCCGATCCCGGCGATTCTTTACATCACCCTGGCCGTCTTCCTGGTGGCCGATTTCATTTACCTCAAACCCAAGACCTCGGGAATCGGCTGCCTGATCGTCCTGGCGGGCATCCCGGTCTACCTGATCTGGCAACGGATCAGCGACTTGAAGACCAGAAGCCCCCTGCGGAAGCCAGCCACCGAGCCCTCCGCGTGAAGTGCGATGATCGTAAGCTGGAACTGGCTGACCGACTACATCCGGCTGGACATGCCGGTCGAGGTGCTGGCCGAGCGGCTGGCGCTCTCGGGGCTAAACCACGAATCGACAAGCGAGGTCGGCGGCGACCTGGCCATTGACCTGGAAGTCACGAGCAACCGCTCCGACTGCCTGGGACACATCGGCGTTGCCCGCGAGATCGCCGTCATCTTCGAGCGCGCCTTGCGCATTCCTCCGGCCCGGCCGCAAGCATCGGGGCCAAGCGTGGAAAGTCGGGCGGGCGCTGCAATCGAGGCCGGCGATCTGTGCCGGCGATTCACGGCCCGCGTGGTCTCCGGAGTCAAGCCGGGCGCGAGTCCCTGGTGGCTGCAAAAGCGGCTGGAGACGATCGGCGTGCGGCCGATCAGCAACATCGTCGATGTGACCAATTACGTCATGTTCGAGTGCGGCCAGCCGCTGCATGCCTACGATCTGGACCGCCTGGCCGGTCACAGGCTCGTCGTCCGCCGGGCAAGGCGCGGCGAGACCCTCACGGCCATCAACAACCGCGTTTACGAACTCTCGACCGAGATGCTCGTGATTGCCGACGCAGCCCGCCCGGTCGGGCTGGCCGGCGTCATGGGAGGGCTGGACACCGAGATCGGATCGGAAACCAAGAACGTTCTGATCGAGGCCGCCCAGTTCGACGCGTTGTCGGTTCGCAAAACGTCGCGGGCACTCTCGCTGTTCAGTCCCTCCAGCTTCCGCTTCGAGCGGCCGCTGGACCCGGAGATCACCGACTGGGCCAGCCGCCGCTGCGCTGAGCTGATCCTCGAAATCGCCGGCGGAACGCTCCATCCGGGAGTAATCGACGTCGGCGAAGAGCAGCCGCCGCGAGATTCCATTACCCTTCGGCTGCCGCAGATTGCGCGCGTGCTTGGCATCTCGATCGGTCGCGACGAGGTCGAACGGATCTTGAGGGCCCTGGGGCTCTCCTGGCTGGGACACGACGCAGATTGCGTGCGGGTGCTGCCGCCAAGCTGGCGGCCCGACCTCGAGCGTGAAATCGACCTGATCGAGGAGGTCGCGCGAATTCATGGCTACCAGCACATTCCCGAGGATCGGGCCGTGCCGATCATGACAGCGCCTCGGGGTTTGCGTGAGCGGGTGGAAGAGGCCCTGCGCGATAGCTTGACCGGCCTGGGACTGAACGAGGCGGTGACCTTCAGTTTGGTCGAGGAGGCGCTGGCCGGTCCGGTCGCCCCGGGCCCCTCGGTGCCGCCCTTGCTCGTCGACCATTCGAGCCGCAAGCGCGAGACCGCGCTGCGGCAAAGTCTGATTCCCAGCCTACTTTCGGTGCGCCAGCACAACGAAGCGCACGGCAACGCCGATGCCGAGCTCTTCGAGATCGCCGGCGTTTATCTCCCCCGGCC
>JBKQMU010000118.1:0-15025 GCA_052146555.1 Isosphaeraceae bacterium
GGGAAATTCGACGATTCCTGGCATGAGCAGATGCTCCATACTCCATTTGCGCCAGGCAAAAAATGGTCAAAACCCGTTCCATCTCCCCCATTTTTACACGGTCGGCCGTGAGTTTGCAAAGGACCAGCTGTAACTTGGAGGGCAGTATGACAGGTCCATCGAGAATAGCTGCCATTGGGTGCTCGATGTTACCTACCGCGAGGAAGAGTCCCGGATCCGACAGGAGGCACTGCGGGAGAACTTCGCCTGGCTGAATCGCTTCACTCTGTCACTCTTGAAGCAGCATCCCGACCGCACAAGCCTCGCCATGAAACGCCGCAGTTGTGGTTGGAACGACAACTACCTGCTGCAAGTCGTTGCCCATGCTACAATTTAGTGTGCGATGGCCCTGTCAGAACATCCTTTTAGTTGACACGCTCGAATCAACAGGCATGGGTCCTCTTTCTCAAAGAGCTGACAAACAGACGGTCACGTGTCATGATTCCTGCAACCGCTCCAACTATGCCTTTTGCCTCTGACGGCGAGTCCGAGAATCGTCTCCCCCTGGATGCGATCTTCGCTCCCCGGACTGTTGCGGTAATCGGTGCGACCGAAAGGCAGGGGAGTGCCGGCCGAGCTGTTCTCTGGAATCTGATCAGCAAACCGTGCGGCGCCACGGTCTATCCCATCAATTTGAAACGGCCCAACGTGCTGGGGATTAAGGCGTACAAGAACATCGCCTCGGTCCCCGATCCGGTCGATCTGGCAGTGGTGATCACGCCGGCGCCAACGGTGCCCGCTGTGATCAATGAGTGCGCTAAGGCCGGCGTGATGGGAGCCATCGTGATCTCGGCCGGCTTCAAGGAGACCGGTCCGGAAGGGGCAAGGCTCGAGCAGCAGGTGCTCGAGGAGGCACACCGGGGGCGGATGCGGATCATCGGGCCCAACTGCGTGGGCGTGATGCGGCCGTATAGCGGCATGAACGCGACCTTCGCTGCTCAGATTGCTCGGCCCGGCTCGGTTGGTTTCCTCAGCCAGAGCGGTGCCCTGTGCACGGCCATCCTGGACTGGAGCTTCCGGGAGAACGTCGGCTTCAGCGCGTTCATCTCGCTTGGCTCGATGCTTGATGTCGGCTGGGGCGATCTGATCGATTATCTGGGTCGTGACCCTTACACCAAGTGCATCGTGATTTACATGGAATCGATCGGGGACGCGCGATCATTCCTGTCGGCTTCGCGTGAGGTGGCGCCGACCAAGCCGATCATCGTGATCAAGGCGGGCCGGACGGAAGCAGCGGCCAAGGCGGCTGCGTCACACACAGGGGCCCTGACCGGCAGCGACGAGGTCCTCGACGCCGCGTTCCGGCGCGTGGGGGTGCTCCGAGTTGACTCGATCTCCGAAGTCTTCGACATGGCCGAGGTGTTGTCCAAGCAGCCGCGGCCCAAGGGACCACGGCTGGCGATCCTGACCAACGCCGGCGGCCCCGGCGTCCTGGCAACCGACGCGCTGATCGAGGACAAGGGTGAGCCGGCTCCGATCTCGGCCGAGACCATGGCCGCATTGAGCGCCATTCTCCCAGCCGCCTGGAGCCACAACAACCCGATCGACATCTTGGGCGATGCCAACCCCGAGCGCTATGCCAAGGCTCTGGAGGTCACAGCCAAGGACCCCAACATCGACGGGTTGCTGGCGATCTTGACCCCGCAGGCCATGACCAATCCCACCGCCACGGCTGAGCATCTGCGGCAGCACGCTAGAATAAGCGGCAAGCCGGTCCTGGCTAGTTGGATGGGCGGCGAGGCCGTCGAGGCCGGTAAGCAGATCCTCAACCAAGCCGGGATCCCGGCCTACGAATACCCCGACACGGCCGCTCACGTCTTCACACTCATGTGGCGGTCGTCGTACAACCTCCAGGGGCTGTACGAGACGCCCAACTTGCCGGTGGACAGCGAGATGGCCAACATTGCGCGCGAGCGCGCCGAGGCGATCATCGCTGCGGTCCGGCGCGAGGGCCGGTCCGTGCTCACCGAGTTCGAATCGAAGCAACTGCTGGCCGCCTACGGGATCCCCACGGTCAAAACCGCGATTGCCGCGACCTCTGACGCAGCAGAGGCCGCCGCCGAGGACTTCGGCTACCCGATCGTGCTGAAGCTCCACTCCAAGACGATCACCCACAAGACTGACGTAGGGGGAGTCCAGCTCAACCTGAGAGACGCCGTCGCAGTGCGCGCGGCGTTCCGCACCATCGAGTCTTCGGTGCGCCAGCGCGCCGGCGCCGAGCACTTCCAGGGAGTCAGCGTCCAGCCGATGGTCACGCTCGATGGCTACGAGATCATCATCGGCAGCAGCCTCGATTCGCAGTTCGGACCGGTGCTCCTCTTCGGTACCGGCGGCCAGCTTGTCGAAGTTTTCAATGACCGCGCGCTGGCCTTGCCTCCGCTCAACACCACCCTGGCTCGGCGGATGATGGAGCAAACGAAGATCTACACCGCGCTCAAGGGAATCCGGGGTCGCCGGCCGATCGACCTCGCTGCCCTCGAGCAGCTCCTGGTCCGGTTCAGCCATCTGGTCGTCGAGCAGAAGTGGATTAAGGAGGTTGACATCAATCCCTTGCTCGCCTCGCCCGAGCGGCTCCTGGCTTTGGATGCCAGGGTGATCGTCCACGGACCCGACTTCCGCGTCTCGGACCTCCCTCGACTGGCCATCCGCCCTTACCCTACGCAATACATCACTCCCTGGACCGCCAAGGATGGCACTCAGGTCATCCTCCGGCCGATCCGTCCCGAGGATGAGCCGCTCGCGGTCAAGTTCCACGGCACCCTTTCGGAGCGCAGCGTTTCTCTTCGCTACTTCCATGCCATGAACTACACAGCCCGGGTAGCCCACGACCGACTGACCCGGAGCTGCTTCATCGATTACGACCGCGAGATGGCGCTGGTGGCCGACCGCAAGAACCCAGAGACCGGCGAGCACGAGATCCTGGGGGGCGGCTGCCTGGTCAAGATCCGGGGTACCGAGGATGCCGAGTTCGCGCTGGTCGTCAGTGACCGCTTCCAGGGCCTGGGGCTGGGTACCGAACTGGTCAGAAGCCTCATTCAGGTGGGCCGTGATGAGAACATCGACCGGATCTTCGGCGATATCCTTCCGGAAAACGTCGAGATGCAACGCATCTGTGAGAAACTGGGCTTCAAGATGACCCATAACGTCAAGGAATCGCTGATCCGGGCGGAGACTGAGCTCTGAGCCGCAACCGCTCAGGAAATCGGGCAACTCACCATGTCTGTCGATTGGTTTTCCTCGATCATTCAAATCGTGCTGGTCAACGCCGTGCTCTCCGGCGACAACGCGATGCTCATCGCGCTGGCTGCCGCACAATTTGCCCCCGGCCCCGGCCATTGCGACGATAGGGCCTGTTCGCGACCCGCGGCGGATCGAGCCAGCTCGTGAAGCACCGTGGTACCTCGGCGACGTACCGCTGGCCGCGGCCCGACAATGCCCGCAGGAACTCGGGCTTGCTGCCATAGCCCTCGTCGAACGTCAGCCACTCGAAACGGATGCTGCTGGCGACAGCCCGGTCGTACAGCTCCAGTGCGATCTCCCATTTGGGCCGGTAGATCAGATCGTCGGGGATGCCCGCCTCACGGCACCGGTCGCGGTCGGAGTCTCAGCTCTCCGGCAGATGTAGGTCGCCGTCGAGCAGGCAGTGGAAGTCGCCGCTGGCGAAGCCGAGATGGACGGTGACCATGCAGTTCTCGGTCTTGCCCAGGCGGCCGCACCACTGCTTCTGGACCCTGGGTCTTCTCCCCCTGTGGCCCACCCCTCAAAAGGCGGTTGTTCAGGCGAATCAAAGCCCCGAACGGGGGCAAAGTTTCACGCTCTCAGGACCATCTGGGCGATCTCAACCATCTTGCGATTGGAGCCCCGAGCGAGCGTCTGGAGTCGGCGGAAAGCCTCCGCTTCGTCCAGGCGCGCCTGCTTCATGAGGAGGCCCTTGGCTCGCTCGATGACCTTACGATCCTCTAGGGCCTGCCGCAGGTCGGCCGCCTCCCGGCGCAACGCCTGGAACTGCTCGAAGCGCTGCATCGCGATGGTGATGGCCGCCTCCAGATCGGCCTGCTTGGCCGGCTTGATCAGATAGGCCAGGATATGCTCCCCCTGGGTACGCTCGAAAAGTTGGGGCTGGTGGTAGCCCGACACGAGGATGACGGGGACCGGACCGTCCCGGCCGATCGCGACGGCGGCCTCGATGCCGTCCATGTCGGGCATCTTGATGTCGGTGATCACCAGGTCGGGCTGCGCGGCCCGGCACTGTTCGACCAGCTCACGACCAGTTTGGGCCACGGCTACCACCTGATGGCCCAGACGGGGGAGAATCCGCTGAAAATAGTCCCGCACGTCGGGCTCATCGTCGGCCACAGCGATTCGCAGCGCACGGTTCATGGGGTTCCTCTTGGTGATGGACCTCCCAAACCGGTCCTCCTCGTCTTGGTGGTGCAGAGATGTTGCGGACCTGGCCGATCAGGCTGCCGGCCATGAAATTGACGCTGTCGGTCAGGTCCTTCCACGTACCGGCCACGCCGCTGACCTCAGCCTGGCCGCGCGGGCCACCTCCGAGGCGAACGAGCCCACTTGATCCACCAGGTGGTTGACGGCCTGTGCTAGGCAACGGAATTTACCCTTAATGGGAACCCCGTTCACGTCCAGATCCATCCGCGACGGCATCTCCTCCTATGATCATCCCCATGCACCGCGTACGCAACAAATTTCCGGGGGTGTGATTTGCCTCTTTCGGCTTGGTAAAATCTTGAGGCACCCACTTGACAAGTCCCGCTCGTGGATGTAGGATTCTTCATTAAGACCGGCCCACGACGGCAGGTTAACAGACAGAGTAGGTGGCGAAAGATCGAGTTAACGAGGCCACGAATGCCCCGCTGTGCCATTGGTGCACAGGGGGCTTTTTTTTTGGACTCCTTGCTCACTCCGCTGGAAGTGACGCCATGTCAACACTGACTTATGCAGATCGCGAACGCCGGGGCGCGACCACCGGCACCTCGGTCCACGAGAGAAGAATTGAGGAAGCGGCGGCGGGCCATCTGCGGCGGAGTGGCTGTCTCGCGCTACGGGACACCGGCTGCGCGTGCCGCGAGGAGGTGGAGACACTGTGGGACTGGCTTCCCACCTACTATTGCGCCGGCAGCAAATTAGGTCAGGCATTCCAGCCTGACGGTGCCAGGCTGCCAGGCTGGAGAGTCTGGCCTAAATGATCTTCTTCCTTGCCGGAGTTATACGTCAAGCAAATTGCTCGGAATGTGATCGGCGAGATCGGAAGCATGCGTGGGATCATCAATCAATTTGAAGTCCGGGCGACCTTGGGCTGCTATGACCGGTGGAATTCGCCGGGTGTATCGATTGGGCAAGATTGGGCTGACCTTGGGGTCAAACGCTCCCTAGAGCAGGTGGCTGTCGCAGTCTAAGAGATGTCACATCGGCTCAGGCCGACGAAGGTGTCGATCTATGAGCACTACAATCAGCCTCTCCACGGATTATCTCGCTTCCAACTTACCGAGCAGCGTGTCTACGTGTCACCTCACTTCGAACGTATTCGGTACCACGCGCAGTGACCTGCAGCCGTTCTTCACGCCCCAGAACATCGCCGTCATCGGCGCCACCGAACGGCCTGGCAGTCTCGGGCGGACGATGATCCGGAACCTGATGGGCGGCCCCTTCGGCGGGACCGTCTTTCCCGTCAGCCAGAAGCGCCACAGTGTTCTGGGCATCAAGGCCCACCGGTGCGTCGCCGACGTCCCCGACCCAATCGACCTGGCCATCATCGTCACCCCTGCCCCGACCGTCCCCGACCTGATCGGCGAGTGCGTGGACGCGGGCGTCCGCGCCGCCGTTATTCTCTCGGCCGGCTTCCGTGAGTGCGGGCCCGAAGGCGCGATGCTTGAAGTGCGGCTCATGGAACAGGCGCGGCGTGGCCGGATGCGCGTCATCGGACCCAACTCAATGGGCATCATCTGCCCGATCACCGGCCTCAACGCCACCGTCGCCAAGGCCAAAACCCTGCCAGGCAAGGTTGCCTTCCTTAGTCAGAGCGGGTCGCTCGGCAGCGCCATCCTTGATTGGAGCGCCCGGGCCAGTGTCGGCTTTAGCGTCTTCGCCTCGGTCGGGTCGATGATCGACGTCGGTTGGGGCGACCTGATCGATTACTTCGGCAACGACCCGCATACGCAGAGCATCATTATCTACATGGAATCGATCGGCGACGCGCGGTCCTTCCTGTCGGCAGCGCGTGAAGTGGCGATGAGTAAGCCGATCATCGTCATCAAGCCCGGCGGTCGGACGGAGGAGGCGTCCCGGGCGGTGGCCGCCCACACTGGTTCGCTGTCCGGCAGCGATGATGTGCTCGACGCCGCTTTCCGCCGCTGCGGCGTGCTACGCGTCGAGCGGATCTCCGACCTTTTCAGCATGGCCGAGATCCTCAATTCGCAGCCACGGCTGAAGGGCCCCCGCCTCACAATCTTGACCAACGCCGGCGGCCCCGGAGTACTCGCCACTGATACCCTGGTCACCGGCGGCGGCCAACTGGCAAACCTGGCGCCCGGGACCCTGTCGGCTCTGGACTGCCTCCTGCCGCCGCCCTGGAGCCACGGCAACCCGGTCGATGTGCTCGGCGACGCCGACCCGGACCGCTTTGCCCAGGCGCTGAAGGTCGTGGCTAAGGACCCGAACACCGACGGCGTGTTGATGATCCTGACGCCACAGGCGATGACTGACGCAACCCAGACCGCCCAGGAAGTCGTGAAGATGCAAAGCATCGACGGCAAGCCGGTGCTTGCCAGTTGGATGGGGGGGGCGGAGGTAGCCAACGGCGAGTCGATCCTGCATCGTGCCGGCATCCCGATGTTCCCCGACCCAGACACCGCCGCCCGCGCGTTCAACGCCATGTGGCGCTATAGCCAAAACCTGCGCAGCCTCTATGAGACGCCGGCGCTGGCCGGTGGCGAGTATAGCGACGCCTCCCGCGCCGGGGCCGAAAGACTGATCGGCTCGGTGCTGGCCTCGGGGCGGACCCACTTGACCGAGGCCGAATCGAAGCAGTTGCTGGAGTTTTACCGCATCCCAACAGTGCCGACGTGGACCGCGACGACGGAGGAGCAGGCCGTCGCCCTAGCGACAGAGCTCGGCTACCCGGTGGTCCTCAAGCTCGATTCCCGGACGATCACGCACAAGGCCAAGGTCGGCGGGGTGCAGCTCAACCTCTGGAATGCCGACGCGGTGCGCCACGCCTATCGGGCCATCGAGCAGTCCGTGCGCCAGCGGGTGGGAACCGAGCACTTCCAGGGCGTGACCGTCCAGCCGATGGTCTCAGGCGGTGGCTACGAACTCCTCCTCGGGTGTAGCCCCGATCCGCAGCTCGGCCCGGTGCTCATGTTCGGCGCAGGCGGGCCGATGGTTCAGGTGTTTCGGGATCGCGCACTGGGCCTACCGCCGCTGAACACGACGCTAGCGCGGCGGTTGATGGAGGGCACGCGAATCTTCCTGGCACTGCAGGCGAGCGACGAAGGCGGGCCCGTCGACCTGGGAGCGCTCGAGCGACTACTGGTCCGCTTCAGCGTGCTGGTGGTCGAGCAGCCCCGGATCAAGGAGATCGAGATCAACCCGCTGCTGGCGACCTCCGACCACCAGTTGATCACACTGGACGCCCGGGTGGTCCTGTACGGGACCGAGGTCGCTGACAATCAGTTGCCCCGCCCTGCCATCCGCCCCTATCCCACACAGTACGTCGGGTCGTGGACAACGAAGACCGGTCTCCCGGTGACGATCCGTCCGATCCGGCCCGAAGACGAGCCGCTGGTCGTGCAGTTTCATGAGAGGCTGTCCCAGGACACCGTCTACCTGCGCTTCTTTCAGTCGCTGAAGCTAAGCCGGCGGACCGCGCACGACCGACTGGTACGGACCTGCTTCATCGACTACGACCGCGACATTGCGCTGGTCGCCGAGTCCAAGGATCCCCAGACCGGTGCGCGCAGGATCATTGCCATGGGGCGGTTAGAACGGGTGTATGACACCGGAGAGGCGGAATTCTCGCTACTGGTCGAGGATGAGTTCCAGCGATGCGGGCTGGGGACCGAGCTCCTGCGTCGGCTCGTCGCCATCGAACGTGATGAGCGGCCGCGATCTATTATCACCGCCGTGATCCTGCCACGGAACTTCGGGATGCAGCGCATCTGCGAGAAGCTGGGCTTCCGTACCGAACAGATGAGCCTGGAGGGTTTGATCCACGCCGAGCTGCTCCCCCCCGACTCGGGGGAGTCGATGGGTCATCCCTCCCTTGCGCGCATCCGTATCCCAGAACATGCGCCGGGGCAATCTGGACAAAAGCGTCACGATTTCCTTTCAGGGAAGCTCGCCAAAATAAACTATCCAACTGTAGTCCTTGGCAGTACTGTGTAATTCCACTCGCCAGCGATTCGCAGCGCACGGTTCATTGGGTTCCTCGCGGCAGCGCCAGGACGATTTCCGCCCCCGGACCAGCCCCTTCACCGACCGCGATCCGGCCCCCGTGGGCCTCCACGATCCGCTTGCTGATCGACATGCCCAAACCGGTCCCCTTCGTCTTGGTGGTGAAGAACGGCTCGAAGATCCTCTGCCTCTGCTCTGCGCTGAGCCCCGGGCCGTGATCGCGCACGGCGACGCGGAGGGCGGGATGGCCGTCGATCTCCGCCGGCGTACAGCGGATCGTGATCTCGACGGGATCGCGACACGCCGCCAGGGAGTTCTCCAAGATGTTGCGGAAGACCTGCTCCAGGCGGGATGCGTCGACTGCGCCGTGCAGGTCCAGTCCCCCGCTCTCCTCCCGGAGCACGGCCTGCCGCCCCTCACGGAGGGGAGCCAGGTGCGTCCACGCCGCGCGCCAGATCTCCGCCAGATCGCACACTCGCCGGTCGAGGTGGATGGGGGCCGCATAGTCTCGGACATCCTCGTAGAGGGTGTGGAGGTCGTCTTGCGCCTTCTGGAGCCGGGCGATGAGGCGGAGGGCTTCGGGCCGATCCTCGACCTCCAGGGCGAGCATCTCCAGGCATGCTTGGCCGCGATTCAGGATATTGCGGCTCTCGTGGCTCAAGCCGGCCACCATCTCCCCGATGGCCGCCAGCCGTTCGGATTGCAGCGCCCGCTCCTGGGCGGCCCTCAATTCCGTGATGTCGAGTCCGATGGTGAGGACGCCGATAGTGCTCCCTGTGGCGTCCTCAAGCACTTTGCTCGACCACGCAATGGTGCGCTCGCGCCCGGACTTCGTGACGATGGGACTAACGAAATCCCTAATCGTGGCCCCGGCTACGGTCTGCGCGAAGATTTCTCGGCGGCGGGCCCGCCTGCGCTCCGGCACGAGGCTCGTGAACCAGTCCCTGCCCCGTATTTCGTCCCTCTGATAGCCGGCGAGCTCCTCCAAATAGGCATTGGTGCGGATGATCCGGCCCCCGGTGTCAAGGACCACCACGATGGCTTGCGCCGTCTCGATCAAGCTCTCGGCGAAGTCGCGTTCTTGACGCAAGTTCTCCACCGCCCGCTTGCGCTCGGTGATGTCGATGCACGTGCCGATCCACTCGCGGATGCGGCCGTCCGGCTCCAGGACCGGCACCCCACGGGCTAAGATTTGTCGCCATGTCCCATCGTGGAGCCGAAGGCGGTATTCAACCTCGTAAAGGCGGCGAGAGGTGTAGGCCGTCCGCCAGGCTTCGGCGACCCGCGAATGATCCTCCGGGTGGATCGCGTTCA
The DNA here is from genome assembly GCA_052146555.1 of Isosphaeraceae bacterium. GTDB lineage: Bacteria > Planctomycetota > Planctomycetia > Isosphaerales > Isosphaeraceae > Aquisphaera. The sequence continues at coordinate 9,763 of JBKQMU010000118.1, forward strand.
TCCAGCCCAGGCCGCGAGCTTCCTCCGCGGTCTGGCCGGTATAAGCCTGCCATTCTGGGATCTCGCAGTCCACCTCTCCAATGGGATTGGTCGTCCAGACGACCTGCGCCGACGCCGTCACGAACGAGCGATACCGCTGCTCGCTCCGGGCCAACGCCTCCACCGCTCGCCGCTTGTCGTCCCGGACCCGCTTCAGTTCCAGCGCGAGCGTCACCGCTGGCCCCAGCCGCGCCAGCCGGTCCTTGAGCAGGTAATCGGTGGCACCTTGCTTCAGGCACTCGACCGCCCTCTCATCGCCGAGGGCACCCGTGACCACAATGAAGGGGATGTCCAACCCGCGTTCCTGTAAGCGGTGCAAGGCCTTCAGGGCGTCGAACTGGGGGAGATTATAATCGGCGAGGATGAGGTCGAGGGTCGGTTCGAGGTGGGCGAGATAGTCGGGCTCGGTCTCCACTCGACTCCAATCGGGCTCGAAGCCCCAGCGGCGGAGTTCGCGCACGGCTAACAGTGCGTCGTCTTCGGAGTCCTCGAGAAGCAGAACCCGCAAGGGTATTTTCATGCGTCAGCTCTTGATGGTGGGATGTTCAACAGCAGCCAGTACAGTCCCAGTTGGCGCACGGCTTCGACGAACTCGACGAAATTAACCGGCTTGCGGACGTAGCTGTTGACACCGTTGGAATAACTGGAAGCTACATCATGGTCTTCCTGCGACGAGGTGAGTACGACCACGGGCAAGGTTCGGGTGTGCGGATGGGCCCGGATGCGCTGCAGCACCTCCAGGCCATCCATCCGCGGCAACTTCAAGTCCAGCAACACGACCGCGGGTAGTGGGCGGGGGTCGGGATTCTCCTGGCCCTCGCTGCCGAATAAATATTCAATCGCCTCGACGCCATCGTTAACGATCACCAGGTCGTTCTGAAGGTTGTGTTTCGCAAACGCCAACCGCGTCAACTCCTGGTCGTCAGGGTTGTCTTCCACGAGCAGGATCATCTTACGCTCCATGTTCGCCTCCCGGCTCATTCAGGGTGAAGTAGAAGGTCGCCCCCTGGTCCGGTGCCGCCTCGGCCCAGATCCGGCCGCCATGCCGGTGAACAACACGCTGCACCAGGGCCAGTCCGATCCCGTTGCCGGGATAATCCTTGACGGAATGCAGTCGTTGGAACGGGGCGAAGTGCTTGTTGGCGTAGGCCATGTCGAAGCCGGCGCCGTTGTCCCGGACGAAGTAGATCGTTTCCCCGGGGTGGGGGCGGGCTGGGTCAGGCGCGGCGGCCGGGTCCGTCGGCAGTGGGGCGGGCGCCTGCCCCAATTCGATCACCGCTGCCGAGCGTTTGGTGGTGAATTTCCAGGCGTTCTCCAGCAGGTTTCGCAGTGCCGGCCGGAGCAGTTGCGGATCACCCACTGCCGTGAGCCCTTCGGCGATGCGAAACTCCGCCGAGCGCCCGGGTGCGGTCTCCCGCAGTTCGCCCGCGATCTCTCGGGCCATCGCGGTGAGGTCGACGCGCCGGCAGCGCATCTCGGCACGGGTCAGCCGCGACAGGCGGAGCAGGTCATCAATCAGTTGGCCCATGCGTTGACAACCGGCGCGGATTCGGTTGAGCCAGTCTCGGCCCTGGGCATCCAACTGCCTGTCGTAGAACTCAAGGAGGGCCTGGCTGAATCCGTCCATGCCCCGCAGCGGTGCCCGCAGATCGTGGGACACCGAATAGCTAAATGCCTCCAGTTCCTTGTTGGCGGCTTCGAGGTCAGTGGTGCGTGCGCGCACGCGTTGATCCAGTTCCTGGTTGAGCCGGTGCAGGGCCGCTTCGGCGCGATTGCGGGAGAACGCCTCCACCATCGCGGGCGCCAGGGCCTCCAGGGCTTCCAGTTCCTCCTGGCTGTAACCGCCGTCCCGATTGCCCACGCCGACCATGCCGATGGTTTGTCCGTCGCGCACCAGCGGGACGCCCAGGAAAGCTGTGAGTGGCGGGTGTCCGGGTGGCACGCCGATCCGATCCGGGTGGCTCTCCGGGTCGTTGGTGAAAAGGCTTCGGCCGTCTCGAAGGACCCGCCCGTAGATGCCGTGGATCTGGAAGTGGAGCGGCGGGCGGCGATTGCCGCTCTGGGGCTCAATCCGGCAATCTTCCCAGCCAGGGTCACTGATGGCGATGTCGTCCATCAGCCCCGTGGTCGGGTTGATCTCGCCCAGGAAGCCGAACTTGCTCGCGGTTACACCCTCGGCTACGGCGAGGCAAGTCCGCCCCAAGTCCTCATCCGTCACGCAACGCAGGGCGTCCCGGAAGATGCGGTTGATGCCGTCCAGGACGGCGGTCTGGCGGAGGATCTTGGCTTCGGTCCGTTTCCGCTCGGTCATGTCTCGGGTGATCTTGACGAAGCCGCGCAGGTGCCCGGCTTCGTTGCGCAGGGCGGTGACGATCGCGTCGGCCCAGAAGCGACCGCCGTCCTTCCGGACGCGCCAACCTACGTCTTCGCATTGGCCCTCGGCGGCGGCGGTTTGCAGTAGCCGGCTTGGTAAGCCTCCCCCTACGGCCTCCGGCGGGTAGAAACGCGTGAACGGCTGGCCCAGGATTTCCTCGGCCCGGTAGCCCTTGATCCGCTCCGCCCCGGCGTTCCAACTGGTCACGCGCCCCTCGGGATCCAGCGTAAAGATGGCGTAGTCGCGCACGCTCTCGATCAACAGCCGGAACCGCTCTTCACTCTCGCGCAACTCTTCCGCGGCCTGTTTCTGCTCTGACACGTCGGTATTGGTCCCGAACCATTGCTGGACACGGCCCTGGTTGTCCTTAAGCGGCATGCCCCGCGTCAGGAACGGCCGGAAGACGCCATCCAATCCGCGCAAGGGGAAGATCATGTCGAACGGCTCGCCCGTGGCGATGGATTTCTTCCATCGCTCCAGCACTTCAGGGAGTTGCTGCGGATCGTGGACGCTCTGCCAGCCCCAGCCCTCCATCTGTTCGGGCGTGGTGCCGGTGTATTCGTACCAACGCTGGTTATACCAATAGATGTACCCGTCAGGCTTGGCGATCCACGCAAGCTGCGGGATGGCATTGGCCATCGTGCGGAACCGCTCCTCGCTCTCTCGCAGTGCCTGCGCATCGCGTCCCCGCTGGGTGACATCGGTGCTGACCTCGAGGATCGCCGAGGGCCCTCCCTTGGCGTCGCGGCGTAACGCCCTCAGGATCTCGACGACGACCTCCGTGCCGTCCTTGCGGCGGCGAATCAGTTCGCCTTCCCAGTAGCCGTGCTCGAGGAGCGTGCGGTTGATTTGCTCCAGGGGCTGCGGGACGTGAGTTTGCAGCAACTCATCGGCGAGGCGGCCCTGGGCTTCCTGGGGGTCGAAGCCATACAGCCGATGGCAGCCCTCGTTCCAACGAACGATCCGGTGGTCCGGATCCAGTGAGAGGAGGTTCCCCAGGTCCAGCAGCGCCAATTCCTGCTCCTGCGCCACACTGACCGCCTCGGCCCACCGGGCCCGCTGCAAGCGTTCCGCCAGGACGGAGATGGAGACATTGGTGCCGACAAAGATCCCTAGAGCCAGTAGATCACTCGGATGCTCGACGTGGAACGACCCGACAGGCGGTATGCAGAAATAATCAGTAACCAGGGCCGAGAGCACGGTAGCAAGAATTCCCGGTCCGCTCCCCCCGAGGATCGCCGCCAACAGGACTGCCGGATAGAACGTGATGAATATGGGTAGAGGCCCTAATGACTCACCTAACCATCGCAGCACCGCGGCCACGGCGACGAGTATCGCCGCGGAAATGTACTTAAGCGCGATACCGGGCCACTTCCCGCCCGGAGTCACGGGCCATGGATCAGGGCCGAGGAATCGAAGGTTGCGGATGAGTACCACGACGGCGATGGCGATCGCCACCCAAGCGAGCGGCATCACAAGAGCGATTGTCAGGAGAGTGCGATGGGAGACGACGTTCACCGAATCACGCCGCATCTCCAGCAACTTCTGCTCGCGGGTTTCCATTTCGTTCGCCACGGCCTGGAAATCATCCATAATCAGCTTACCCCGGTCGGAGCGGACGACTTGCAAGGCGGCCTCGGGACCCGACTTCCTCCGGAGTTGGATCGTCTCGTCCAGTTCGGCGAGCTTGGCGTCGGCGAGTTTCCGGGCCCGCTGGAGGCTCTCTTGCTGAGCGGGATTGTCCCCGGTGAGGGAGAACAACGTGTCGAGCTCCCTCGGGATCTGGCCGGAAGCCGCGGTGTAGGGTTCCAGATACCGTCCGTCACCGGTCAAGAGAAACCCACGCTGACCCGACTCGGCATCCTTAAGCAGCGACACGAACCGTTCGAGGCCCTCCAGAACTTGGTGGGTATGCACGACCCACCTATTTGCCTCTGACAATTGCTGCATAAGCACTTGGGTCTGGATGGCTATCGCCACGATGATCACCATCCCCAAGGCGAACCCCGCGCCGAGCTTCGTCCCAGTACTCATCCGAGTCTCTCCGGACTTACTCCAGGGTCAAGAGATTGCGCCAGGAGCTAATTCCCCCGTCACTCGCCCCCCCCGCCGTAATCGTTCGCCAGAGCTGCCGGTACTCCCCGAGGGGCATCGGCCCGCACCGGAAAATTGGGTACCAACAAAGGTAAGTAAGGTTCCGCGAGGTTACTCGGAACCCCTTTAGCACAGTGGTTTTCCCCGGTTTTCGTCTCTTGGGTTCTACCCAAATCGGCATGCCGTCCCAGACACTCGCGGAGGATCTCCTTCGGCTTCTCGTCGCCAAGCTCAATCTTATGCTCGAAGAATCCCTCGTCGCCGGGATACATCACTGGGTAAGTTTCTCGCAGAAACACACTCCTTCGGTAACCGGGCCGTTATCTCGAGCGGCCGGGGGCAGGGCCCCCCGTCAGATCGGTAGGTCGTGCGACGCCTCCTCCTTGAGGCCCCGCCGCCGCTTGTCGTCGATCTGGGTGGTGGTCACGTGCCGGTGGCCGAGCAATTCCTTCATCTTGATAATATCCACCCCCGCGTCAAGCAGCAGCCCCCGCGTCAGAGGCGGTTGCTCTGTACGCAAGTGCTTTGCCGATCAGGGACGAGAGACCGCCTCCAAAACGCGATCCCCCAATTGAGGCCGGTTTTCCCGGCACTTTGCATCGCAAGGACGAGTTTCCCGCGATTTTTCGACTGGCCTGCTCCCCAAAATCTGGTCCAGCCGAAATGGGAGTCCTCCGGTAGACTGAGCCACGGAGGGACTCATGAGCAGGCGAAGGACCGCCCAAGAAGTCGCGCATATCCTGCGCGAAGCAGACC
>JBKQMU010000119.1:0-13632 GCA_052146555.1 Isosphaeraceae bacterium
GGCTCCCCGCCCGGGCATCAAGCCGGCTCATCGAGAAGACAAAATCACACCGAATTCCCACGCTTCGTGCGATCACTGGGTTTGCGAGGAGTCCCTTTCATGTCGACCGCAGCGGATGCTTCCGTGGAGACCAGCACGAGCGAGCCGGAGGCGAACAAGCTCTTCCGGATGGTGATGAAGTACAAGGGATCAGACCTACACCTGAAAGTCGGGTTGCCGCCGGCCATGAGGCTCGCCGGCGTCTTGCGGCAGATGCAGCTTCCCCCGCTGTCCAGCGCCGACATGGAACGGCTCATGTATCCGCTACTCAGTCCGCGCCAGCGGGGAATTCTCGACGAGGAGGGAGGCGTCGACCTCGCCCATATCGTCTACGACGGCGAGCTGGAGACCCGGTTTCGCGTCAACCTCTTCAAACAGCGGGGGCGGCTGAGCCTGGTGGCCCGCCGGGTCAACAACAAGATCCCCTCGTTCGAAGACCTGCACTTGCCGCCGGTGCTGGCGGAGATCACCAAGTACGAGCAGGGCATCGTCATCCTGGCGGGCGTCACCGGGTCGGGCAAAAGCACGACGATCGCCTCGATGCTGCAGTATATTAACGAGCGCGAGCGGCTGCACATCGTGACCATCGAGGACCCGATCGAGTACACCTTCAAGGACGACAAGTCGATCATCAACCAGCGCGAGGTCGGAATCGACGTGATCAACTGGGACGTGGCCCTCAAGCACGCGGTGCGGCAAGATCCCGACGTGATCTTAGTCGGTGAGATGCGCGACCGTGAGACCTTCAGCGCGGCAATGCACGCGGCCGAGACCGGACACCTTGTCTTCGGCACGATCCACGCGGGCACCGCTCCCTCGACGGTGAGCCGGCTGCTGGACCTCTTCCCACACGACATGCACTCATCGCTGCGGCAGTCACTGGAGTTCAACCTCAAGGCGATCGTCGCCCAGAAGCTAGTGCCGACGACCAAAGAATGGGCGGCAAAGGGGATCACTCGGGTTCCGACCAACGAGATCATGCGGACCAATCCGACCGTCCGGAAGTTGATCATGAACGAGGAAGACAACAAGCTCGGTGACGCGATCCGGATCGGTAAAGACGAGGGGATGATGGACTTCACCGAGAGCCTGCGGCAACTCGTGGTCGCCGACAAGATCGAACGCGCCACGGCGTTTGAATATGCTCCCCACCCCGAGTCTCTGAAAATGGCGCTCAAGGGGATTACGATCGCTCAACCTGGTATTCTATAAAACGCGGGTTGCGCCGGATCGACCCTCACGGAAGAATCACTCCAGGCTAGCCCGCCACTTGAGCCGATCAGTCTTCCTTCAAGGAGCTGCGATGAACGTGCGCCGTGGCCGGAGAGCCGAGAAAGGTCTGCTCATGATTCGTCCGTTCCTGGTGCTCGCGACGGTCCTCGTGGTGCTCCTGGCCGGAGGCTCCCTAGCCACCGCTGATGAGTTGCTCTCCCCGGTTTTGGCCCAGTCACCCGGCGTCACGCGTGGGCCCGGATTCTATCTGAACCTCTACAAGTTCGTACCGGTGCTCGTGGTTTATCTGCTGTGGATCTGGACCACAGACTGGGTCGATAACGACACCAGGGAGCTGAGCAACGTCAAGTTCGCCCTCTGGAACAACGTGATCTTCTTCTCGGGAGTGCTGGGGCTGATCATGGTTTTCGCGATCCCTTTCTACGCCCTGGGACTGACGCTCTTGATCCTGGCCTACCTGGGCCCCATTTTTACATATGCGTTTGTTCGAAATCAGACAGTGCCCGATGATCAGAAGATTCTGACGCCTTATCACCTCGGCGAGGTTGCCAACGGCTTATTGCTGCAAATGAGCGCCAAGCCGATGTTCAATCGAGACGTCACGGTGGTGGACCGCAGCGGACCTCCGATTTCGTTTGTCGGCAAGAGCGCTGGCAAGAACAAGGAGGACCCCGATCGGGTGCGTCAAGCCGAGGAGTCGCGCTCGTTTATGGCCGCCAAGGAGCTTATCTACGACGCCGTGCTGCGGCGTGCCACTGATATTCACCTCGAGCCGACTGCGGATCAGCTCTCGGTACGGTACCGTATCGACGGTATCCTGCACGCGGCCGAGCCGTTCGACCGGCCGATCGGCGATGCGGTCATCAACGTATTCAAAGTTCTCTCGGCGATGGACATTACCGAGAAGCGCAAGCCCCAGGACGGATCGTTCGGTGCCAAGATGCAAGGCCGCGAGCTTGACTTCCGCGTGGCTAGCTCGGGCTCCAAGGCCGGTGAGAAGCTGGTGATGCGAATCCTTGACAACTCGGCCGCGGTGACCAAGCTGGAAGACCTGGGTATGCGCCCCAAGCTGGTCGATCAGGTCCGCTCCATGGTGACCCAGCCCCATGGCCTGTTCCTCTGCTGCGGTCCCACGGGCTCGGGCAAGTCGACCACCCTGTACACGTCGCTCCGCGAGATCGACCGCTACCAGCGGAACATCATCACCGTCGAAGATCCAATCGAGTACCATCTGGACAACATCACTCAGATGGAAGTCAACACCAAGGCCGGCCAGACCTTCGCCGCCAGCCTGCGGTCAATCTTGCGCCAAGACCCGGACGTCATCATGATTGGTGAGATCCGCGACCAGGAAACAGCAACGATCGCCTGCCAAGCGGCCAACACCGGCCATATGGTCTTCTCCACGGTCCACTCCAACGACGCGGTCACCTCGCTTTTCCGGCTTTTGGACCTGGGCCTCGAACCGTTCATGATCTCCTCGGCCCTGACCGCCGTGCTCGGCCAGCGCTTGGTCCGTCTGCTCTGCGACGCCTGCAAGGAGCCCTACAAGCCCAAGCCCGAATTCCTCAAGAAGGCCAACCTGCCGGTCGAGAAGGTCGACGTCTTCTACCGCCGCCCCGAGAATCCCGAGCAGGTATGCCAGCAGTGCGGAGGAACCGGTTACTTCGGCCGCATCGGCATCTTCGAGCTGCTGGTTATTTCCGAGCCGCTCCGCGAGATGCTCAGAGAGAATCCCTCACTCAATAGGATCAAGGCCGAGGCTCGCAAGAACGGAATGATCTATCTCCAGGAAGACGGCCTCCGCCAGGTCATCCAGGGGCGGACATCCATCGAGGAACTTTTGCGCGTGGTCAAGTAAGCCCAAGAACTGGATCGTGTAAGCCCAAGGAACCGGATCGTGCCTCGAGGTCTCGCTCAGAAGCGACCGAGTTGCCTCCGGGTCGGGCCGAAACGAGAGCCGGTGAACCGACTCTTCAGACGATTGAGAGCTGCGCCATGGTACCAAGAGCCGCGATCGATCTGGTCTTCAGCTTTGTGATCTTGCTCATGACCTACGCACTTTCCAGCGAGGGTCTCTGGGGCGCTGCACTCATGTTCTTCAACGTCCTCTTCAGCGGACTGATCGCGTTTAACTTCTACGAACCGCTGGCAAGTATCATCGATAGCATGGGCCTCGGCTGGGGGTTTTCGGACACGCTGTCGCTTCTGTCAATCTTTTGCGTCTCCCTCGTGTTCTTTCGCGTTACCACCGATAGCCTGGGTCCGAGCATGGTCCGCTTCCCGACACCCATCTTTCACGCCGGCAGGCTGCTCTTCGCCCTAGCCACGTCGCTTGTCACCATGTCGATCCTGATCCTGGCATTTCACACCGCGCCGGTGCATAAGAAGATTTTCGGTGCAATCGATTGGAAATACAGACCTCCCTTTGGCATAGGGCTGGACCACCAGTGGTTGGGCTTCTTCCAGTACACGACCGGAGACATCTTCGCGCGGTACGGGTCAGGGGTTCGTGATCCTTATGGAGAGTACGGCCGGAGCGGCACTGACCGTGTCCCTGTGCGGGTCTTCGATCCGCGCGCGACCTGGCTGCTCGATCACCAAGAAGCTCGCCCCTACGGTGAGGGCTCGATCCTCAGCGAGGAGGGAGGAGGCGAAGCCGCTCCTGCTGCTAGCCGTTCGGGTCGGAAAGGGCGCGGTCCCGGTGCTCCAGGTCACTAGAGCGAGGGCTGAGGCTCGCCCTTGGCCAGCGACCGCAGCTCGACCAGCTCGAGCCGGGTCCGGGCTGCCGTGCCGACCGTCTGCTGCATGATCCGGTACATCGCGACCTGGCTGGTGCTGGCCTCGAACACATAAAGGGGCGCCCAGCCGGCGCTGTAGCTGCCCAGCGCACCGGTGGTCATGAGAAAATGGGGCCGGGGACCATGGTCGAGGTCGAGCTTGAAATCGGCGACCAGGTCGCGCTCGGCGAAGGCTCCAAGATACCGTGAGCTTGTTCCTGTCCCCTGAAGCGAAGGGACTGTCCCCAGCAGCCGGCCCCCCTTGTAATCCAGGAGATAGAGGGCTTCCAGTGGGATCTGAACCTTGTTGCCTTCATCGTAGCGGATCAGGATCGGTCCCGTGGTCACGATCGATTCCCCCGATCGATCGCCGCCGCCGGCGTGAATCGAGACCGGACGCAGGCTGGCAAGCCCCCATCCCAGGAATAGGCCGAGAATAAGGACAAGCATGCCGGGAATGCGCGGGCGCGAGAGACTCATGGCGGGGCGAATCCTTTCGATCGCCTGCGATGCTCGCAGGGGCAGTCCCAATCAGGGAGTCAGGGCCGGCATTGTGCGACGGATTGCTGGGGCCGTCCAGTCCAATGGCGGAGCGTTGGGCGTCTCGGCGTGTCGAGAGCCGCCGCGGATCGCATGATGGCCACGGATCTTCAAATAACGTGAATGTTCTGGCCGTCTCTTTCAGAACCGAGACGGGCGATGACCGGGAGATGCTCAGCCGTCCAGCGGAAGGATCGCGATGCTATCCACGTCTCTGATCCTCGGATTGACCCTGCTCGCTCAGGTCCCTCCTCCGGCCATCGGCCCGGCCGCGAGGGACGATCTGAAAGCCTGCCGCGAAGCCATTCTCAAACGCGAGGCGAAGGAGCTGGAAGCGCTAGCCCAGCGGTTGGAGCGCCGGGGCGGCTCGGATGAGGCTGCCGCGGTTCGCCGACTTTTCGCCACGGCCGGCGCGCACCATGGAGTCAGCAGTCTGGCTCCTCTTCCCCAGGTGGTTCCAGGTCGAGGGGAAGGGCTTGCCAGCATCGCTGGAAAGCCCAGCGAAAAGACTGCTTTGTTTGGACGTCAGGAACTCGAGCAGGCGCGGTCGCGGGCGGCATCCGAGCTCTATGCCCTGGCGAAACGAGCTGCAGCGACGAACCCCCCCCATATTACCCAGACGGCTCTCTGCTTGCGGGCCATTCTAGAGCGGACGCCAGACCACCCCGAGGCGCGCAGGCTCACGGGCTATGTGCCTTACAACGGAGGATGGGCGCGGCCGTTTGCGGTTCGCCAGCTTAAGGCCGGTAACGTCGACCATCCCGTTTTCGGCTGGGTTCCCGCGGACTGGGTTGTTCACCTCGACCGGGGCGAGCTGCCCGCGCCTGCAAGCAGAGGGCAAAAGCAGGTCCGCTGGCTGCCCGCTCGCCAGGCGGATTCACTGCGAGCGAGCTTGCAGAATCCCTGGCAGATCGCGACCGAGCACTTTGAGATCCAGGCCGATGTGCCGCTGGGTGAAGCCGTCGAATTTGCTCGCAGGCTGGAGGCGTTTTACGACCTGTTTTTCACCTTGATGGCCGACGTCGTGGGCGAGAACCTTCCTCTGGCCAGGCGTTTACGTTCCGCGGCGCTTTCCGGCGAAGGTTCCTACCGTACCCATCAGGTCTGGTATTTCGCGTCTGACGAGGAATATGTCAAGCACCTGACGCCACTGGCCGGCGCTGGGATCAGCGGTAGCCTCGGTTACTACAACCCGCCGCGGCCGGGTAAGGGCAGCCGGTCCGTGGCGTACTTTTTCCGCGATCAAGGGGGCCAGCTTCCCGTCACCGCGACCTTGTACCACGAAGTCTCGCACCAGCTTCTGTTTGAAACGGCCGGACCCAACGCGTATACCAAGAACGCCGGGAATTACTGGGTCTTCGAGGGGCTGGGCACCTACTTCGAGACCGTCACTCCCCGGTTGGACGGCACGCTCGAATTTGGCGGGCTGGCCGGCCCGCGGATGGCAGCGGCCAGGCGGATGCTCGGCGCCGGTAAGTTCGTGCCACTGGATCAGTTCCTGCAACTCGATCAGAACGCGTTCAATCGCGATGAGCGCATCCGGGAGAACTACCAGCAGGCCATGGCCCTGGCGGTCTTCTTGATGCAATGGGACGGGGCCGTTTATCGCGATGCGTTCCTTGACTACGTGCGTGACGCATACCGGGGACGAATCAAGCGCAGCACTGGACGGTCGCTCGAGGACAGGGTCGGCAAGCCGCTGCCCGTTCTCGAGGGGCAGCTCCGAGCTTTCCTTGCCGCCGGGGAGGGGTTGCCCTGAGTTGTCGTGAGCGTTACGGGCACATCGGTGGGTACGCCACCGCGTGATCTACTCGCCCACGTACGGAATGAGAGCCATGAAGCGTGCTCGCTTCACCGCGGCGCTGGACGCCCGCTGAAACGCCGCGCAGTTGCCGCTGCGCTTGCGTGAGAACATCTTGCTTTGGTTGGTACAAAGCTTCTTGAGCAGACCGATGTCCTTGTAATCAACGTACGCGGGACGAGGGCATCCCTCGCGGGTGCAAAACCGGCACCGATTCTTGCGGTTACGGCCGAACTTTTTCCGGGGCATAAACCTGTAGTCCTGAAACTCTTGCAATTCAGCGTGCAGAAACGCGCCGGCCCAGGCGGTGGCCAGTCGCCGCAGAAGCCCCGACAAGAGCGGGGAAACCACGATCGTATTTGAAAACCGGCGGCCAGTCAAGCCTCGCAGCAAATCAACTACCGGAGGCCGGGAGCAAGGGTCGCCGCGAGGTGCTGTGCGTCGGATGGCTGAGGTGGTATGGCTCAGGCATGTTGATCCTGGCGCTGCGCGATCTTCGCCTGTCGTGACTTCTTGATCCCCCCTCAGCCACCCGAGCGCTTTCCGGCTCTATCAGCCCTGTCCCCCCTCATACTTGAACGAAATGCGGACCTTGGCGCGATAGGCCTCGATCTTCCCGTCCTTGATGTGCACATCAAGCTCGGAGACCTCGGCGACACGCAGATCCCGCAGAGAGCTGGACGCCAGTTTCACGGCAGTCGCAACTGCCTTCTCCCACGATTCGGGGCTCGACCCCACCAGCTCGATCACCTTGTAGACGCTTTCTGGCATTGTCTTCTCCCTATCTAAGTTGCTCTGGGAAGAGCGGGACAGGAAGGTCCCAACCTGGGAATCCAAAGACAGGCAATCCCGAGCTTGGGAACGCAAGAAGCCCACACATTTTGGCCCGACCCACGCTCTTCGTCTTCTCCGCGCCTTCATCATAGCCAGCACCGGGGCGCTACTCCAGACACTGCCGGAAACCGCCGCGGTTGCTTTTTTCTAGACCGGTGCTGACTCGATCTCGAAGGGATTTCGTCCACCGAGAGACCCAAGTGAGGGCACGTGTCTCCATTCCCTCGATGAGAGATGATCTCATGGATATCGCAGCACCGTCGCAATGATGGCCCTCGAACGGCAAATGCAACGCACGAGACTTGCCGTATCTCAATTCTGTACTTCGATCATGTCGAATCGCGATAACATGTTGACTCGTTTGCCATTTCCCACCACAACAGGATTCTGTCAATGGCGGTTGCCCTCCAGCGGGCAAGAGAATACGGGTGCACCCGAAATTAATGGAAATATCGGCCGAGATGTCGCGGGAAATAGGCTATTTCCTCTTGAGATATTCTGCCCCGTGTGATAGCTCCAGTCTGCCTGATGAACTCGCTCGGCCGCGGCTCCCTGGCACACGACTTCCTAATTCGGTCCAGAGGGTCGGATTCAATGGCCGAAATCGTCCTTATCAACCCACGCTTTGAGGTGTCCTACTGGGGCCTAGAACACGCCCTGCCGCTTGTCGGCAAGCGTGCCACTCTTCCGGTCGCCTGCTTGCCGCTGCTGGCGGCCCTGACGCCGCCGCAACACAACGTCACCCTGATCGACGAGAACGTTGAGGCCCTCAACTGGGATCGCCTGGCTTGTGCCGACATCGTCGGGCTGACCGGCATGTCTGTCCAGCGGCAGCGGATGCGCCAGATTCTCTCCGAGCTGAAGTCGCGGGGCGTCTTTACCGTCGTCGGTGGCCCGTGGGTAAGTGTCCAGGAGGATTACTTCGATGGATTGGCCGACGTGATCTTCGTCGGCGAGGCGGATGAGACCTGGCCGCGCTTCCTCAACGATTGGCAGCAGGGGGGCCACCTCACCCGTTACGAGCAAGCCGAGAAGACCGACATGACCAAGGTGCCGACACCTCGGTTCGACTTGCTGAAGATGCGTCATTACCTGTTCGGCAGCGTTCAGTTCTCGCGCGGTTGTCCCTTTCAGTGTGAATTCTGCGACATCATCGTCACCTTCGGACGCCGCCCACGCCTCAAGACCAGCGCCCAAGTCATTTCCGAGCTCGAGGCTCTGCGATCCCAGAAGATCAACATCGCTTTCATCGTGGACGACAACCTCATCGGCAATAAGAAGGCGGTCAAGGTCCTCCTCCGCGACCTGATCGCCTACCAGGAGGCCAACGGCTACCCGTTCGACTTTTTCACCGAGGCTTCGCTCGATCTAGCCGAGGACGACGAACTGCTTCGCCTGATGGTAGACGCCAACATAATCAGCGTCTTCATCGGGATCGAATCCCCCAACGAGAAGGCGCTGCGGGAGACGAAGAAGTTCCAAAACGTGCGTCCGGTGGGGACGATCCTGGATCGCGTCCACAAGGTACAGCGAACGGGGATCGAGGTTTGGTGCGGCATGATCGTGGGCTTCGACAACGACGACGCGACGATCTTCGATGCGCAGCGGGAGTTCCTGAAGGAGGCGCGTATCGCCAGCGCCATGCTGGGCATGTTGGCAGCCATCCCCAAGACGCCCTTGCATGAGCGGCTGGCAGCCGAAGGGCGCCTTGACTCGGCCGAGGAGCCCGAGTACGGCACCAACGTCATTCCACTGCAAATGACCCGCCAGGAGCTCCTCGACGGCTACGTGCAATTGATGCAGGACCTGTACGAGCCCGAGGCGTACTTCGGACGGCTGGAGGACCTGTACCTCAGGGAGGGGATCCCCTTCGGCGCCGGGGTGGCACGTTACTGGCGGCGGCACCCGTGGTCCTGGCTCACAATGCAGGCGAGCAACCTCGTCGGCACGATTGTCCTGTTGGCCCGCCTGATGCGTAATATTCCCGAGTCGGAGCTGCGCCGCGAGTATCGCAAACGGCTTTGGCGACTAATCAAGGCGCGCCCGGACCCCAATCTCGCCTCATTCTATATGTTCAGGTGTATCATGCACTATCACCAGTATACACTGGCGCGTCAGATGGCCCACCAGGACGGACGTGTCGTGAATTCGTTCTAACTGGGGTTTTTCAACCTAGTTTCCGCAGATCTCGCGTTCAATTTCCTTGAATTTCGCGACCTGCGTTTTACATTACGCCGCTTACGTTTGCATTGCTCGGACTGGATGGCGCTTCCGGTTCTCCGCTCGCCCCCGCGCTCGCTGCCGATGGCTGGGACGCGGTCGATGTCGGTGCGAGCGGCGGTTCATGTTGCCTCGTTTGCCCTTTCCCACCCCGACAGGATTCTGTCAATGGCGGTTGCCCTCCCGCGGGCAAGAGTCTACGGAAAAACCTCAGGGGTTGCGGCGGTTGTCTGAACTTCGGCCAACCGAACACGGGTGCACCCGAAATTAGAGGAAATATCGGCCGAGATGTGCGGGAAATAGGGTACACCTCAAGCAGAAGGGCAGTTTCATCGGTTTCTGAATATCGGCACGGTGGTCATCGAATCGAGCGAGCAGCGACTTTCCGCGCATTACCTGACGGGGGTCGACGATCCCAAAGCCGTGACGGTTCCGATCTGGCGTCACACGCGTAAGGTAACGCGATCTGTTGAGCGTGAAGGTCGGCGAAGTCTGGACTGCGTGGTTTGCCCGCGACGACCAGTTCGGCCATCTTCAGAGTCAGCGATAGCGTCCCGGCGGAAGCGGGGCAGGAAACGGCAGGAGATCGGCACCGGTTTCGTTACCCTTGATCGCCTCTGCCTGTGTGTTCGGCCGGGCCGAAAGCTTGCCGCGATCGTCTCCTCCGTGTTCCGTGCCTGGGCCCATGAACTGCAGCAGATTCTGCTTTGCGGCACCATCTTTTCGCTTCGGGACATGCGGCTCCAGAGTCGAGACGCCCGTTCCCGCGGGGGCATCGACAAAGAGGAGCACCCGTGCTTTATCGGCGTCCACGACGCCCAGGCTGATCGCCGGATCGAGCGCGACCACCTGCTGGTTCACGAGTGTCATGTGAATAATATTGACGCCCGTTTGCGCTCCCTTTCTGGGGCCGTCGTCACGCTCTCGCGGCTCTTTGCGGACTCCTAAGGGTGAGGGTTGCAAACCCTTGGGCAGACTGACGCTCAGCCGGACCGTCGCCTTCATCAGATTCAAAACCTCGATCCGGATGACGCCATCGATCAGAATGACTTCACTTTTCCTGCGTGAAAGAACGAGCATGCAGACCTTCCGATGGTGTTCTTCTGCGCTTGCCGTTCCTGGGACAAGCGGCGACCGAGCGGACATGTCCTCTTGGTGAAGCGAGCCGGCGGGAAACCGGACTTTCCCGAAGCTTGCCTGGCGGACGAGAGTTTTTTCCCCAAACGCGATGGGGGCCTAAAGGGCATCGCTGCGATAGTCGTGGCCCTGGTTCAGCCGTTCGATGATCCTGCGAAGATTCAGTTCCTGGGGCTGGGCGAGCGGTTCCAGGTTCAGAAGCAAACCATCGGCTCCCACCGCGGCCTTGATCGTGACCAGTCCGCGGCTCACGGCGATGACACGGAGCTCCATGAGCCCAGGGCCGACCTTGATGACGGCGCCGGCCTGGAGGGTCATTGCGAGATTCGTGTACTGAGAAGTCGTCCGTTGGGAGGATTCCGGAGGGGCTTGATTGCGTGCGTCCTGACGGACGATGTGGACGTCGGATCGGCCCACGAAGCAAAACTTCACCGTCCTTCCGCGGAAGGAAACCGGCACGATCGTGAGGAGGTGTTCGTGAACCTGCGACCCGTCCGGGTTCATCGTGACCCGCTTGAGGTCGACAGGATGATCTCGTCCAACTTGAGCTGTCACTTCCATGCGAGTAACCCCTGCTTGAGTTGTTCGGCCCCGGGATCGCCAGGGCTTCCAGGTGCAATCCGTTGCAGCGGGCAATTCTGCCACGAGCTGTGCGGCGACATCGTGAGTGGCGTTTGACGTACCCCGATCGAGCGGTCACGATTCTTACCGGAACACCTGCGCGTCGTCAATCAAATTCCAGCGCGGTATCAGGACGGCTGGATCGGTCGGATCGGAAGTCGAGGCTGCGCCACGGCCTTGTGGAAAACCGTGCTTCGGCCGTAAGGAAAAAACAACACGCCCACCGCGATAGGATGGGCGTGTGCGAGCGCAAGAGTATGTTTTTCCGCACGGTTGAGCCAGCGAGCTGGCCGGTCAATGTGCCTGGCCGCCGACGGTCGCCGTCGTGACCGTTTCGGTTTGGGGCTTGCTTGCCGTCGTCCGCGTCGCTTCGGTCGCTTCCAGGTTCAAGTTGCCCGTGCCGTCTTGAACTGCGCCTGGGGCCATGGCTTCCTGAATATTTTCCATGGCCTGCTTGGAGACCTTATCGGCGAACTCCAGGAGGATGTTTTCGCCGGGCAGTCCGGCCACGTCGAAGCCGGATTTCTCGGCCACGAGCAAGCTCAAGAGCATGCCCAGAAGCCCCGATCCGGCCGCGGCCGCAGCGGTCGTGGGCAGCCCGTCGGCGGAATGGCCGTTGCCTCCCGCACCGCCGGCGATGAAGACGCGCTCGGGCACAAGGGGCTGGCTGCTTCGGGCCAGGTTCTGGGCCACGACCGACAGGGCATAAAGCCTCGGGTCGGTGAACGACTGAATCTTGCGCACCAGGACCGACGCTTCGGAGAGACCTTCCTGGAGGATCCGGGCGCCTTCGCCGCGGCCGGCCAGGATGCGCTGCTGGCTCTCGGCCTGGGCTGTCACGATCCTCTGCTCGGCCTCCTTGCGAGCCTTGGCAAGCTGGGCCTCGGCCTCGTTCTCGACGATTCTCACCTGCACCAGCGAGTTGGTCAGCTTGGTCTGCATCGACGCGTTGGCCTGAGCCTCGTTCAGGACCCGCAGCTTCTCGGCGGCCTGCACCTGCTTAGCATAGGTCTCGACCTGCTCCATCGAGAGCTGGCGCAGCCGAAGCTGTTCGAGCAGGGTCTCGATTTTGCCGCCGGCCTCGTTCGTGTCGGGCTTGCCGATCAGCACGTCCACGCACTCGATGTCGAAATTGTGGAACTTGCGGGAGAGCTCCTGACTGGCCTCCCTCTGGATCGAGTCACGCTCCTGGAGCAATTCGAGCATCGTCCGCTTGTGGGCGACGTCGCGGAAGTACGCCGAGAGCATCGGGTCGAGCGTCTGGGTGATCAGCTTTTTAACGTCGCCAAAGCGCTGGATCACCCCTGGGGCTTTCTGATAGTCGATGTGCACGACGACCGAGAGCGGCAAGGTCGGCTCATAAGCGTCCTTGGTGACTAGGTCGATCGACCGGAGGCTTTCATCATAGCGGTGCGCCTCAGTCCGGCCGGTCACCCAGTGGAGCACGAAGTTGGTGGTCGGGACTAAAACGATGTTACCGGCGTAGGTGTTGAACGCGTATTTGCCCGGCCCCAGCGGTTTCTCCTGGACGCCGCGCTCGCCTTCGGCCACTCGTTCACCATGACGGAAGGCCTGGCCGGAAAGGTCCTGGCCGGTCCGCCCGAAGTAGCTGACGATCACGCCCACGTAGCCGATCGGGATGATCGTCTTGGGAATCGATTCGAGCGTTGCGAACCAGCGGTTGATGAAGTAGGTGCCATCAGTCAGAGGCGCGTACTGAAGGCCCCTGCGGCCGCCACTTGAAAGGAACGCCTCGGGGTCTTGGTAATTATTGTGGAAGAACTTATCGTTGCGGTCGGTGCCTACCGCCGGCGCGATGATCTCGCCAGGAGGGAGCGACGGTCCATCGTGCACGGTGACGATGCCCATACTATCGACCTGGATCTGGCGCTCGGGATTGAGAGGGTCGAACGTTTCGATTGGGCCGCCGATGATCACCGGGCTGAAACCGTCGAGCTCCGCCAGCTCGTTCTGCCAGTTCAGCAGCGTCTTGAATTCCTTTTGACCGCCGGTGTCCAGGCGGTAAACCGTATCCTCGGTGAGCACGTAAAAAAGCGCGAGATTGAGCGCATAAACGCCCTCGCGCAGGATGGCTCGCTGGCGGCCGCGCTGGCCGACAATCCGCTCTTGGTCCGGGCTTAACTGCTCGCCGACCAAGAAGCTGCGGGCATCCTGGAAATTGTTCGAAGGGACCACGCAGCCGAGCGTCTGGCTGGGGGAAAGAGGGTCGCCGTCGCGGGCGTAAACATAGCCGATCTTGCCCTGGGGCACCGTCACCAGCGGAACCTTGTGAATCCGGTACTGCCAGCGCCAGAGGCCAAAATGGAGACCACCGCGCAGCACCTCGGCCTGAAAGCCGGCCTCGCCGCTCAGTGCGATGATCCGCCCCTGGGGGACGGAACCTTTGATCGACCAGAGCTTTTCGAC
>JBKQMU010000120.1:0-4565 GCA_052146555.1 Isosphaeraceae bacterium
CCCATCGCCACCACATACAGGTACTAGGGATTGTTGCCTGCCTCGCGAGGCAGGCCGGTTTTGCGTGGGTTTCCAACGTGCCCAGGGCCTTAGCAATTCCTTGCCTGGGTCATCCAAGCCGTTTCACAAGGACTGGATCAACGCCTTATGTCGTGCTACCCAGGGCGCCACCCTCAAGCCGCCGCTTGAAGACGCTGGCTTGCCGCCAGCTAACCGGTCGGGCTAGCCCTTCTTACACGCCTCACCCGCGAGGAACCACTCCCATTCTCTGATGACGCCCGAGTTCAACCCAACAAGTTGTGGCGACCTTCTCCGGGGCGCGGGGAGACTGTCGCTCGGCCTGACAATCCTGCACTGAAATTTACCCAACGATTTTCTGGTTCCAAGGAGAAGTACGTGAACCGCCTTGGAGGGAACGGGGAGCGCGAGCCCGCCACAGTCTTTGAGCTACTCCGAGAGGTGAGGAAAGGTCATCGGGGCAAGGGAGAGACCAAAGGCAGTCCGTCCGAGTATGAACTCACGGGGATCAAGATCCTGCTTTCAGCAGGCGCTGGATCTGAGACGGGTGATCACGCAGATCGTTCGCCCCCCGTCGCTCATGGTGAGCAGGGAACTGGCCCCGGTGTGGACACAAGTCAGCGAGCCGGGCTTGCCAACGCGATGGCGGCAGCTGGAAGTTGCGATCCTGGGGAGGCTGTTCCGCCCACGGATGGCGATATGGACGGGCCACTGCTGGTGGGGACTCTGGCTACTCTCGAATGCATGATGCGCCACCATACCAAGCTTTGCGATTTCACCAGGTCATAAATCAGGTCGTGTCCCAGGGCAGTTGAATGAGGGCGTTAACCTGCGTTGGCACAATGACTTGCGGCCCGTAGCGCTGGTCGAGCGAATCAGCTCGCTCGCAAAGAGTTACGGTGATCGTTCAAATCGTCTGAAGATGGCGTCCGTGCTATACCATTGGCATGGCGAAGAAACGCACCCTACCCCAAAAGCTCGCGGCCAAGCCGCCTGCGGGTCGGCCCAAGGCAGTTGTCCGGACGACAGCTGCCCCTCCCCAGACCGACTTCGACGTTGTGCTCGGGTTGATCGATGCGGCGCGGACACGCGCAGTCGCCGCCACCAATAAGACCCGCATCGAGCTTTACTGGAGCATCAGCGAGTACAGCAGCCAGCAGATCGCGGCTGACGGTTGGGGGGAGGGGACCGTCAAGGCTCTGGCCGAGTACATCCAGAAGCGCCAGCCGAATGCCCGGGGTTACTCCGCCCGGAACCTCTGGCGGATGATGCAGTTCTACGAGACCTACCGCGACCAGCCAAAGTTGAGTTGGACCCACAACTTGCTTATTCTGAGCTGCTGCAAACGTGAGGAAGAGCGCGAGTTTTACCCTATCCTTAATCTGGGCGGTACCCTATCTGAGCCGCTTCCACGGGAGGCTACCGGTAGGAATACACCCGGAGCGGGTCTTCACGATTTCCTTCCGGGCCGATTCGAGGCGAGACGATGTCGTACTTGATTGCCGGCGGGAGTCTGGTCCTGATCGCCCTAGTCCTGCTGGACTCCTTCGAGGCGATGCTCCTGCCCCGCCGCATCACCCGTCACTTTCGGTTCGCTCGCCTCTTCTACATCTACTCCTGGACGCCCTGGGCGGCCCTGGCGCGGCAGATGCGACCGAGCAAGCCGCGCCATCTCTTCCTGAGCTTCTTCGGTCCGCTCTCCGTGCTGGTGCTGATGGGCATGTGGGCGGCCGGGCTGATCCTCGGCTTCGCCCTGTTGCAATGGTCGCTCGGCTTGGCACTGCACACCCCAGGGGAAGACGCCGGCTTTCCCGTCTATCTCTATTTCAGTGGGGTTACCTTCTTTACGCTCGGCTTCGGCGACGTCACGCCGGCCCACCCCCTGGGGCGCTTCTTAGCGGTCGCCGAGACGGGCCTTGGGTTCGCATTCCTCGCCGTCGTCATCAGCTACCTGCCGGTGCTCTATCAGGCGTTCTCCCATCGCGAGGTGACCATCGCGCTTTTGGATGCCCGAGCAGGCTCGCCGCCGACCGCCGGCCAATTGCTGATCCGGCTCGGCCGGCACCGCAACTTCGCTCGGCTCGACCGCTTCCTGGAGGAATGGGAGCGGTGGGCGGCCGAGGTGCTCGAAAGTCACATCTCCTTCCCGGTCCTGAGCTACTACCGCTCGCAGCACGACAACCAATCCTGGCTGGCGGCGCTGACGGCGATCCTGGACACCGCGGCGCTGGTGATCGCGGGGGCCAAGGGTGCGGACCCGTACCAGGCGCAGTTGACCTTCGCCACCGCGCGGCATACGGTCGTGGACCTGGCCCAGGTCTATTATGTCGCCCCGATCGATCCGGACCCGGACCGCTTGCCCGAGGACCAATGGCGGCGGCTGCAGGAGGAGTTACGGACGGCGGGGATTGATGTGCGGGACGGCGAGGCGGTGGATCGAAAACTGGCCGAGCTGCGAGGGATGTACGAGCCGTTCGTCAATGCCCTGGCACGTCATTTCCTCCTCGCCCTGCCGCCGGTGCATTCGGAGTCGACCCCGATAGACAACTGGCAGACCAGCGCCTGGATGCGGCGAACCAGTGGGATCGATCGTCTGGCACTGCCTGAACAACCCTGCGATGATCATCGGGATTGATTCCGGAGTCGATGTCGCCTCTTAAAGGGTGCACGAAAAGTCAGATCGCACCGATAATTCCCTATCATTGAGGTAAACGGGGTTTGAGTCGATGCTACTCACAGGCCGTGTCCCGTAGGTCGTCGTTCAGAACCTGCGTGCGGACCGGCGGCAGCAAGTGCGCCCCCCCGCTGGATCCAACACCTCCTGTTTCTTGGCCATCCATTTGCTGATCACCTGGTTCACTGTCGATTCCACAAACGCCGTCGAGATCGCTTCGCCGTGGCGATACCGATCCCCGTAGTTGGGGACGAAGGCCCGGTTGATCTCGGTGTAGTGATGAAACTCACTCATGGCCTAGAGCGGCTTCTTCACCTGCTCCGTTCGATCGACACCTGAGTCGAGGTCACACTCCAGATCCTCAGTAAGCTGCAGGACCCGGTAGACGTTACCGTGCCAGAGATGCCACCTCAGACTCTTGAGCTGTTTCTCCACCGTGGCTGCGTCCAGCTGGCCCTCCTCCTCGTCGCCTGATCTTGAGGCCGAGCAGGGGCGATCATGAGCCTGCCCCCCACCCTCGTCAGATATGGCGGCCGTTTCCTGCGCGATATAGGTGTACGATATCCGAGGGACCCGCCCGGGACGCGACATCCAACGAGGAGTACCGAACCCCTTCAGACCTCGGTCATCGCTCCTCGGGACAGAGCTGTCCCACCTCAAACTCCGGCAGAACAGTGACCGGACGCAGGTTCATTCCCGTCGAACCACCCGGATGGCAATCGCACCCCCCCTCGCCGGGCAAATCTCCACTGGAAACAACTCATCCAGGGGAGAGCAATCATGTTCGGCGAAGGGTTCGAGAATTGCTGGTATAAGGTTCCGGGAGTGCCTAGCCTGGAGCTTTCGGGTGATCTCAGCTTTCGGGGTCCTCAGCGGCTCCGTAAGCTTCGCATCGACTGCAACGGGCGGCCGTATGTACTTGCCAGCAAGGTCGCTGGCCAAGGGTCAAAGGGACGAGCACGTCAAGGTAAGGTGATGCTCCACCGCGCGGTGATGAGCGTGGTCCTGGGTCGGCAGCTTGGCCGTGACGAATTCGTCTGCCATCGCGACGATGACCGGCGAAACAACTGGCCGGACAACCTGTATCTTTGGTGATCACTCCAGCAATGCGGCCGACAGCTTGCGGAACGGGGGGCGGTTGCGGGGAGATAGGCACCCGTGTACGAAGATCCGGGATGCCCAGGTGCGTGAGATCCGATTGGCGCTGTCTTGGGGCGAGCGGGTGGGGGATCTTGCGAGAGCCTTTGGTGTGCACAAGAGTATAATCAGCCGCATCAAGCACGGCGTGCGTCGCCGGTCGTGTTAACCACGCGGAGTACGATCACCGGGTGGTCCCGTCAGGGCCAATCGCCGCCGACCAGAGCTTCCACTCACCCATCGCGCCGCGAAGCCTTCCCCCTATTCAAAGCTCTGCGGTATCGCCGCCGGGCTTCATGAACACTGATTGGTTGCTGCTGATCTGGGATGGTTCGCCCATCCACAGTCTGACAGATGTCATGGATTTCGTATCCAGCACACGCAGCAAGGTCTGGCTGGAAGCGATGCCGGGCTATGCCCCGGATCTGAACCCGTGGGTCGAAGGAGGTTGGCACCACCTTAAACACGTCCAGATGCGCAACCTCGTGTGCCGTGATCTGGAAGAGTTACACGAGCAATTCCACCTTGCGGTTGGTCGTCTGCGTCAGAAGCCCCAAGTGGTCCGTTCATTCTTCGCCCAAGCCGGGTTGGCCTCGCTAAAAGTTAAGTCTGGTCCTTTGCAAACTCACGGCCGACCGTGTAAAAATGGGGGAGATGGAACGGGTTTTGACCATTTTTTGCCTGGCGCAAATGGAGTATGGAGCATCTGCTCATGCCAGGAATCGTCGAATTTCCC
>JBKQMU010000121.1:0-16229 GCA_052146555.1 Isosphaeraceae bacterium
TGAACCCCACGATGGGGATGAAGTATCGCTGGCTCAACATGAGTATCCTCGAACTGGTAATCTAGTGCCGGAGAGGGCGAGAGAGCTGTACGCGTTGGGTAGGCGGGCTGATGCCACCCTCGCGCGAAGCAAGCTGTCGGCCGCGAGGGGTGTAACGGCACCCGTCCAGATATCGCGACGGAATAGTGCAGGGACGCTCGCTCACCTGGGAGCTTCCACGGCCTGCGCGGGCCTGTATGCCGGTGCTGTCACGCTGGGCTGCGGCGGCTTGCGGACCATCACGACATCGAGGATATCAGGCGCGACCTGGCCACCGATGATCCGCTCGGTCGAGTTGGTTCGGACCGAGTCCTTGTTGAGAATGGTGTGGAACTGAGTGGCCGAGGTTGGCCGTCCGTCTCTCAGAACACCTTGCGCCTTGACGACCCACTCGGTGTCGGAGGTGCGGGTCCAGAGAGCTTCGCCGTGTCCCCCTTCCGAATCGAAGTTCCATGACTTGATCTGGCCGGTCTGAGGGTCCCAGCCAATGAACTGCGTTCCCGACGTGGGTTTCTCTCCCTGCATCTGAGCCCTGTAGGTGCGGACCAGGTAGCTGTTGTTTTCGGCCCATTTCACGTCGGCTTCGACCCTGTTGTTGCCACTCTCATCGACCCAGTGACCGACCATCCATTCCAGGTCTTTGAGCCGCTCGGCAGGGGAAATGTCCTCAGCCGGCGCAGTGAATTCGCGGATCTCCGCCGCCTGCCACTTGCCGTCCTTGTGGACCAGAAGCGAGCTGAAACGCGTGAACTCGGACGCATCGCCAGTGCCCGAGAGCCGCGAGCGGCCCTCCACGCGAGCCACGTCGGGTGTGATGAAACGAACCTCGGCAACCTGTGTCTCGAGCTTCAGTCCCGGGTTTTCCTGGAACGATCCGGCGTACATCTCGGTGACAGCCGCCTTGCCGCGCGTCTCGTCGCCTTCCGGATCCGTGAGGACGATATCATCCGTGAAGCAATCGGCCAGAGCCTTGGGATCCGCCGCGCTGTAGATCTTGGCAAAGGTTTCCACGGCATGGGCAACAGCTTGCTGCTCGGGAGTAAAGACAGACGAAGGCTGTGCGATGGCCGCTGGCTGCGCGGTTGCAGCCGGCTGCCCGGTTGCCGCTGGCTGCGCGGTTGCAGCCGGCTGCGCGACGGCCGTCGGTTGTGTAATGGCCATCGGCTGGGACGGAGCGGGAGTGACGACTTGCTGGGGGACTGCCGGCTGCACCTCAATCACCGTGGCGCCCGGCTGCTGGGGGCTGGAAGCCGCCACGAGAAGGCCGGTGCCCGCCAGCGCGAGAGCTCCGATCAACACAGGGGTCGTTCTCATGGCACGCCTCACTCGGTTGATGATGGGATTCGTTCTGCAACCAATGGTCTGCGAGACTATGCGATCTGAAGGGAGTTAATTCTGTGGAAGCCAATGGGCGCACGTCAAGTGCCAGCGCGCCACGAATTCATTTGGCAGGATTTCCGATCGAAACGTTCAGAGCTTTCTTCCCAGGCCAAGCGGGCTGCCATCTCAGTCCCCCCCTTTGCTCCAGGACACGTTGCGTACACCAGGCAGAACGCGGTAGCATGCGGGAGTCAGCTGCCTCGCAGGAAAGGGTTGGCCATCGATGCGGATTCCCGTTTTGGTCGAGAGTGTTTCCGGAAATGGTTTCCGTGCAAGAGGAGGGGAACCGCTCGCCCTGAGTGCAGAAGGAACGACGCGCGACGAGGCCATCGCCAGGCTAAAGCGCATGATCGCGGATCGCCTGGCTGTCGGAGCCGAATTGATCAGCCTGGACGTGGAGCCTAGGGAGCCGTCCCTGGCCCCGGCGCCGGGATGGTCCGAGGATGAGCCGCTCCTGGACGAGTGGCAAGCGGCCGTCGAGTCCTATCGACGCCAGGTCGAGGACGATCCAGACCGCTGATGAGCCTGGATGTTCTTGACACGGACACTCTGACTCTTGCCCAGCGCGGCCATCGCAATGTCTCTCGTCGGAACCAGTCGAGTGATTCGGCTGTCTTCCTCGCCCCATTGCGTTGCAACCAGCAACCTTTGTGAGGCACGGCAGGAAGGAGTGTTCAACGTGACGACCATGGCCAAGCCAAGCCGCCTGAGCGCAGGTTCGACCGACGGTGAAACACGAATCCTGGTTCCCGGCGTGGGATTCCGGGTCTACGAGCTGTGGGTACGGTCGCTTCCGGAACGCACGCCGATCCGGATGGCCTATGACGGTAGGAGCATGGAGCTCATGGTCAAGGGCCGCAAGCACGACAATTACCGTGAGCTCCTCGGGGAGATCGTCCGGGCTATCACCCAGGAGCTGTCGCTTCCCATGTCCTCCAGCGGCGAGACGACGTGGATCCGGCCGGATATCGAGCGGGGACTGGAGGCCGATCAGTCGTACTATTTTCTTTCTGAGAAACTGGCGGCGGCCGGGACAGCCATGGCCCGGGGATCCAATGACGTCGCCGATTACCCCAACCCCGACCTCGCGATCGAAGTGGACATCTCACCCCCGCAGGTGGACCGGACCGAAATCTACGCCAGACTCCAGGTCGCGGAACTCTGGCGGTTCGATGGCCGGACCCTCACAATCGAGAGACTGGACGATCATGGGCGGTATCTTGAGATCGAAGCGAGTCCGCTTCTGAAGATCCGGTCCGACCAGGTCACTTCCTGGCTGATCGATGAGGACAGCTCGGACGAGACGGCCTGGTCCAGGCGATTGCGAGCCTGGATACGTTCCGAGCTGGTAGGACGCGACGCGTAACGGGCAGGCACACCTCACGCTTGCGTCACCCAAGGCTTTCCGCGGTCAGCGGCGAGAATTGCGAACCAAGCTCCGACGGCCCCACGACTGAGAGCATGAAGTAAAAGTGCGTCAGGCTTCCCGCGACGACGAAGACGTGGAAAAGTTCATGCGACTGGAAGACGCCCGGCCAGAGAACCGGTGCATGCAACAGGTTGAAAACGGCGCCCAGGCTGTACAGCAACCCGCCGGCAACGATCGGAAATAAGGCGCGATGCGACGTCCAGCGGGCGACCTCGAAATAGCAGAAGAGCGCACCCCAGCCCATGCCCAGGTAATACGAGGTGTAGAGCCATGGAGGCAAGTTGACGCAGAGAAGTTGGATGAAGATGCCCAGCGCCGCCCAGAACCAGACCACTCCCAGAACGCCTCGTCTCCAGTGACTTCGGAGGAATGTCCAGGCGATCGGCGTGTACGTGCCGGCGATCAGCATGTAAATGCTGACATGATCGAGCAGGGCGAAGGTCTCGAGCTGGCTACCAGAGGCCCGTACACCGTGATAGAGCGTGCTGCACGCCGAGCAGAAGAGCAGGGTAAAGCCATAGATCATGAGGCTGACTTGCTTGGCAAAGTCCCCGCGAGCTCGCCGCCAGAGGAGCCAAATGCCAGGGACGGCAAGCGCAAGCCACAGTCCATGGCTCCACGCGTTTACGGGTTCACGGGGGCTTAGGAGGTCCATGCAAAGTTCCAAGAGATTTCCGATTCCAGAGGAAAAGAACCAAGTGATCCCGGTCACCGGCCCGTCCGGGTCGCAGTCTCCTAACCAGGAAAAATGATGCCAACGCGGGCTCTCATTCGTGCGATGCACCGCGGCCTGATCCGCGGACGATGCTCAATTTTTCCCGCCAGACTGGCTCTTGCATAGACTCAGGCTTTCGCGCCGCGAAGCAGGCGCAGGGCATTGGCGACGACCACCAGAGTTGTTCCCACGTCGGCGGCGATGGCCATCCAGAGGTTGGCCCGGCCAAAGAGGGCCAGTACAAGGACGATGGCCTTGGCGAAGAGTGCCAGGGCGATGTTCTGGCGGATGCGCCTGAGCGTAGCACGGCTGTGGCGGATCAGCCAGGGAAGCCGGCGCAGGTCGTCACCCATGAGGACGATGTCGGCAGTCTCAAGCGCGGCCCCGCTGGAGATTCCGCCCAGCGCGATGCTCACCCGGGCCGCGGCCAGGGCCGGCGCATCGTTGACGCCGTCGCCGACCATGCCGGTCGGGCCATGGCGCGTGGACAGATTAGTGATGGCCGTAACCTTGTCCGCCGGCAGAAGCTCGGCGTGCTCTTCACCGATGCCCAGCTCGGCGGCCACGGCGGCCGCTGTGCGCCGGTTGTCGCCGGTGAGCATGATCGTCCGCAGTCCCAGTTCGTGCAGCTCGGCCAGGACCCCGGCCGCCTCTGGACGCGGCTGGTCCGCCAGGCGGATCCATCCCAGCGGACCGTCTCGAGCCGTGATGGCCACCGCAGTGCCGACGGTTGTCTCGGCCTTGCCCAGCTCATCGTGAAAGGCCGGATGGCAAAGACCTGCCTCGTCGATATATCGATGGCTGCCCAGGTGGTATTCAACCGCGTCCACCCGGCCCAGCGCTCCTTTGCCGGGGATAGCGCGGTAATCGTCAGCGACCGGCACGTCCAGCCGCAAACCGCGCGCATGGCGGGCAATCGCCTTGCCCAGCACGTGACCGCCCCGGTCTCCCAGCGCGGCGGCGATTCGAAGAACGCGGTTCTGATCATTCGGGCCGAGAGCACAGACGACCTCGACCACGTCCGGCTCGCCGACTGTAAGCGTGCCCGTCTTGTCGAACGCCAGCGCGCGAAGCTGGCCAATCTCCTCGAGGAACTCGCCTCCCTTGATCAAGACGCCGCTCCGCGCTGCCGCCGCCAGTCCGCTGACGACCGCGACGGGCGTGGCGATGACCAGCGCGCAGGGGCAAGCGATTACCAGGACGATGAGCCCTTTGTAAAACCAGTCGTGCCAGACTTCCGGCGCCCACCCCGCGCCCTGGCCACCGCTTCCGGCCAGCACGAGGAGCGGCGGTACGACCATGACCAGGACCGACAATAGGACCACCGCGGGCGTGTAAATGCGCGCAAAGCGGCTGATGCGACGCTCGATCACAGCCCGGCCGGCCTGAGCTTCGCGGACCTGGTTGACGATCCGCGTGATCAGGGCGTCGCTGGCCGGACCGGAGGCCTCGACCTCGAGCGTCCCTTCGCCGATGGTCGTCCCGGCGTAGACCGGATCACTCGGCCCACGCTCGACCGGAACCGATTCGCCGGTAATGGCCTTCTGGTCCACGCTAGAGCGGCCTTGCCGAACCGTGCCATCGATCGGAATAGTATCTCCGGAGCGCACCAGCACGCGGTCTCCAGCCCGGATCAGACTCGCCGGCACTTTCTGGACGGAACCGTCCGGCTCGAGCCGTTCGGCAATCACAGGTGCAATATCGAGTAGGTTGCGGATCGCTCGGCGGGCACGTTCCAGGCTCCTGGATTCGAGCCATTCGGACAGTCCAAAGAGAAAGGCGACCGTGGCCGCCTCGTCCCACTGTCCCAGGCCAATCGCACCCAGGATCGCCAGTCCCATGAGGACCTCGATGTCCAGGCGGAACTGCCTCAAGCTGCGCAGCGCCCGGGGATAGAGCCAGGCCCCACCGAGAGCGACCGCGAATGCAAACCCGCTCAGAGCGATCTGCCGGCAAAGATCCGTGTTCGCTCCCAGTCGAGGCCCCACCAATTTGAAGGCCATCGCCGCAGCTAACGCCAGCCCCGAACCCAACGTGCAGAACGTCCGTCCGTGGCGCGACCACCATGACGTCGCGTCCGCAACTGGCTCTTCGGTCGACCCCGCCAGCACAGCCTTCATTCCCGCCCGCTCGTGAACCAGGCGGATCAACTCGTCGGGAGTGATCACCTCGGCCAGGTAATCGACGGTCATCAAACCGTGGATCAAATCGAAGCCAAGTTGGACGATTCCTGGCGCTTCAGCCAGCGCGCCGCGCAAGCTCTCAACCTCGCTGGGGCAGTCAAGTCCGGGCACGCTCACGGTGCATCGAGATTGGCTCATCGTCAGTACCCCGCTGGAGCTGGACGCTTCTCGACCTTGCCCTCAGGCGGGACGTGAGCGTGCAGGTACGGCTACTAGGTGGGGCGTCAATCAGCGTGCTTCGTCCAACACCCGAATTATAGGAACAAGTGCAAGCGGGGAGAACAACCAACCGTGCTTTGCGTGCATGAGCGCACGTGCGATAGGCCGCTTCCGTCGCCAGTAGTCAGAAGCTGGTGGGCGTCGCGCGCTCGCCCGGGTGTGCACCCAGCAGTCGATGACTCATCACTTGCTACGCTCCATTCACGACTCGACTAACATCTACCAACTGACGACGAGCTACCTTGCCCGTAGCCCTGGCATCGGGTCTGATGAACAGACCGGTCGGGAGCGGCAGAGAACCTCTGCAGATTCTGAATGAGCAGATTCGAGGATCGTCATGCGGGCCAAGGAATCAGACGATGAACGATGAACCAGTCACCCTGGTTCGCTATGGATTGATGGGGCATGTGGGCCGGTTTGCCGGGACTTTGCCCGGCGAGCCGGCAACCGGGCCGGAGCGTGGCCAGCTCGTCGTGATCCGGTCGGGTCGCGGAGAAGAGCTCGGCGAAGTGCTGCTTCACGTTCCCAGCGCATCTTGCGAAAGAAAACCCTGGCAGCAATCGCGGGATGCTAGCGCTGCGGCCCTTTCGACCTTGTTGGCCGACGACTGGGCGGATCGACCCCGACTGGTCCGCGCGGCTTTGTCTGAGGATCTGGAGAATTCCCGTCAGGCTGAACGACTCCGCGGTGAGCGGTTCGATCTTTGCCGACAAATTCTCGGCGAGGGTCGCTGGCCCCTGGAATTGCTCGACGTCGAGCCACTGCTTGATCTTGATACGACCGTGCTGCACCTCCTGGGGCCGTCAGGCCTGGACCTGCTGCGCGCAGAGTTCCGGGGCCGCTGCGACTTCCGCGTGGTCTTCGAGTACTTGACAAGCTGTACTGGTTCCCCCCTCGGCGGGGCGACTGAGCCTTATTCGGCCCCGGCAAGAGGACGGTGCGAATGCTGCGACTGTGCGGATGGCTTTGCCCCTGCGTGTCAAGATTGTGTATCGGATGCCGAAAAAGAGACGAGAGCTCGATCAAGCTCAGCGCCGCTCGCATGTTGCGGAGACCAAGCTCACACGCGCTGCGAAGTTTGCGAGATCGAGAAGTGGCTTGCCGGCACGCGTTAGAGCCGTTTGCTAATGCGCAGCTTGCATCGAGCAAAGGAGCCGACTGCGGTCGTACATTCGTCCCCTCATGAGAAGTGGCCGCGAAGCGGCGTATGAGGGCCGTGAGGACATTGCGGGGACATGTCGAGCCCCCTCCGGCCATCGGCCCGACCTCGCGAGCGGAGTTCCCCCGCTCCCTCGAGGGAGAAGGGAAAACGGTGCCGCCCTGTCTGCAATTCGATCCAAACCGCGCAGAAGGGAAAACGGTGCCGCCCTGTCTGCAATTCGATCCAAACCGCGCTAATGGCCTCATTGAGTGTATGTAACTTCGGGCAGTTGCTGAAGCGCTGCGTCGATCCCGATCCGCACCGGATCGAAGGCCGGGTCGCGCTTGTACCATTGTTTGAATCGGGGACTTGTCTGGAACGCAAGCTGGAGCTGCTGTGCGGCGGCAGCGATCTGCGTGCGATCCGACCGGGCGGCGTAGCCCAGAACCACGGCCTTAAAGTAGTGCGATCGGCCGTGAATAGACTTGTCCTCGTCGCTCAATTCGAGGGTTTTATCAGCGATCTTCAAGGCTTCATCGATGAGTCCATAGCGAGCAAACCGCCGGGCCTCACCGTGAAGAAACGCAAACGTCTTGGGTGTCTTGCGCAGGTCGGCCAGCTTGGGATCTTCGAGAACCAGCTCCAGGTCGTTTCGGGCCTGGTCGAAATGGCCCTGTGCCAGCGACTGAGCCATCCGCGTCATCCGGGCTCCGATGTGCTCGGGATCGAGCTTCAAGACCTTTCCCAACTCGACCGTCGCGATGTCCAGCGCTGGCGAACAGCCGGGCGTCTCAGGCGGGCCTGTTGAGCCGGTTGGGGCGAGGCTCGCCGCCGGGCCGTCTAAGAGCGACTGAGCGCCGGCTTTGCTGATGGCGATGGCGAGCTCGGCACGCGCTTCAATCTCCTCCCGGGGAACTTCCTCCGGCTCATCCAAGGGGTCGCCATGCCGAGCCATAAAGACAGGCTCGCGGTCAAGATCGAGGGCCCGTTGCGTGAAGGGAACGGTGGACGATCGGGGTTCGCTGGCATTCTGGCCCGGAGGGTCGCGGAAGAAGCCCTTCGTCAAGGACCGGCTGAGCATCTCGAATCGCTTCAGGTCCTCTTCGAGTCCCTGCGTCCGTCCTCCCTGGGCGCGAAGGAAGGCGCGTGAGCGATAAAACTCGGCATAATCCGGCGCCGCGCTGAGGGCCTGGCTACATTCAACAATCGCACTGTCCAGCAACCCCAACTCACCGAGACAGGCCGCGTACTGGCCCCGCACAGAGGAGTTTTTCGAGCGCCGATGCAGACAACAGTCGAGGTGTCCGGCGGCGAGAGACCACTGTCTCATCCGGAAGCAGACAACCGCGGCCCGGTAGTGGCCCCAGAACGAGCCGGGATTTCGAGCGAGCAACTGATCGTAGTGTTCCAGAGCCCTCTGGGCGTTTTGGAGAACAGGCAATGGAGCATCGCTTTGGGGCTCGATGCGCGGCTCGGAGATGTCTTCCAGCTCGGCGGCCAAGCCTTGCAGGTATTCGTCGAGCCCGGGAAGCGGAGCCGGTCGAGGGGACGCGCTGAGGGGCGCACGGGCTGCCGCTGTACTGATTGTGCTGGAAATCTCAGCCCGCGCATCACGTGCGTCCGCTCCGGTCATCCGGTCGTGCACGCGGCGGCGCAACGCTTCTGCGGCTTGGAGCGGAGGCGTCGTTGCCAGGTGGTCCAAGGCGGCGATGGCCCGCGCCCAGTCGACGCGAGAGCCGGGTCGGTCGCCCAGGGCTCGGGCATAACGATAAACCTGCTCCATCAACCAGAACTCGAGGTCCTCGAGGTCCTGGGCAGGTAGGTTTCGCACGTCCTCACGCTGCCGCCAGTCTTCCGAATCGAGAACGCCATACTCCTTGAGCGCGCGCACCGCAGTCGCGAGGTTATCAGGCGAATCCGGATCTTGGAGCCGGGGCCAGCCCGGACGCTGATATTGAAACGCGCCGGACTCGATGTCATCCCAGTTGCGGGCCAATTTCATGATCGCGAGATTCTGGAGAGTCGTTCGAGTCTGGACAAGCGCCAGACTCATCGTGACGATGCTCACAGTGACGGCCAGTCCCACGGTCCAGAGGAGCCGTCTTCTCGTGCGAACCCAGCGAGGCACGGTCTGGGCCCAGAACGGCTCACTGGCGTAGGCGAGGGGCCGATCGGTTCGCCACCGGTCGAGGTCCTCGGCCAGCTCCAGCGCCCGTCGGTATCGATCGTTCGAACGCGGGGCCAGGCAGCGCTCGAGGATCGCGCGGAGCGCGGCGGGAACCGATTTGCCGGAACGGCTCACGGCCGCGCCAATAACGGCGGCCGCTCCTTGCTCGCGGAACGACGCGTGCAGGGCGGCCCACTCGCACAGTCCCTTCCCCGCCCAGGTTGGGCCGGTTTCGTCGCCCAGGGCGGACAAAGGAGCAGCACCCGCGATGGCTTCCAGCAAGACCATGCCCAGCGAGTAGATGTCAGCGCGATGAGGTTCGAATCGGTCCTCTGCCGAAGACTCGTCGCGCCCGACCGCGGCGTCTAATAGCTCGGGCTGGCTGGCCCGGCCTGAGACGATCGCACGCAGGCGCTCCGGCGCCATGTAGGCGAGGGTGCCTCCCACATCCTCGAGAGGGCGTCCATCCGCGGCAAGCGACCAGTCCTGGGCCAGGTTGAAGTCCAGCAGCATCGGGTTGCCGTCGGCCGTCATCAAGATATTCGACGGCTTCACATCGCCGTGCGCCACCCCGCGGCAGAACGCATGATCCAGCGCGTCGGCCAGCCGGGCCGTGATCCAGGCAAAAGCTTGGGAGTCGGGAAGAGCGGCTAAGATCTCGCGTGCCGGCCGTTTTGTGCTGGCGCCACCGTATTCGGGAGCGGAGACAAGATCGAGAACCCGCAGCAGCTCGCCGGGGAGGGGCCGGGCACAGGGAACTTGGCGGCGATGATGCAGTACGGCCGATAGCGTCGCGCCACCCATGAAGGGCATGCAGATAAGCTGGAAGGCTCCGTCATCAACGACCGCGTGCGACAGGATCTCGACGACGTGGGCATGACGCACACGAGCCAGCAGCCACGGCTCTCGGGTCGACCGGGTCGAGAGCTTGACCACCACCAGCCGGTTTTCCAAGTCGGCCTGTCCGGCCAGGTAGACCCGCGCAAAGCCGCCCCTGCCCAGCTCGCGAAACAGGAGATACGGCCCGATGTCGTCCCCCGGCTGCGGAAAATTGTCCGCGTCCGGTTCCGGCTCGACCCAGCGCTGCAGTTGCGAGGCGGAAAAATGTCGATGCACCGAGAAGAGGCGTTCCAACCGCTGCCGATACTCGGGAAACCGGGCCAGGAAAAGCCTTGGGTCCGGCTCAAGTCCGGATAGCTCGGCCAGGCAGAACTCGCGGTAGATCACCTCGACCGCAAGTCGCGGAGCCACGGGGCCGATCCGGGCGAAATAGTCTTCGGCCCGGGAAATCTCTTCCTGTTCCCAGAGCTTCGTGAACTCGTCCAGAACCGCCTGAAACCCGCGCGATCCCTCACTACAAGAGGACTCGTGGTGCTCCCTGACAACGGTTATTGTCTCATCGTTTGCCGAGCACCGCGCAGCCCATGAGCGACCTGCAACCGGGTCCAGCCGCGCTGGCGCCACGGCGGATGACCGTGAAGCGGGCCCTGCGCACAACGTCCGCCCCCGCTTCTGATCCTTGCCGGCTGAGGAATTTCGAGGGATCAAATGTTCTGCCGGGACCTCCCCGGCCGGAAGAGCTGTCGGCCATGCCTGCCCAGGGATCATTGCCATCCCTTGGTCTCCATCCGCGCTCGCGCCTCGTCGATGATCCGCCGCACCGTGCGTTCGTTGACACCGGTCCGGGCCGCGATCTCTTCAAAGGTCAACTCCTGGTGTCGAAGAATGATGACCTGCACTTCGCGCGGCGAGCACCCCGCTGTGAGCTGAGCCAGCCGGTCTCTCGCCTGGACAGCCTGACTGGGACTCGGCTCCGGAGAGACCACTTCGCGCGCAACCTCGCGTGCGCCGCGGCGGACATACAGGCGCTCCTCTCGCCCGAGTGCGTGCTTCTCGGTCTTGGTCAGTCGGCGATGTTCCGCGAAGACCTTGTTGCGAGCAACGCCAGCCAGGAATCCGCGAAGATGCCTGATATTCTCGAACTCCCGCGTTCCCTCGCGCAAATCAGTGAAGAAGCTCTGCCAGACCGCCTGCACGAAATCCATCGAGTCGAACTTGGGACGCAGCCTCTTGGGAAGGCGATTGCGCACCATGGTCCGGACCTCCGGCTCAAATCGATTCAGGAACTCCTGAACCGCCGTTTCATCTCCCGACCTGGCTCGCACCATCAGATCTGCAATGTCCGGCTCGATAGGCATCGCCGCCTCCCACCCGGAACCGTATCCGCCCGGATCGTTATCACCT
This sequence comes from Isosphaeraceae bacterium, assembly GCA_052146555.1. Lineage (GTDB taxonomy): Bacteria > Planctomycetota > Planctomycetia > Isosphaerales > Isosphaeraceae > Aquisphaera. Next base: position 11,518 of record JBKQMU010000121.1, read on the forward strand.
GATATCGAGGTCCGCCCGTCGTACAAACCTCGCTGGGTCCTGTTGGCTGACCGTGTACCCAACCCCTTGCCCTCAACATTGAGACCCACACAGTCATTAATTAAACATCAGCGACTCCCGGAATCCTAGACTCCAATCAAAGAACTCGGAAAAAAATGAGCACTTTGTCAAGTTTTGTAAGAGATCGATCTAGTTTAACTTGACGCTACGGACCAAAAACACCTGGCTCAGGCCACCCAACCGTCCTCTCTTCCGCGCTAATTTCCGTTCTCAGTCAAAAAGGGCGATTTCTTTGCCGGTTCTAGACCCAAAAAGCAACTTGCCTAGGAAGACACCCATGGACGGCAGGAACATTCGGGATCGACGGGCAAACCACCATGGATAGTGCATGCTTGCATTAGACAACCTCGGACGGCTGAGATCCTACCCTGAGTTCTCAGGCAGTCAAGGGATTGCTTCGACGTGGCCAGGATGGCGATGGTCTTTCCAATGAAGGCGAACATGACCCGGGAGCACCTCAATGCGTGGCACCGAAGCGACGGAATGCGGAGTCTCGAATCATCTCCAGTCCTACTTTCGAGATATCAACGAAGTGTCGCTCCTTTCCGCGGCCGAGGAACAGTGTCTTGCCGAGGCCATCGCGGGGGGCGACAGTGATGCTCGCCGCCGCATGATCCAGGCGAATCTCCGCCTGGTGGTCAAGATCGCGCGCGGTTACCTGAACCGTGGCATGGCGCTCGATGATTTGATCGGCGAGGGAAACCTGGGCTTAATCCGAGCAGCCGAGGAGTATAATCCGCAGTATGGAACGCGCTTTAGTACCTATGCCAGCTACTGGATCAAGCAGTCCATTCGCCACGCCCTCATCAACACAACGATGACCATCCGGCTGCCGGCCCATATGTACGGGCTACTTACCAAGTGGCGCCGTGTTGAGCGGATGCTCTGCCGGGAATTCGGGCGGGCCGCAAGCTTCGACGAAGTCGCCACGCAACTCGGTCTGACCGAGGCCCAGAAGAGCTTGGTCGCCAAGGCCCGCCGCGCCAGCCACCTGAAGCTGGAAAGTGGGCTCGGCGACGATGACGGATCGTGGTCCCCGGACGACTCGATGGACGGCAGCCTAGAACCGAACGCAGCACTTGAGCTCAGTGATGAGCGAGCCGAGATCCTCCGCCGGCTCGACCGTTTGGACGAACGAGAGCGCCAGGTTCTCTTGCTCCGATTTGGACTAACCGGGGAATTGCCACTGACGCTCAGGGAGATCGGCCGTCGTCTCGGAGTGACCCGGGAATGGGTCCGCAAGATCGAGCTTCGGGCCGTGAACAAGCTTCAGGACACCTTCCCCGGCGGTTCGTCCGCACCGACTGCCGCGCGGCGACCGGGCAGGCCCAAAGGAAGCGGTCGAGCCGCGGCCGCGCGGAGGGAACAGCCCGAGATTCTTCCGGCTCGGTTGCATGACCAGGTCGCCGGACCTGGGACCAGAACCAATTATTCTCGCCCGAACTGTGCTCGGAAACGGAATCTCGCTCCAGCACTTGCGGTCGCGACCGCCTCCTGAGGCATCCAGCCCTATGCATTGAGGTCGCGCGCGGGTACCGCCGTTCTCCTGCTCTTTGCTAGCACGTCGACACCTGCCGTCCCCAGGTTGATATTCGCGCTCTGGGATGGAAGAATCGGTTCGGGCTCCGTGTTTCGATGCGCGGAGGACTCCACGCCTCTGCCAGGAGCGCAAAGGCGGTGCTCAAAGGCGTGGCAGGAACCCGACGTGCGCGCAAAACCTCCTGCCTGGACACCGACAGCCTCCACCCCGCGGCCCGGAATCGACCTTTCCAAGAACCTAATGATTGCCGCGATTTTGATCGCGGTAGTCGCCGCACTGGCGATTCTTGCTCCAGCAGACTTGAGCGAACCGCCGCGGTACGACGGCGCAGGCTACGCAATCTTGGCCCGATCGCTTCGAGAAGGTCACGGTTATCGGGCCATCGATCATCCCGATGAACCCCGCCACGCTCATTTCCCTCCCGGATATCCTGCGCTCCTGGCCGCGGCCTGGTCTCTCGCCGGGCCGTCCGTGCCCCTGGCTCATGTGCTTTCGTGCCTCTGCGCGGTCGGGGCGACCCTGTCCGCCTGGCTCTGGTTTCGCAGTTTTTACTCGCCGGACATCGCGCTGGTGTTGGGGCTGACCCTTGCCCTCAACTGGTCTTGGTGCCGCACCGGATCGGCCATCCAGTCCGAGCCGTTCTACGCCTTGCTGAGTCAGTTGACCATCCTCGCTGCTATCCGAGCCACCGCGAAGGACAGTATGGGCTCGGCGCTGATTCTGGGTGGGTTACTGGCTGCCTGTTTGCTCACGCGGCACATCGCCGTCGGACTGGCTCTCGCTGTCCTGGCTGACCTCGCCCTGCTGCGACGCTGGACGACGGCCCGCCGCGTTTTCGGCGTGACCGTGCTCTTGGTTGCACCCTGGTTGGCCTGGTTGGTCGTCGTCGGGAGCACGCACCGAACCCAGGCAAACCTTTTTCTGGAAGCATCCGGACTACTGGCTCGAGCCTTTTCTCAGGGAGTTTTTTATCTCCAACGGATCCCCGACCAGATCACCGGCCCACTGGTCGAGGTCGCCACGGGTCTTCAAACGTCCAGGGCGGCTGCAGTCATGGCGTCGCTCTGGGCCGTGGCGGCCTCGATGACCATCCTCGCGGGCTGGATTCGTGCACTCGCGCAACCACGGATTCGACTGGCGGGGTTGGTTCCATTCTTAACCTTGCCGCTGCTTTTGCTCTGGCCTTACACCGAAGCGGGTCGATTCCTCCTGCCGCTCTTACCTTGCCTTCTCGTCGGTGCCGCCCTAGGACTTTCCTGGATTCTCAGCAGATTCTTGCGAGGACCCGCCACGGCCAAGCGCGATCGGCGAACCAGGTTCATCGCAGCCATCTTGGTGCTGTTCGCGTCCTTGCCTTATCCTGGCTACTCTTTGCTCACGATCCATTCGAGGACGCGAGCCCGGCGCGAAGCCCAGCGCAGTTTCGACGCCGCCTGTGCCTGGCTGACTGCCAGCGCCAAGCGTGCAGGCCCGGTACTTTCCCGGCATCCGGGCGAGGTTTTTCTGGCAACCGGGCGAAAGGGACTCGAACTTTCGAGCTCGGAGCGGCCTGGAGAGCGCGACGCCACGCCCGACGAGATTGAGCGAACGATCGCAGCGTACAAGGTGGCCTATCTGATGGTCGCCGACGACCGCTACGCAAGTACGGTTGTCGATCCACTCAAGCGGTTCATCACCGAGCGGCAAGAGCGCGTCCGAAAAGTCTGGAGCAGCGACCAAGAGCACTCAGGCGCGACGATCTACGAAATCGTCCCGGCTGCCGCAGAACCGGAGCCACAGATGAAGATGATGGGAACAGGCCACTGATGATGAACGGCGAAAAAGGCCACGTACGGAGACCAGAGAAACAGGCCACAGATGGAGAAAGAGAAGAATTAGCCACAGATGAAGAAAAAGAAAATCAGCCACAGATGGACGCGGATGAACGCAGATGAGAGAGGATCATGACATTGAGGGAAACGGGTCATTGCGTCCGAACTTCAATGCCGCTTGCCGAGTTTCGCTGGCCTCTCCCTGACTTTCCGCCACTCTCTGTCCCGTTCTCCGACTTGGATTTTATCCGTGTTCATCTGTGTCCATCTGTGGCTCAATTCGGGTTTTCTCCGTGGCCATCATCTGGCCTGCCCAACTGTGGCTCCGCTTCCCGGACCGATTCGGATGGTCCGCGAAGCAGAGCCTCCATTCTGAGAAGCCCGGGTAGCAAGCGGGTTTTCCGGAAGCGATGGGGTCCGGCTTGCTTACGAGCAGCCCATGCTGTTGCCGCAGTTGAAGCAGCGGTAGCATGTGCCGCAGCGGACGGTCAGCGCCCCGCAGTTGTCGCAGGCAGGGGCGTCGCTCTGAAAGTGGGCGAACTGGCGGTCCTGCTCGCTTAGCCCGTCGATGACGATCGGCTCAGCGGCTGGAGGCCGGCTGACGGAAGCAGAAAGTGAAGACGAGGCGGAGGCTTGCTGAAGGACGTTGGCGCCCATGACGGCCTCGGCGTGCTCGAGGTCGGCAATGGTTGCCGTGCGCTGGCCGTTGACCTTCAGCATAGGCGCCGAGGAAACCGCTTCCGACTCGTCGACAACGGGCCGCCTGGGGGCGTTGGCCTCGCGGTAGCCGGGAATGAACTCCATGCCCATCCACCGGAAGATGTAGTCGGCGATGCTCTTGGCGATCGGGATATCGGGGTTCTTGGTGAACCCGGCCGGCTCGAACCGGCTGTGGGCGAACTTGTTGACGAAGACTTCCAGGGGCACACCGTATTGCAGGCCGATCGAGATCGCCGTGCCCAGGACGTCCATCAGGCCGCCGATCGTCGAGCCCTCCTTGGCCATGGTGATGAACAGCTCGCCGGGACGCCCGTCGGGATAAAAGCCAACGTTGCAGTAGCCCTCGTGCCCCTGAATGTCGAACTTGTGGGTCAGGCTCCTGCGGGTATGCGGCAAGCGCTCGCGGCGAGGCTGGTAAATGATCTGAGGCGCGAGTGCGGGCGCGGGCACAGGTGTAAACGCAGACGCCGGTGCAGGTGCGACTTCCGCGGTCGGTGGTAGAGGCGGGGAAATTTCCGGCCCCTGGCTTGCGGGTGCGGTCTTGGACTCGGACTTGGTGGAGACTGGCTGGCTTCCCTTCG
>JBKQMU010000122.1:0-14145 GCA_052146555.1 Isosphaeraceae bacterium
TGCCGTCTTTGGTCCGGCTGTAGCGGCGTAGGAACATACCGGCCTCCTGATCACCCAGGATGGTCAGGGGCCGGCATGAAATCAAGGAACTAGGTTACAAGTAGGTCTTCACTACAACGATCCGAGCTCGTTTTCACTACGAAAAAGCCAGGGAATCCGGCGAATCGATCCCGGTTTTGGGGTAAAATTCGCCACTATCTGCGCAACCTAGGGTAGCAGCCTCGGCACCGCCCTGGTCTATTATCCCCGCGTCGCCGCCGCGGCTCGCTATCGCCAGTCAGCCCTCGGCGCGGTACTTCACCCCGTCGGGATCCTCGTGCTGGTAACCATCCAGTGGTTCGCTTTTTTTCGGAACCTACTGGGCCGGCCGTCAACCTGGAAAGGCAGGCTGTATCAAACGCCATCACGAGTTCCTCACCAGGCTCACGCCCTCCGCGAACTGGAAACAGCCGGCCCGAACGAGCGACGGGTCGAGCCGAGCGCATCGAGGACGTAAGCACGTAACTGCAACATTCCCCCCTTCCCGCATTCGCATCCACTCGCTACCATTCTGCCGCCCGGCGCGGACTGAGCCGGGCAATCCCCACCTGCGTGCATCGACACTCGCATACACGCTCCTTTCACTCTGGAGGGTCAGGGATGACGTATTACGATGCGGCCATGGCGATCGTGGTCGTACTGGGAATGGCTCGCGGTGCCTGGAGAGGATTCACCTGGCAAGCGGCGAGCATCGCTTCGCTGATCGTCGGCTACACGGTGGCGCATTCCGGGTCAGCGCAGCTTGCTGCCCATCTTCCCGGCGAGCCGGAAGTCCAGCGCGTGCTGGCGATGGCCCTGCTCTACATCGCTGTTTCAGGCGGCATCTTCGCGATCGCCTGGATGATTCGCGGCACGCTGCGCAAGCTCAAGTTCGAGGCTTATGACCGCCATCTCGGGTTGCTCCTAGGCGGCATCGAGGGCCTCGGCGTCGGCATGCTCCTGACGATGTTCGTCGTCAGCGTGGCGCCGGAGACGCGCCAGCCCATCTTCAGCAGCCCCACCGGCCACGTGGTCGGAACCGTCATGAACAAGCTCGGTCCGGTCCTCCCCGACGAGGTGCGGAAGGTCCTCATGCCGCACTGGAATCAGAACGCACAGGCGCCCGAGGCCCTGGCCGCATCCGGGTCGCTTGGTAGTCGCAGTGAAGACCGCCCCGCGGTGAATCATTTCAAGGCTGATCCCGTGGCGTCCGAGCTGCCTGCCGTGCTTCCGCCTGCGAATGATTCCGCGGCGCCGGCTCAAGACAGCCCCTCGGCCGCAGCCACGGAGCAGCCCGGCCTGCCCTCGCTCGACGGCCCACGCGATCAGGATTCGTCGGTCCGGCAAACGTCCGGGCCCTCATCGTCAGATGCTCTGCACGATCTTGCCGCGCACGGACGCGATCGCCTCGCTCGCGGCCAGAGGCAGATCGAGAAAAAGATTAGTGAGAGAATCAGCCGCGGTGAGAAAGGACTTGAGGAGGCCGTTTCCGATTCGATCGACCAGCAATTGCACAAGCTCGGCGGACTTGAGCCGGACCCCGGGAAAGCCCCCCAGTGAGTGACCCCGCGATCACACCGCTGGAAATTGGCGAGCGACCGATCAACCTGACCCAGGTGCTCAAGCTGGCCGGATGCGTCCTCTCCGGCGGTGAGGCGAAACAGCTCATCGCCGAGGGACGCGTACGCGTCAACGGCACCGTCGAGAACCGCAAGCGTAGGCAGATGGCCGTCGGCGACCTCATCGAGGTCGAAGAAGGCCCCAGGATCAGGCTCACCGGGTCCATTGAAACTTCCTGATTTCTCTCACGCCCAGTTCGCAAGTCTCGCGTCTTCAAGACAACACCTGATGTTCGATGGTTTCAAGTGCAGCGCTGGCGGCCGCGCGGGGAAGAGGCAGCCTGAGCGCGCATGAGCGCAAGCGTGGCGTTTGGGAGGCTTGGCTTCTGCCCAATTGGGTCAGTCGGGCCTGGCATCGCCGGCTTTGACGCACGGCAGGTCCGCCAGCGACGCGCAGCCCTCAGGCAGTTCTGCCTCGGTAATCAGCATGTTGGGAATCTCGTCCTGGATTGCGAACCGGGGACCGCACCGGGTGCAGATCAGCGTGTCGCCCTCCCGCCGCAAGGGTGCCTTGGCCATCGGGCACACCAGGATTGCCAGCAGCTCATCTTTCGTCATCGACATGCGTCCTTCCGTCCCTATCAGCCTCGATCCGTCCTGGCCTTCGCGGGCCCTCACGCAGGGCACAGACGCGCCGCCCTGAGTCCCGCTTGAGGCGCCTTTCGTTCATTATGGTCTGAAAGCGGGATCGCTTGAAGCCGAAAGGTTGGCGCCGAGCACGACTGGCGCAGGGACGGCTCTGCCCTTTTCCTCGGTCGTGCCGGCGGTCATAATTCGTCCCAGGGAGATGCCTCGCGCCCGTTGCTCGAGTCCCGGCGTCCCGAAGGCCCTGCGCATCTGACCGGAATGGGACTGGTTGTGATGGATTATGTCGTTCGCTACGGTAGCATGCGATTTCTCAGCGAGTGCTCGGCGCCAGCAAGTCTGGCCCTGGCGCGCGGCCAGTGCGTGGTGATTCGAAGCGATCGGGGCACCGAGCTAGGCGAAGTCCTCTGCCCGGCGACCGAGAAGACATCGAGCTATCTCGATGGCCCCGCGACCGGCGAGATCCTCCGAACGGCGACCGGGGAAGACATCGAGCACCAGGCAATCCATGCTGTGGCCCAGGAGGGGGCGTTCGCGACCTGTCAGGAGCGGATCACCCGCCACCGGCTCCAGATGAAACTGATCGATGTCGAGATCCTCCTGGGCCGGGAGCGCATCGTCTTTTACTATCTGGCCGAAAGGCGTGTCGACTTCCGCGAGTTGGTCAAGGACCTGGCTCGCGTTCTGCGCACGCGCATCGAGATGCGCCAGATCGGCGTGCGCGACGAGGCCAAGCTGCTGGCCGATTACGGAGATTGCGGCAAGCTGGTCTGCTGCAATACGCACCTGACTGTCATGCCGCCGGTCTCCATGAAGATGGCCAAACTTCAGAAGACCACGCTCGACCCGACCAAGATCTCAGGCCGGTGCGGCCGGCTCAAGTGCTGCCTGCGCTATGAGTTCGACACTTATCAGGCGATCGAGAGCCTGCTTCCTCGCATCGGCTCGCAGGTCGTCACCAAGAAAGGACAGGGACGGGTAGTAGCCCAGGAGGTCATGGCCCAGAAGCTGGTCGTCGAGTTCGAGGATCGCCGCAGGATCATCGTGGGCCTCGATGAAGTGTTGAACGTCATGCCTCCGCGGGCTCGGCCGTCTGGACCGGGAGGGCGGACCGGGAGGGACCGGGCGGCTTGGATCGACGACGACCTGGACCTCAATGGAGACGACCCGGGAGACCTCGCCGATGAACCTGCGTGATCACCTCGCCAGCGTGGTTGCCCGAGATTCCCGCTATTCGATCGAAGCGTACCTCTTCGTTCTCGAGGCGCTGCGGCGAGGCCGTGGCCAGAAGCTCAAAGAGCTGCGAAAACAGCGCGAGAAAGAGCGCCCCTCGCGACCACGCAAGCGGGCCGGGACCGCGAAGGAGGGCCAGCCCGAGCCCGAGGAATCCGGCCATGTGACCGGCCGCGAGCTCTGCCTGGCGGCCCGCCAGCTGGCGCTGCGCCATTACGGTTCCCTGGCCATGCGGGTGCTTGCCGAGTGGGGCATTGGGTCTACCAGCGACATCGGCGAGATCGTCTACAACATGATTGCATCGGGCGACCTGGACAAGACGCCCGGCGACAAGCGATCGGACTTCGACGGCGTGTTCGACTTCGCCACGGCCCTGCAACCTACGACGCTTCCGGCCGGAGGCCCTGCGTCCTGACGCGGAAGGCAGCGCTGGCTCGCCCGAGGAGGGCAACCGAGAGGACCCCGAAATGGCCTGGACTGGTGATCGCAAGCGGTTTGCAGGCGCCTTGATCCTGTTTCTGGCCTGGGTTGCGCTCCTGGTGGCGCTGGCCGTCGTCTCAGCCTACCGGCCGGCAAGCCGGTCCGCACCGATGCAGCTCTCACCTGACTACGCCGCGCCTGGGTCCGAGTGAGCCCGCCGGCAATTCGCGAAGGGAGACACGCTCGCGAAGACACGAGCGTGGCACCCAAAGATGTCAAAAGCGCCCATGCGTGCCACGCTCACGTCCGGGCAAGCGTGACGGCTCAAGCTGCGCCAACCCTCTCTCAGGTGAGCTGGATATCCAGTCGGCTCACCGAAGCGGCCGGGAGCACGACTCGAAAGGCTGGTCCTGCGGGAGCGGCGGGAAGGGTCTGCGGAACGACGGTCTGGGGCTGGTCAAAGGTGTTGTGTGCACTGAGGACTTTGTGCGTGAGCACCGTCTGCCCTACCGACGCGGCCGATCCGCCGCGAAGACGGATGGCAACTTCGGCCGGCTCGGAGGCATGCGCGTGCACAAGCGTCACCGTGAGGCCTCGATCGCCGGACCGCGAGGCCGAGCCGGCCACGCGAAGGAGCTGTTTCGGAGGCTTCCCCGGACCGAAGCGTACTGTCGGCGCGGCGACGTCGATCCGCACCGACCGGCCTCCGTGATGCGGCTTGTACATCTCGAAAACGTGAAAGTTAGGGGTAGCCACGAACCGGTCGCCATCGGCCAGAAAGAGCGAATGCAGGTTGTTCACAAGCTGCGCGATGTTCGCCATGTCGACCTTGTCGGCATGCCGGTTGAACGTGTCCAAGGTCAGCGCAGCAACCAGAGCGTCGCGGAGCGTGCTCATCTGCTCGAACAGGTGCGCGTGGTGGATCTCGGTTCCCGCTGGGTGCCACGAGCCCCACGCGTCGATGACCAGCTTGATCGTGTGCTCCGGGTCGAAGAGGCCAAGCACGGCCCACTGGTCGCGGATCAGCTTGTCCATTTGATCGGCCTTGGAGAGCTGTTCATACCACTCTTCGGTCGTGAACTTCAGTGCGTGGCCGGCGGTGCCGCAGTAATAATGCGGCGCCCAGCCTGAAATCGGCGCTCTCGTGCCATCGATCCACTTGGTGAAGAAGCGCCTCGTCCAGTCGACGTCGCTGCTGTTGGGACCCGCGGCGATCAGGTAATGCTTGACGCCATACTTGGGAAGCCATTCGGTGAAGCGGCGATACTCGCGGCAATAATCCTCGGGCGTGAACTTGCCTCCGCAGCCCCAGCTTTCGTTGCCCACGCCCCAGTAGCGCACACCCAAAGGGTTTGGGTCGCCGTTGGCGGCACGCTCGTCGGCCAGCGTGGTTGAGCCGGCCGGGGCATTGCAATACTCGACCCACTTCTGGAACTCCTCGGGCGATCCGGTCCCGACATTTCCGACGAAGTACGGCTCAACGTCGCAGAGCCGGCAGAATTTGATGAACTCATGTGTGCCGAAGAGATTCGGCTCGGTCGCCTCGCTCCAACGGCCAAACCGCCTGGGCCGCAACTTCACCGGGCCGATCCCGTCGTGCCAGTGGTAGGCGTCGGCGAAGCAGCCTCCCGGCCAACGGACGGCGACCTTGCCCAGCCGCCGAACGTGCTCGACGAGGGTCTTGCGGATGCCGTCGATATTGGCGATCTTCGAGTCCGGCCCCACCCAGATTCCGTCGTAGATCACGCCGCCAATGTGCTCGGCAAACTGGCTGTAGATCGCCGGGCGAATCGTGCCGATCGGTTCGCTCAAGAGCACGGTGACGGACATCTCGGGAGCGCCGGCGCCTGCGGCCAAACTTCTCCGCAGTGCCGGCAATGCTCCCCCTAGCACCGCCAGCCCCGCCGCTCCACGAACGAGTTCCCGGCGATTCAACGATCGGCACTCCCCACACTTCGAGCCTGCCCAAGCCCATCGAGTTCATCGTCAGTAAGTTCTTCATTCTATCGCTGCTTCCCCGCGAAAAAGCACCGACAACCAGACCGTCGCGTGAATTTCTGGCCCGGTTGGCAGGACTGCGGAACGAAAGGTATATTAAGTTAAGTTCTCGCCGAAGCGCCTGGCTTTTCCAGCTTACCCGGCGTCACTTTCCGGGTGTCCGGGGCAGGAGAGGTGCAATGTCCACCGCGGGGAAAGTTCTCTCCGTTTTGATCTTGCTGTCGTCGCTTGTCTGGATGATCCTCACGGCCGGGGTCACCCAGCTTAACCGCAACGGGAATGCGGCTTTGAAAAAATTGACCGAGCAGGTGAACCAGCTCCAAGCCGACCCCAACATCACCCACCAGGTCGGGACGGCCAAGGACGCGATCACCGTTTTGCAAGAGCGCATGGACACAGAACTTGCGGTGTTGCGCGCGCGTCTGAACGACGCTCAGCGGCTGTCTTCGAACGTGAGCGAGGTTCTCTCTCGGGTGAAGTACGAGCAAGAGATCGTCGAGAAGATCGGCCAGGATGCCGAGCTTGCCAAGAGCGAGCGGACCACGGAAAAGGAACTCGAGCAGAAGGCCCTCGAGGCGGCCCGCAACGAAGTCAAGGAGCTGAAAGTCAAGGACGCCGAACTGCGCACCCGCCTTCGCCAATTGCGCGACGAGTTCGCCGCGACCTACGGCCGCAACACCGAGGAAGTCAGAAAAGTCGTGAAGTGATCCAGGTGTCGTGTCGCACCCGGCCCGAGAATTTCCCTTCCGCCTCCTTTTCACCGCTGGCTCCATTCCAAATTTCTTGCCCGGAACTGCTTGCACAACCCCCCTTCCGCATGGTTTTGTGGTTGTTCCGGCCATGGGACCGCGCCAGAGCGGCTCGACCGAGCACTACAGGGCGCGTTTTGCTGCGCTTCCTTGCCTGTTCCTCGCGTTCGATCCACGACAAGACCGGTTGACGCTGAACCCAGCATGTCCTAGCATGCAATGTTCCCGAATCGTTATCGCAACCCACTTTAATTCTTCATGCCAACTGAGGATTTCGAGACATCCATGCCGGGTCACAGGGAATCGGGGAAGAGTTCAAGTTCGTCAGGGCTTAACGCCGGAGGCAACGGTCTTGCCGGCGGTGGGGCGCCGAAGCGTGCAAGCGATCAGGACAGTGGTCGGGCTGCCAGCGCGTGCTCCGATTATACAAACGAATGGGTGGGGATCATCGCCAACCGGGGCTCCGGCACCGGCGGGAGCCAGAACTTGGTTCGTCGCCTGGCGCAAGAGCTGGCCAGGTTTGGACTTCACACCGAGATCGCGTGGACGCCCGACGATCGCCGCGCCCTGGTGAAGCGGGCCGGCAGCGACGTAGGGTGCCGCTGCCTGGTGGCCGCTGGAGGTGATGGAACGGTCTCGGCGCTGGTAAACGAGCAACCCAGTGTTCCGGTCACCGTCCTGCCCGCCGGCACCGAGAACCTGGCCGCGCAGCACTTCGGATTGCGCCGGAACCCGACCTGGCTGGCCCGGACGATCGCCGCCGGCGAGGTGCACCGCGCCGACGTAGGCAGGCTCGAAGACCGGCGGTTCCTGCTGATGGCCGGATTCGGCTTCGACGGCGACGTCGTGACCCGACACCACCGGTCGCGGACAACCCGCTCGGGCAGGGTCAAGCCGACGCACCGGGCCGCTTACGTCGAGCCGATCCTCCGCTCGAGCCTGTTTTATCGCTTTCCGCCGATCAGCGTGGCCATCGAGGACCACGGCCGCGAAGAGATCCTCCGGGGGACCACGGTGTTCGTGTTCAACCTGCCTCGGTATGCGCTGGGGCTGCCTTTTGCGCCCCAGGCGCGCCAGGATGACGGCCTCTTAGATCTGGTTGTCTTCCGCGATCCGGGGCCATTCCAGGCGCTTTATTATCTCTGGCGCGTCTTCTGCGGAACGCACCTCGATCATCCGGGGGTCACGCATCGCCGGATCCGCCGGGTCGTGCTGGCGTCTGATACGGCTGTGCCCGTCCAGCTCGATGGCGATCCAGCGGGCTTTCTGACTCCGTCCAGCACTCTGGCACGCGGTTTGGCCGAGCCGGCGCAGGAGACGAACTTGGAAGCTGGCTGGACGATCGAGGTTATTCCCGGCGCGATTGACGTGCTGGCTCCGCAAAGGCTCGTCCCCTCCGCACTCATTCCGCTCGCCAGGTCGCGGGTTTCCGGGTAAGATCCAGCCGACCTTCCGAAAAGGAGGCTGGCGTGGCGGAGTACACACCCAATCCCGTGGCCATCGGCCGCATCAAGATCGGCAAGGGCCAGCCACTGGCCCTGATCGCCGGCCCCTGCGTGATGGAGCCTGGCGAGATGTCGCTCCAGATCGCCCTGCGGCTTCGGGAGATCTGCGAGCTTCTGGCGATCCCCTTGATCTTCAAGGCGTCGTACGACAAGGCCAACCGGACGTCTCTCACAAGCTACCGTGGACCGGGACTCGAAGAGGGAATGAAGGTGTTCACCCGGATCAAGGCCCAGACCGGCCTGCCGGTGACCACGGACATCCACGAGACTTACCAACCCGCGCAGGTGGCGGAGGTGGTCGATCTGCTCCAGGTGCCAGCGTTTCTTGCCCGGCAGACGGACCTGCTGGAGGCCGCGGCCAAATCGGGCCGCCCGGTGAACGTCAAGAAAAGCCAGTTCATGGCCCCCTGGGACATGAACAATGTGGTGGCCAAGCTGCGCGCCTTCGGCGCCTCCGGCGCGATCCTGACGGAGCGCGGGACGTCATTCGGATATGGCAGGTTAGTCAACGACTTGCGTTCCATTCCGCAGATGCAAGAGACCGGGGCCCCGGTCGTCTTCGATGCGACCCACTCGGTTCAGCTTCCCGGCGGCGGAGCCGGCGGAATGACAACTTCCGGCCAGCGCGAGATGATTCCCACCCTGGCTCGCGCCGCGGTCGCCGCCGGCTGCGATGCGCTTTTCCTTGAGGTTCATCCCGATCCGGACAAGGCTCTTTCCGATGGTCCCAACTCGATGCGGCTGGACGAGCTGGAGCCGCTCTTGCGGACTTGCCTGCGAATCCGCGAAGCTGTCGAAGCGCGCTAGTTGACCGCCCGCATCCCGACGCATCTTGTGGCAAGCCATAACTTTGGGCCATCGAGTGAACCCTCGCCTGAGCCGCGGCGTAAGATCAACGGGCGGTCCCGGGCCGACAGGGTCTCGATGCGCGCCGGCCCGGACTGCACAATGGTTGTCTCTCAGGTCGAGCTGGCCGTGCTCGCTCGCTGGGGACAGACGGCCCTCTGCCTTCGAAACTTGATGGCCGGGACCAGAAGAAATCTCGGTCCCCGGGGTCGAACCAGCCACGCCTGGGTCTAGCCGGACTACGATGCCCGCCTTGCCCGCTGTCGCCCGAAACGAATGATAACCCGGGTTCTGGTCCGGTCACGACCAACGTAGCGGATCTCATCAGGAGCTTTCACCCTTGACTCGCCGTGTTTTTCCGGTCCGTGCGATGGTTTGCCTGGGCGTGGCTTCGGGCCTGGGGCTTTGCACCTCATGTGATTACTCGCGCCAGCGGCTCGACGAGCTACCCAGTTCTAGCGGGCGGCTGGCCGATTTGCCATCTCGTGGGGGCGCGAAGTCAGTCCCGAGATCCGGACCCTCGCAGCCACGCGACGCCTCGCGTGATTCCAGCGAGAAATCAGCGATCCTGACCAGCTCGATCGAGTTGATCCAGGGGGCGGCGCTCCAGCCGGGGGGCGACAACTTTCGGCTGGCGACTCAGAAGCTCAATCAGTATTTCGAAGGGACCGAGATGTCGGGGTATCAGCTCGATTCGGCAGCTCGCACCTACCTTGAAACCCAGCTTGATCGCAGCATCGTGAGGCTCCTCCAGCAATCGGAATGGAACGCCCGTGAGGACACCCGTCATCTCGAAGACAGCATGCTGTATCAGTCGATCGCCGGTCGGGTCGCTGGAACCGGCGACGATCTCGCACGCGTGCGCCGGCTCTTCGATTGGATCGTGCGGCAGGTTCAGCTCGTGCCGGCGGGCAGTCTGAACTCGCGCCAGCTTCCTCAGGTGATCGCCCGTCCCTACGACGTCCTGCTGCGCGGCCTGGCCACCGAGGCGGAAGGATTCTGGGCCGAACGCTCGTGGCTGTTCATGGAGCTTTGCCGCCAGCTCGGCATCGACGTCGGCCTTCTTACTTATACTAGGGGAAACACGGTCGAGCCCCGCTTTCCCAGCTTGGATCCGTACTCGATCCTCACCAATAGGCTGCTCCGGGCAAGTGCGACGAATAAGCAGGCCATTACCTGGATTTGCGCGGCTCTCGTGGACGGACACGTTTACTTGTTCGACGCCCGCATCGGACTACCTATCCCCGGGCCTGACGGCCAAGGCGTGGCGACACTCGAAGAGGCGCTGGCTGACCCGGCCATCCTCGAACGAATGGACCTGCCCAGCCAATCTCCCTACTTCACCAGCCGGGCATCCCTGCTGGCCAGCCCGACGAAGATCGGCGTCCTACTCGACTCCAGTCCTGGCTTCTTCGCCCCCAAGATGCGGCTGCTCCAGCGCGAGCTCTCCGGCAAGAACCGCACCATCCTCTATCGCGACGTCGCCGAGGAGCGCGACCATTTTGCCTCCGTACTGGGGCCCTGGTGCGGTGAGGTGAAGCTCTGGGCCATTCCCATGAGCGTCATCAACCAGCTCTTTACCAGGCCCCAGTTCACCGAATCGACGAAGCAAACACTGGTGCTCTTCCGCCCCGAATTCCCCCTGGTCTTTGCCCGCATCAAGCAGCTTCGTGGCGAGCTGCGCGAAGCCGTGGAAGCATACGTCTCGTTCCGTCTGATCGAGAATCTGACCCTGGTCGAGAGCAAGGACAAGATCATCCGCAAGGAAATCAAGGACGCGCTGGACGTCTACGCCACCAATTACCTGGCGCTTGCGCAGCTGGAGCTCAACAACCCGGATCAGGCCAGGAAGATGCTTCACAGGTTGGTGGAGATGGTGCCCTCTGGCGGGCTGATTCCCGCGAACCTGCTCCAGAAGTGTTATATGTTCGGCTGGGGTGCCCACGCCAACCTGGGCCGGATTTACGAGTCCCAGGGCGACTTCCGCTCGGCCATCGAGCACTACGGTCAATTTGACCCGACCATGCAATATCACGGCAACTTGCTTCGCGCGCGAGAGCTCGTCTGGCAAGACCCGTGGGCCCCGGCTCCTGACTCCGCGGCGAAAGCGGCACCGGCTGCGACTCGAACTTCAAAATGAACTGGCGCGGTGGCGCGGTCGTGATTGGGGCTTGCGATAATGAACGTGAAGGTCTCTTTGCCTGAGCGAAAAGTCCACGCCTGGGTACAAATGGGCCTCATTCTGGCGATGGGCTGCACGGGCGTGGTGATGGCTCACGCTCCGATGATCTTCTCAGGCTTTCGACGGCTCCAGACCGACCTCGGCGACAGCCGTTACATCCATTACATGCTCGAGCACGGATACAGGGCGCTGGTCGGCGAACCGCAGCACCGATCGTTCTGGAATCCTCCTTTTTTCTATCCCGCTCAAAACGTCGCGGCCCATTCAGACTTGCTTCTGGGTTTCGGGCCGATGTACTGGGTTTTGCGGTGGTCGGGAACCACGCAGGACCTGTCCTTCGGCCTTTGGATGGTGGCGATCTCGGCGCTCAACTTCCTGGCGGGGTTGCTGCTCTTCAGGAAGGGGCTGGGACTAAGCCCGATTCCCGCGGCGGTAGGGGCCTTCCTGCTGGCTTTCGGTGCGCCCCGGGTCAACCGAATGGGCCATCCGCATCTCGTGGCATGTTTTTATGTTCTTTTGACGGCTTTTGCCTTGACACAATTATTCGGCTCGAGGCCGTCAAGGCAGCTCGTTCGACTGGCCTACTGGGCTTTAGCCTGTCTGGGCGTTGTCTTGCAGCTTTACAGCGGGTTCTATGTGGGTTGGTTTCTGGTGGCCGGCGTGGGGCTGCTTGCCGCCGGCTCGCTCGTCTTGCCATCGTGTCGCTGGTCGTTCCTCGAAACGGTCTGGCGTGACCGGTGGCTGATCCTGCTTGCGGGAGCGGCTGCGTTACTGATGCTCTGGCCGCTGCTGGATCATTATCTGCCACTCTCCCGCGAAGTGAGCCGAGATCAGCCGTTTTATCGCGGGTTCCATCCCCACTTTTCGTCCTGGTTCAGCATGGGCGGTGGTAATTGGATGTGGGGCTGCATTGAGAGACGGGGCCTGATGGGGTCTCCCGGCAATACCTCGCAGCTTCACCTTGGGTTTGGCCTGTGCACAGTCATCGCCTGCGTTCTGGGCTTTTACCTGAGTTGGGGAAGGCCGATGTTCCGCCTCACAGCGCTGGTTGCTCTCTTCGCATGGCTTGCAACCACGTACATGCCTCAGTACCAGCTTCTCAGCGTCGCTATCGCCGCGAGCATTTTCTGTCTGGCCGGGCTCTACCGAGCGATCGACGAGCCGAAGTGGAGAGCCGCCGGACTAGCGAGCTACGTGGGGATCCTGCTCGCGATCCGTACGCCCGATGGATACCTGCAAGCACTGGGCCATTGCGTAATGGCACTCTGTTTCCTGGAAATGATCCGGGTGCGTGAAACCTCGGCCCGAATGATCATCCCCGGACTTGTCATCGGAGTTCTTTGCCTGCGTTTTTTCGACGGGCAGGCATTGCTGATCGTCACTGCCTGGATCGCGACTGCGGCGACTCTCCCGTGTTTTTATTTGAAGCCATACCGCCGCGCAATTGGTTTTGCGGCGTTGGCGGTCACGATCCTGACGATCTGCGCGATCACGTACCCGAGACGTCCGGCAGTATGGATCGGGGGGCTGGCGGCGATGCCGATCGGACTGGCGGCGACTTGGCCGCGGCGATTTCGTCCTCCGGTCCGTGTCATGGCGTCGACCCTCCTGATCGCTCTGCTGATCATCGCGGTTTACGGCAGCAGCGACTCCCTCTGGCTGAAATTCCAGAAATGGATCCCTGGCGGCTACGGAATCCGGGACATCGGGCGAATCTCGGTGATCCTGCTGATTCCCGTCGCCCTGGGTGTGGCACTGCTGGTGGAGCGGCTCCAGCGGACGCACAGGTGGGCTGCAATCTGGGCGGTCGCCCTGGGCTGCATGCTCGAACAAGGAGTGACAACGCCCGCCTATGATTCCAGGACCAACCGCGCGACGATTGCGGCGATCGCGGCCCAGGTCGACCCCTATTGCGAAGCGTTCTATTATCATCCCCCGGACCGACTCGAGTTTGTGAATTACCACTTAGATGCGATGTTCGCGTCGATGGATATTGGGAAACCGACGATCAACGGGTACTCGAGTTACCACCCTCCGGGATGGCAAGGCTTCTACATGGTTGACGCACCGCGCGGTCCTGACGTCGAGACCGCGTTGGAAGAATGGAAGTCAGCGCAGGGCTTCGCCTCGACGCGCATCCAGTTGATCGGCTCAAAATGCACAAAGCGAGAGAGGGAGATATTCCAGAAACCGCAACCCAGAGTCGCCGACCGAGATGCCCAGAGCCGCCTGCCTGAATCGGGCAAAGACGACCGATAACTCCCTGCGTGAACACCTTTCGCGGAGAGTCGCCGACCAGCCCTTCGATCTCAGTGTCCCCCGAAAGCCCCCAACCTGTGCTCCGGAGCCGATTTCGTCGATGGTCCATTTGGAGACTGCGCAGGCCCAAGGCAAGGTTGCTCCCTCGGTGTCAGCGCCGTCGACATCCAGCCCCACTGACCTCCTTGGAGCATTCCGCGGGTTCCACCCGAATCCTTGCCTTGACAAGGGCTTGAGCTATGGAGCAGAGGTACGTTCTGGTACACTCACCAAGGTTTTTCGCGGTCCCCACTCAAGGTCTTTGCCACTCTGAACGTGAGGGACGCGATTGCCGGGCATCTCACGGGCCGTTTCCGGATGTTCCGCGCCCTGCGCCTTGGCGCTTGCTCGACCGTGACGATTCAAACGTCTCAGAGACGCCACCATGCCTGACGATCCTGTAGCGACCGACGCTCCTCTGGCCCAACCCTCAGGGCCAGTGCGCAGCCCGGCCGATGGGGACCAGGCTGGAGCATCTCCCTCGTCCGCCGGCCATCGCTCGCCGGGATCTCCCACGGCCGGCTTTCACGAGCCGGCGGATGCAAGCGACGGGGTCCGGGTCATCGAGACGGTGGTGAGCCCGTTTCATTGTCTCTATCAAGACGCCCTCCACTTCCATACTCAGAGCCGGCTGGCGCAGTCGGAAGGCGAGGCGGCCAGGCTCTCGCGGGCGGCGCTTCTCCTTTACATTT
>JBKQMU010000123.1:0-27081 GCA_052146555.1 Isosphaeraceae bacterium
AAGGCATTGTCGTTTTCGAGTGAGCGCTTCTCCGAATTCCATCATCTCGTTTCGTGGCTTGTTTTACAGGGCGCAAGCCACTGTCAGCCATATGTCAATCTTCGTATCACGCTTGTTTTAGGTCTAGTTCAGAGTTAATATCCTTTTGTTTCTGGTCCTCGAGCTCTTGCAGGGCTTTGTCAAGTAGGGAATCAAGATCCCTTAAAGCTTCTTGATCCAATAACCAAATTCCTTCAATAGTCCCCTTTGTCTGATATTCGATGCGGTTTGATGATGGAGGCATGGCAAAGCCCTCGGTCTAGCCTGGGCAGAGACGTCGTTCTCCGACGGTTCGCTGGCTGCCATCGAGGCTCCTCGTGAGGAACGTCAGTGTTCGTCTCTCCAATCTGCTGTGAGCGTTCAGGGAATGTCAAGCGAGCGAGTTGATCCAGCGTGCCGTCGGCGAAGGTGCCAGTCACGAAGCATGCAACCGTGCGGGGCTCAAATCTCGGCTCCGCTTCTAGCCATCCTGCCGGGCATCGTGGCCTTGTTCCTGTTTTCCGGCGCCTTTGGCCTTGGTACCATTGTCTTTTTGGTGCGTGCTGGACGGACAGTGGTAACCTCGGCGCTTCTTTTCGGGAAAACGAAAAACGGTCATGGAGACCATCGACCCTGCGGCGCGACCCGTTCTGGTCCTCGACTTCGGCGCCCAGTACGTTCAGCTCATCGCGCGGCGCGTTCGCGAGCGGCATGCCTTTGCGCGGATCGTCCGGCACGACATCACGCCCGAGCGCGTGCGCCAGCTCAACCCGCTGGCTTTGATTCTCTCGGGCGGACCGCGCAGCGTCTACGAGCCGGGTGCGCCCCACTGTGATCCGGCGCTCTTTCGGCTGGGCATTCCGGTTCTGGGGATCTGCTACGGCATGCAACTGGCGGCCGAGGTGCTGGGCGGTAAAGTCCAGGGAGCCCACCCCTCCAGGGGCCCGGCCCGTGGAGAATTCGGCCGCGCGGAATGCCAGGTTCTCGACTCTTCCGAGCCTCTCTTCCATGGTGTTCCGCACCACACCACCGTCTGGATGAGCCACGGCGACCAGGTCCAGGACGCGGGAGCGGATTTCGTACCCCTGGCCGCGACGGCGACCTGCCCGATCGCCGCGGTCAAGCACCGATCGCTCCCGTTCTACGGGCTTCAGTTTCACCCCGAGGTCTCGCACACGCCCTACGGCTCGCTCATTCTAGGCAATTTCCTGGACCGGATCTGCCAGAACCCGCGGACCTGGACGATAGGGGCATTCATCGACCGGTCGCTCGACAAAATCGCAAAGCAGGTCGGCCCGTCAGCTCGCGTGGTCTGCGGCCTCTCCGGCGGGGTAGATTCGGCCGTCTGCGCAGCGCTTCTGGCCCGGGCGCTGGGGCCGCGGGTCGTTTGCGTCTTCGTGGATACCGGACTCTTGCGGGCCGGCGAACGGCGGGCCGTCGCGGAAGCCTTCGGTTCGCGGTCTAGCGCCGAGCTGCGGGTCGTCGACGCCTCGGCTCGTTTCCTGGCCGCGCTGGACGGCGTGACCGAGCCCCAGGAGAAGCGGCGGCGGATCGGGCATACGTTCATCGATGTCTTCCGCGACGAGGCCCGGTCTATCCCCGGCGCTCATTTCTTGGCTCAAGGGACGCTCTACCCGGACGTGATCGAGAGCGGTGGTGAGCCAGACGGACCGGCGGCGACGATCAAGATTCACCATAATGTCGGAGGGCTTCCCGACGAGCTCGGTTTCGAGCTCATCGAGCCGCTGCGCGACCTCTTCAAAGACGAAGTTCGGCGCCTGGGCATCGAGCTGGGTCTGCCCGACTCTCTCGTCTGGCGGCATCCCTTTCCGGGCCCCGGCCTGGCCGTCCGTTGCCTAGGCGCGGTGACCGCACCCCGTCTGGAAGTGCTCCGCCAGGCCGACGCCATCTTTCTGGAAGAGCTCGAGGACGCGGGACTGGATCGGAAAGTGGCCCAGGCATTCGCCGTCCTGTTGCCGGTCCAGTCGGTGGGGGTGATGGGCGATGCCCGCACCTACGAAGACGTCATCGCCCTCCGCGCCGTCGAGACCGAGGATTTCATGACCGCGGACTGGTCGCGGCTGTCCTACGACCTTTTGGCGCGAACCTCGACCCGGATCATTAACTCGGTCAAGGGGGTCAACCGGGTTGTTTATGACGTCACCAGCAAGCCGCCGGGAACCATCGAATGGGAATGATCGCCGGCAACCGCCCCGCGCCTGCGGTCAGCGACGGGCCTGACCTGTACGCGGACGCCGGTCTCCAGGAAACACGGAAGGAACTTGAAGTATGGCCTCGAGGCTGTTGCGACTCCCGGCCCTAGCGATTTTCTTCGCGCTGGGTTTTGTGCTCTCCGCCAGCATGCTCTTCGAGGGCCGCGCGCTGGCCCAGACCACGACGATTGCCCGTTGTGGCGCGGGGTTTCTGGAGGACGATCGCGGCTACCGGGTGCTCCATGTGAAGGGCACTCCTTATGAAATGGGCTATCAGCAGGGCGTCTTGCTTAAATCCGATATTCGCGACAACGTTCACTATCTCTTCGAGGTCAAGGGCAAGGAACTCAAGGTCGAACTGGCAGGCCTGAAGCTGCTTGATCCCAAGCGCGTGATCGCCGGCATCGCCGCCACACAGAAGAAGTACGTGCCCCAGCGGTTCTTCGACGAGATGCGGGGCATCGCCGACGGGGCGGGGATGGACGTCCGGGACGTCATCATCGCCAACTTCATTCCGGAACTTTTTCACTGCTCGGGATTCGCGCTGGGCGGATCGGCCACGACGGACGGGAAACTCTATCATGGCCGGGTCCTCGATTACGGCTGCGACTGGCGGCTCCAGGAGCATGCTGTGCTGACGGTCGCCGAGCCCGAGGGGAAAATTCCCTTTGTGAACGTGACCTACGCCGGCTTCATCGGATCGGTCACCGGGATGAACGCCGAGAAGATCTCCGTCGGCGAGATGGGGGGCAAGGGACTGGGCCACTGGGACGGCGTCCCCATGGCCTTTCTCATGCGCATGGTGCTCGAAGAGGCCATGACGCTGCCGGAAGCCGTCGCGATTTTCCGCGATCATCCCCGGACGTGCGAATACTTTTTTGTGATCGCCGACGGCAAGACGGGTAAGGGGGTGGGCATCGAGGCCTCGTGGGACACTTTCGCGGTGGTCGCCATGGGCGAGAGCCACCCCAATCTGCCCGAGGCGGTCAAGGACGCGGTGCTGCTTTCCTCCGGCAATCGCTACGCCGAGCTGGTGCGGCGGGTGAGGGCCGGCCATGGCCAATTCGACGCCGAAAGGGCGCTGCGTTTGATGGATCGTCCGGTGGCGATGAAATCCAACCTGCACTCGGTGCTCTTCGAGACCAGCACCGGCAAACTCTGGGTAGCCAACGCGAGCAAAGACGGCAAGCCGGCCGCCGAGCAACCGTACCACACATTCGACTTTCCCGCACTCCTGAAGCGCCATGCCGAGGCGTCGGCACCCAGCGTCGGCGCACCTCCCGCAGCGCCCGAGCGAGCCACGAAAAAGGAGCGTATGGTCGACAAGCCATGAGAGCCCACGATGCGTCCGCCCCGCCGAATGAGAGTGCAATCAGGATGCGCTTCTGCGGATCGATCCGCGAGTTGATGCTCTTGGTGCTGGCCATCGGCCTTGCGCTTGGGCTCTTGAGGATTCGCTGGGGCCTGATCTTTGCTCTCATGGCCGGCGGGGTAGTCGGCTGCGGACTGGCGCCCTGGTATGCCTGCCGCGAGATGCACAGGCTGCAAGATTCGCTTGCGCGGCAAGAGGGCCTGGCCACGCCCACCCGGGCCCTTCTCTTGGCCCAATCGTACGTCCTGGTCTGGGCGGCCTGGTACTTCGCCGGGGTGCTGGTGGCCTCCGCCGGCATCGCCGTCTGGTGGTTTCTCCGCCACGTCTGACCGGTTCAATAAAGTTCTTGGTACATGTAATATATAATTTAATATTTTCATTCTTTCATGAATCGAGGAGATCCGGGAGCCAGAGGACGACAACCATGATGGGCGAAACATTCACGCGACGCGGTTTCCTGCCTGAGCCCGATCCGCTCTCACGGTTCCCAGAAGGTTCCGAGCTCAAGATCCTCGACGAGCTTGGCCACGACCTGCCCAGCCTGCTGCATGATAAGGGGTTCCGGGCCTGGGCGCGGGGAATTGTGATTCCCGGCTTGCCTCACAAGAACGTCTCGCTCCCGGAGCTTCGACTTTACTACGTGCGTGTCGGCTTTCTGGCCTCGGCCTACGTGAATCAGGTCGGGCAAGATCCGGCCACGGTGCTTCCTTCCAATCTGGCCATCCCGCTCTGCGATGTCTGCAACCGGCTGGGCCGGCCCCCGATTTTGAGCTATGACGGCTACGCCCTTTACAACTGGAAACGATTCGATGCTCAAGGGCCGATCGCGCTGGGGAACATCGACACAATCCAGAATTTCGTGCATCTTTACGACGAGCACTGGTTCATTTTGGTTCACGTCGAGATCGAAGCGTTGGCCAGCGCGCTATTCCTGGCCATCGGCGAGGCCGAGGCCGCTTTGGCCGCCGGCGACCATAACGCTTTGAGCTTGGCGGTGGCCAGCCTGGCCCGGACTCTCTGGGCCCAGGTCGAGACCCTGCGGCGCATTCCCGAAAAGATGGACCCCGCGCTTTATTACCGCACCTTCCGCCCGTACATTCGCTTCTTCGAGGGGGTCGTCTACGAAGGGGTCGGAGCAACGCCCCTGAATTTCCGGGGCGAGACAGGCGCCCAGAGCAGCGTCATTCCCACGGTCGTGGCGTTCCTGAAGGTTCCGCACCAGTCGTCGATGCTGACCGACCACCTTGCCGACATGCGCCGGTTCATGCCCGTCCAGCATCGCGCACTGATCGAGCACGTCGAGTCCTTGCCCGATGTTCGCGACCAGGTGGCGCGCGAGCCTTATAACGAGGCTCTTGAAGCCCTGGCGACTTTCCGTGATACGCATCTCCAGTTTGCCATCCGCTACATCGCCGCTCACGAACGCGACCCGCGCGGTACCGGCGGAACACCCTACATGCGCTGGCTCAGCCAGCTCATCGACGAGACCCGGGCGCATAAGATACCGTGATAGGGTGGGAATGAGGGTTGTTAAGAGCACCCTGCGAAGGCCCGAAAACCGGAGGCGGATTCCAATGAGTACGATCCAGGCACGCCCGACTGCCGGCCGGGTGCGGCTGACGGTCGACGAATTTGCGCAGATGTTGGACGCCGGGCTCTTCGAGGGCCGTCACGTCCAGTTGCTCGATGGGGAGCTTTACGAGGTGACCAAGAATCCTCCGCATAGTTTCGCCGTTTCGGCCCTGGCCGACGCCCTGCGATTGCTGCTGCCGCGGGATCAATACTCGATTCGGGAGGAAAAATCGATCGAGCCCTGGTCTCACTGGTGGCCCGAACCCGACATCGTGATTGTCCGGGGTCCCCAGCGGCGGTATGCGGATCACCACCCGGGGGCCGGCGATCTTGCGCTTGTCATCGAGGTTTCCGACACGTCCGAGCAAGACTGGACGAAGAAGCTCACCGGTTATGCCGCGGCCGGGTTCTCCGTTTACTGGATTCTCGATCTGAACCTCCGCCGGCTCGAGATTCATGGCGATGCCGGACCGACCGGCTACATGATCGAGGAAATCGTACCGGAGGGTCAGTCCCTCGAGCTGGTTATCGATGCCCGATCGTTCGGGCGGATCGCCGTCTCGGAGTTTCTGCCAAACGCCGTGCAGAGTGATTAGGATGACCGCAGGTGTTTTCGAATACGACCGCATTCGAGCATGTGGTGGCGGGAGAGAAAAGCGCGTGACACTACTGGAAACGAATCTCCAGGGGCTGCAAAAACGCCAGGGCAAGGTCCGGGACGTTTATGATCTGGACGACCGGCTGCTCCTGATCGCCACCGATCGCATCAGTGCGTTTGACTGGGTCTTGCCGACCGGAATTCCCGACAAGGGGAGGGCGCTTTCGTGCTGTAGCGCCTTTTGGTTCGAGTTTCTGGGCGTGCCCAACCACCTGATCTCGACCGTCGTTGAGGACTTCGGAATCGACTTCGAGCCGGACCTGCGCGAATCGCTGCGCGGGCGGTCGATGCTGGTGCGCAAAGCGCGCGTCGTGCCGTTTGAGTGTGTCGTGCGCGGTTTTCTTTCGGGCAGCGGCTGGAAGGAGTATCGCGCCACTGGATCAGTCTGCGGAATCGCTCTGCCCCGTGGACTCGTCGAGAGCGACCAGATCGAGCCAATCTTCACGCCGGCGACCAAGGCAGAAACCGGCCACGATCTGAACGTCCCGTTTGAGGTGATGGCAAGCGCCGTTGGGATCGAGGTGGCGCGGACGCTGCGGTCGCTGAGCCTGGAAATCTACCAGAAAGCGGCGGTTCATGCCCGGCAGAAAGGCTTGATCCTGGCCGATACCAAGTTCGAGTGGGGGTTCGACGCCCGCACCGGCGAGCTCTTGCTGGTCGATGAGGTCCTGACTCCCGACAGCTCGCGTTACTGGGCCGCTGAAACTTACCGACCGGGTGGCCCGCAACCCTCGTTTGACAAGCAATTCGTGCGTGACTGGCTGGAGACGACGAGCTGGGACAAGGCCAGCCCGCCGCCGCCCCTGCCGCAGGATGTCGTCGCCGGCACAAGAGCCCGCTACGTCGAGGCCTTCGAGCGTCTGGTGGAGCAGCCGTTTCCCTGGAAATAATTGAGACTGATTCGGACTCTCGTGCCTTGCTTGCAGGAGCAGTTGTGATGCTTCGTTACTTGACCGCCGGTGAATCGCACGGACAGGCGCTGACGGCGATCGTGGAAGGATTCCCTTCCGGCGTGGTCGTCGACACGGCACTGATCGACCGCGAACTCGAGCGCCGGCAGGGAGGGTACGGCCGAGGCAAGCGGCAGAAGTTGGAAACCGACCGGATCAAGATCGACGCCGGCATTTATCACGGCGCGACGACCGGCGGCCCGATCACCCTGCGGCTGGTGAACAATGACGCCAAGCTCGAGCGTCTGGACGAACCCTCAGCGCCCCGTGGTGGGCACATCGATCTGGCTGGGGCCATCAACTACCAGACCGGGATTCGCCAAGTACTCGAACGCGCCAGCGCCCGCGAGACGGCCATGCGCGTTGCCGCCGGCGCGCTGGCGCGGCTGCTTCTGCGCGAGCTGGGAATCGATGTCTTCGGCTACGTGGTCGAGCTGGGAGGCATCGCGGCGCCCCCGGTTGCGCTCGATTTCAAGATCCGCGATGCCAGCCCGGTTTACACGCTCAATCCGGATGCCGACGCGGCCATCGTCGCGGCGATCGACGCGGCTCGCGAGGCCGGCGATACGCTCGGGGGAATCGTCGAGGCGGTAGTCACCGGCTGCCCGATCGGGCTGGGATCACATGTTCAGTGGGACCGCAAGCTCGACGCTCGGCTGGCCGCGGCCGTCATGAGCATCCAGGCGATCAAAGGAGTCGAGATTGGCCTGGGCATCCAGGCCGCGCGTCGACCTGGCTCCCAGGTGATGGATCCGATCCGTTTCGATCCCGACCACCCCCAGGACGATCGCCGGTTCGGCTTCCGGCGGCCGACAAACAATGCCGGCGGTATCGAAGGAGGCACTTCCAACGGCGAGCCGATCGTCGTTCGTGCCGCCAAGAAGCCGATCAGCACGCTGGCCGCGCGGGGACCCTCCGTGAACATGGCCACCAAGGCGCCTGCTCCCGCCGCCTACGAACGGTCCGACGTCTGCGCGGTGCCGGCCGCGAGCGTCATCGTCGAGAACGTCGTCGCCTTCGAGATCGCCGCGGCGCTCGTCGAGAAATACGTCGGCACGAGCCTCGACGCCATCGAGTCGGCTCTGGCCGCCATGCATGAGCTGAACCAGAAGCGTTTGGCTCACTGGGGTGATGAAGTTTGAACTGCCACCCTGCCACCACCACTGTCAATCCAAAGTCTCATTGAGCCGGCGGGCGTTTTGATCTATCCTTCCATTCGCCGGTCGCTGAGAGGCTGGCTAACCGCCGCGTTTGACAATCTGGAGATTTCAGGGAGGCAAGGATGTTTCCCCTGACCCGTCCGGTCCGTCAGGGTCTGGCGACCGCGCTCTTGGTTCTGCTGACGATCGTGCCCACGATCTTCGTAGCGGCACATGCCTGGCGGATCAACCGTCCTGGCCACATCCGCGACCTGGAAATCGAGCTAGGTCGTCAACTCGGACTTCAGGTCACGCTCGAGGCGGTCCGCTACCCTCGCGCCGGTGAAGTCGTTTATCAGGGCATCGTGCTGCGACACGAGGAGCCGCGGGGCAGGGGACTGACCGAGATTGCCCGCGCGGGGGTACTTCACCTGGTGCGAGGAGACCGGGAGCTGACGCTCCACGCCGAGAAGCTGAAGCTCAGTGCGGCAAGTCCCGCTGGGGCACTCGCCCAGGCCGGGACGATGCTCCAGCGATCGGGGGGTCTGCCGTTCGACAGGATCAACCTGGCCGCGCAGGGCTGCGAGCTCGAGCTTGGCCGGGAAGGGCCCGGTTACGCGATCTCCGATGTGGCCGGCGAGTTCGTGGCCGATCGCGTGAATCCGACGCTCCGTGTGGCCTATGGCCTGGCCGATCCGGGTTCAGCCACGCGGTGCGAGCTCCTACTCAGCCGCGATCGCGCGGCCGAGCCGATTCGTACAATGCTCGTGCTCAAAACCCTGGAAGGACTGCCGCTACCGGGGCGGGTGCTCGATGTCTTCTTCGAGTCATCCGCCTGGCTGGGACCTCGCGCACGGGTTGACGGCACCCTCGAGGTGACGCAATCCGGTACTGGCGGGTGCGAGGCAAGCTTTCAGGGAAACCTCACGGAAGTCGACCTTTCGACTCTCGTCGGTAAGCGGTTTCCGCGGCACCAGCTCTCAGGCACCGCGCGGATTACACTTCAGACGGCACGGTGGGGCGAGCGACCCGGCCAGGGGCCGGGTTGGCGTGAGGCCAAGGGTGAGCTGACAGCCGGCCAAGGAACCATCAGCCTCAGTCTGATGGAGGCGCTTGCCAGGGAAATGAAGTTCCGACTCTCACCGCGGGTCGGCCGGCTCGACCCCCGACGAACCGAGACCGAGTTCCGCCTCCTGGGGATGACTTTTGACATGCAACCCAGTGGTGAGATCCGCCTGGCAGGAGCGCTCGGCAGCGAGTTTAGCCCTGACACGGTGATCGCCAGTCCGACGGCGCCCTTGGTGCTCGCACCGCGTGGATCGGCCAGCGTCCATGGCCTCATTAAGACGCTTTTCCCCATCGCAGACTCAGCACCCGGGGTGATGGTGCCCCTGACGTCGCAATCTCGCGTCCTGCTCTGCCTGCCGCTCGCCCCCGAGATCGCCGCAAAGTCGGCCAAAACTCTGGATGGAAACTGAGGACCTGTCGCAGGTCAGGTCCGCCGATCCGAGGGCGTTTTGGTCGCTGCTCACTCCTCGTCGGGCTCGCCCTCGCTGAGAGCGCCGTTGGAGCCGAAGCTGGGCGAATGACCGGTGCGCGCGGCGATGATCCGCCCGGAGATCTCGTCGGTAAGCTCCGGGTTATCGCGCAGGTACTGCTTGGCGTTTTCCCGTCCCTGGCCTAACCTCAGGTCGCCGTAATTGAACCAAGACCCGGACTTCTCGACGATCTTGTCGGCGATGGCCAGATCGAGAATGTCTCCCTCACGGGAGATGCCGTGGGTGTACATCATGTCGAACTCGCAGACGCGGAATGGAGGCGCAACCTTGTTCTTGACGACCTTGGCCTTGACGCGTGAGCCGGTCACCTCCTCGCCGTCCTTGACCGGTCCGATCCGTCGCACGTCGATGCGAGCCGAGCTGTAAAACTTCAAGGCCCGGCCGCCGGGGGTGGTCTCCGGACTGCCGAACATGACACCGATCTTCTCGCGAAGCTGGTTGATGAAAACCAGCACGCTCTTGGACCGCGAGACGCCGCCTGTCAGCTTGCGCAGGGCCTGGCTCATCAGCCGTGCCTGCAGGCCGACGTGGGTGTCGCCGATCTCGCCCTCGATCTCGGCCTTGGGCACCAGGGCCGCGACCGAGTCAATGACCACGATATCCACCGCGTTGGACATCACCAGCATTTCGGCGATCTGAAGCGCCTCCTCGGCGCTACTGGGCTGGCTGACGAGGAGCGCTTCGATGTCAACGCCCAGTCGCTTGCACCAGGAAGGATCGAGCGCGTGCTCGGCGTCGATGAACGCCGCAACCCCTCCGTTCCTCTGGGCATTGGCCACGGCGTGCAGCGCGATCGTCGTCTTGCCGCTCGATTCGGGACCGAAAAGCTCGATGATCCGCCCTCGCGGCAGCCCCTTCCCACCCAGTGCCAGATCGAGTGAGAGTGCCCCGGTGGAAATGCCCTCGACCTCGAGGTGACTTCTCTCACCCAGCTTCATGATGGCGCCGGCGCCGAAGGTCTTTTCGATCTGACTGATTGCATTGTTCAGCGCCTTGTTCTCGGCCGAGACCGGCGCCGGCTTGTCCTCGGTCGTTCCCTGTCGTTTGGCCACGACGATCGCTCCTTCATCCACAGTCCGTTTGTGTACGCAAGAACACTATCATAGCGATGGTTGCGAGCAGCCGTCAAGGTGACGAGGTGTTTTTTTCTCCGGCCAAAGCGGCGCGAGCCAACGGGGCATAGGCAGGGCCATCGGGCGTGAGTGTGGATGCAAACGTCACGACCTCGTTGACACTGAACGTTCCGCCTGACCAAGTCTGATAGGGCTCAAGAATGGCCGTTAGGTCCGGGGGCTGCGGGCCACGGCGATCGGACTTGATTCGTCCCAGAGTGACATGCGGTGTGAAGCGCGCGTCTTCGGGGCGGTAGCCGACCGCGGTCACCTGCTTGACGATGGTGCGCTGGAGGGGGAAGAGGGGTGACTTGTCTTCGGCGGTCAGGCCGGCCCAGAGAACGCGGGGGCGGCCAGCGCTCGGGAAGGCGCCGACGCATTCAAGCAGAAGCTCGAAATGAGGGAAAGGGGCAGCGGCTGAGGCGACGGCCTTGCAGACCTTGTGCAAGTCGGTGTCGTGGATGTCGCCCAAGAACGCGAGCGTCAGGTGAAAGGGTTCGGTTCGCGTCCACCGTGCAGCCGGAACCTGTGGCTCCAGCAGCGCTTGCAGCCGCGTCAGCTTCGCTCCGCTGGCGGTGGGCAGGGCCACTGCGATGAACGTCCGAGTGGTCTTGGGCATGATTGGCAGCCCACGAGGCCGGGGTGCTGAGTAAGCCTGGAAACTCAGGATCGCGCGCCGCCGGCTTCCGAGCAAGGCGAAACGGCGATTGCAGGGCGGAAGCCACATCGCGAGGGCTCCGGCGATGAACCGATCGGAGTGTCGAGATTTGGCCTCAGCGATCGGGCGCCTGGGCGGCTTTCAAGAGTTCGAGGAAGCGCCGGCGCGAGATCTTCCGCGCGCCTAAGCTCTTGAGATGCTCGCTGGCAACCTGGCAGTCGATCAGATCGGCGCCTTCAGCTTGGAGACGCATGACAAGCGCGGCGAGGGCGACCTTCGAGGCATCGGTTTCACGGTGAAACATGGACTCGCCGCAGAAGCAGCGTCCCACGCGGACGCCATAGATGCCTCCGACGAGCTCGCCGCAGCGCCAGCTTTCCATGCAGTGGGCATGACCCTGCTGGTGCAGTCGGATGTACGCTTCCTGCATCTCGCGAGTGATCCAGGTCCCATCCTCGTGGGTTCGAGGGGTCAAGGCGCAGCCGCGGATGACTTCGGCGAAGGCCGTGTTGTAGCGGGTCTCGAAGCGGCCTTGGCGGATTGTGCGCCCGAGTCGCCGTGAAATGTGCAACTCGTCGCAGAAGAGCACGAGCCGGGGATCGGGCGACCACCAGAGGATGGGCCCGCCGGCTTCGTACCAGGGAAAGATGCCTTGGCGGTAGGCGGCCAGGAGGCGATCGGTGGAAAGGTCGCCGCCCAGCGCCAGCAGACCATCCGGCTCGGCCAGATTCGGCGGTGGGAAGATCGGTTCAGGTCCCAGGCGGAAGACAGGCATGATGACGGTGGACCGTGTGACGTCCGGCCCCGGTGACGAGGAGAGAGCCCCGGTTACGCCCGCGCCTGAGCTTCTCCACGAAGTAGCGATTCGATCTCGGTGGAATGACCGTAGTTGGCCGTGTACCGGGCGACGAATTCCTCGATGGAATAGTGATGTTCCTGGGTTCCGGGTTGTTCGATCGCGTGCACCGCCGTGAGCGCCGCCATGCGTCCGACGGTCGGCCACGAGAAGCCTCGTTTCATTCCGCTGACGAACCCGGCGCGGAAGGCGTCGCCTGCGCCGGTCGGGTCGACGACCTTTTGCGGCTTTGCTGGCGGGATGTCGTATTCATGGCCGTCGACGGTGATCAAGGCTCCCGCCTCGCCCCGAGTCATGAGGGTAATCGGCACCCGCCGCCGCAGCTCCGCTTCCGGAAGCCCCAGCTTCTCGGCCATGAGGCCAAACTCGTAGTCATTGCCAGCCAGGATCCGGGCGCCCTTGCAGTCTTCCTCGAGCTCGGCCCGGTCCATTCGGGGAAGCTGCATGGACGGGTCGTAAAGATAGGGAATGCCTGCCTTTGTGCACTCGGCGGCGTAACAGGAAATGGCCTTGGGATCATTGGGAGCGATGATGACCAGATCCGCCGGCGTGGCGCCGGCTTCGTGCAGCGAGATCGACGCGGCGTGCGCCATGGCGCCGGGGTAAAAGGCCGTGATCTGGTTGTGTTGCAAGTCGGTGTTGGTGAAGCATGATGCGGTGTGTTCGCCGGCGATCACCTTGATGGCGCTGGTATCAACGCCCCGGCTCTCGAGCCAGGCGCGGTACTCGGAAAAGTCTTCTCCCACGGTTCCCGCGACGAAGGGGCGCTCGCCGAGAAGGGCGAGATTATAGGCGATGTTGGCTGCGGTCCCGCCCCGTCTTCGCGTCAGGGAGTCGACCAGGAACGACACCGAGAGCACGTGCATCTTTTCCGGCAAGATGTGATCCTGAAATCGACCGGGAAAGACCATGATATAGTCATAGGCGATCGAGCCGGTCACGAAGATGCGCATCGATAGTCCTCTTTTTTGTGCCCGGCAATTTCGGGCTGCGGAAAGCTGGCACGCCAGGTGCGGTGGGATCGTGCGACACGACTGCAAACCAGGCCAGTCCGCGGGGACTGGCCGGGCCGCTTACGTTTTGGCCGCGTTTTCCTCGAGCATGGTGATCGTCTGTGCGATGCGATCGCGACAGGTCTGGCGGCCCAGGATGAACAGGCAGTCGTAAAGTCCCGGGCCGACGGCCTGACCGGTCGTGGCGACTCGCAGCGGATTGACGACGTCGCCCATCTTGCGCCCGGTCCGTTCCGCGTAATCGTGAACGGCCTTCTCGAGCGTGGCCAGATCGTACGGCTCGACCGCGACAAGAACCGCGTCGAGCTCGGCCAACATCGCCGGCACACCGTCCTTGCGAAGCCGTTTCTTGACGGCGTCGGGATCGAAGGTGTGCTCGGCGGCGAAGAAGAACCGCCCCAGCTTGAGGACATCCGAGAACACCTTGAGGCGATCGCCCAGGGCCAGGATCACGGCCTCGATCTTCGCTCTATCGGCATCGGTTTCAGGCTCACCGACGAGGCCCTCCCGCTGCAAATACGGAAGCACCCCGGCCACCTTCTGATCCAGCGGAAGGACTTTCATCCATTCGCCCTGGATCCAGAAAAGCTTGTCCTGGTCATGGCTGGCTGGCGAGCTAGTGACACGCTCGAGCGTGAACTTCTCGATCAGGTCGGCGCGAGTGAAGATTTCCTGGGTACCGTCGAAGCTCCATCCCAGCCGCGCCAGATAGTTCAGTAGAGCCTCGGGAAGGTAGCCCCGCTCGATGTACTGGTGCAGGTATACGAGCACGCCTTGGCTCTCGTATTCCTGGGTCTTCCGCTTCGACATCTTGGTCTTCGAGCCCGGTTCAGCCACGTACGGCACGTGGGCGAAGGCGGGCATCGGTGCCCCCAGGGCTTCGAAGACCAGAAGCTGGGGAAACGTGTTGGAAAGGTGTTCCTCAGCGCGGACCACGTGGGTGATCTGCATGGCGATGTCGTCGACGACGCTGGCGAAGTTATACAGCGGCGAGCCATCGGGGCGAACGATCACGAAGTCGCCGATTTCGTCGCTGGCGAAACTTACCTCGCCCTTGATCAGGTCGTGCACGGTCAAGGTGCGGCCCGGGGGAACGGCAAACCGCAGCGCGAAGGGAAGGCCCTCGTCCTCGCGCCGGGCGAGCTCTTGCTCTGAGAGGGTTTGGCGGCGAAATCGGTAGGGCCGCCGCTGGCGTTCGGCGGCGGCCTTATCCGCGGCGCGCTCGGCCTCGGTACTGTAATCACGATAAACGTGGCCGAAGTCGATCAGCCGCTGCAGGGCCGCGCGGTAGCTTTCGGACCGCTGCGACTGAAAGTAGGGACCGTGCGGACCGCCGACTTCGGGGCCCTCGTCCCAGTCGATGCCGATCCAGCGGAACCCGTCGAGGATCCGTTTGACGGCGTCCTCGACGTGCCGCTCGGCATCGGTGTCGTCGATCCGCACCAGGAAGAGGCCGCCGTGGTGCCTGGCCAAGAGCCAGTTGAAAAGCGCTGTCCGCACTCCGCCGATGTGCAAGAAACCGGTCGGACTGGGAGCAAATCGGGTGCGTACGGTCATAGGGCCATTTCACGGACAGCGGCCGAAAACAGACCATAGCGTTTCAGCGGTCGGCTGGTCGACAGTCAGCCGCAAATGGCCAACCTTCGGTGACACGCGAGGAAACGACGATCGCTCCGCAAGTTCCGGCCGGTTTTAGAGAAACCTTTTAGCGCGCAATCGACGAGTCTCACGATAGGCACTTCGGAAGCGACTGTCAACGGGACCAGAGGAGGCGGCACAGGCCCCGGGAAAGGACCGATCGGTTCCTTACACCGTGGAATCCGACACCGGTAATTTCTCATAGCCGAGGCCACGAAGGACCTCAAGGACCTCGCTCCAGGTGGGGAACATCCGCCCGCTCTTGTGCTTGTACTCGTTCATGGCCAGCATGAATTCGAGTTCAGCCTGGGAATAATCACGATCGCAGGTGGTCGGGTCGACAAATCGTCGTCGTCCGCTGGTCTGCCGGGCCTTCGCGGCACGGGTTGCCTGCTCGCTGGCCCGCCGGTTCGACCATTCGGGGCATGAGCCCAGAGTCCCATTTGCGGTGGTGGTGGAAGCGGTTGTGGCCTGTTCTGTCGCCTGATACATTCCTTGTCACTCCTGTTGTCACCCAAGTCTCGTACTGCGGCGGCCTGTTTTTTTGGACTGCCCTTGGAGAAAATGTCATCCTGCGGATTCAAGACAGCGTCGGCGGAAAGCGGCGGGTCACTTCCCGCGGGGGTGAACGTCGCCTTTGTAGGCCCCACGTAATGCAACGTAACTCTCGGCGGTGACATCATGCGTGTCACAGGTAAATAATTTTGGCGAGAATTTTCGATTTCCCCCCGAGTTTTCGGGCGCAACTCTCAGGGACTGCACGTATGCTCCGTCCTAATTAAGTGAGGGTGAGGAGAACCAGCCGCGCCCGACCTGGCGTCGACTTTCGTATCACAGATCAAAGACTGGACTCTCTTTCCAGAGACGATCGAGCGCCAGAGCGGTGGTCCGGGACAGGCATGATGCAGTACAATACCGACGCTCGAATCATGAGCTGGATACGAGAGCCGGACCGAGTCCCCGGCGGAGGGGTGGTTCTCGGTGTTTGTGGATCAGATGAGCTCGCCATGCCCGATGTTGATGCCCATTCACTGGTCGATCAGTTGATACGGATCGGGCTAGTCTCTCGCGAGCAATATCGCCAGGCGAAGGCCGAGGCCGAGGACAGCTCGGGCGAGGCCTTAATCCGGATCCTGATGCGCAAGGGATGGCTGACGAGCTGGCAGCTCGAGCGACTCAAGAAGAACGATCTCGCGAGTTTTTTCTACGGCGACTATCGGGCGCTTTTCCATCTCGCCGAGGGGACCTTTGCCCGAGTGTACCGGGGCCGGCACGATTTGACGGGCTCGCCGGTGGCGATCAAGGTACTGCGGCACCGCTTCGCCACGATGAGCGAATCCGTCAAGCGGTTCCACAAGGAAGCCCAAGCCGGCATGAGGCTGCGGCATCCCAACATCGTCCAGTTGCTCGACCAGGGCCAACAAGACAACCGCCATTTCATGATCATGGAATACGTCGAGGGAATGAACCTTCGCGAGTTCCTGAAGCTGCGGGGGCGGCTCAATGACAGGGAAGCCCTACCCCTCATGCTGGGCCTGGCACGCGGCCTGGAATACTCGCACAGCCAGGGCGTGACGCATCGCGACCTGAAGGCGACCAACATCCTAATCTCCAATTTAGGGACGGCCAAGCTCGTCGATTTCGGCCTGGACCATCGAAGGCGACGATTCCCGCCACGGGATCACAAGCCAGCGGACCGTCGACTACTCAGCGCTTGAGCGAACCTGCTTGAGCCCCAAGGGAGATCCGCGGTCCGACATCTTCTTCATGGGCTGCGTGTATTACCACATGCTGACCGGTCAGGTCCCGCTCCAAGATTCCGAGAGCGCCGACCCCCTCAAAAAGATGCTTAAACGGGGTTTTGGCGCCATCAAGCCCCTTGGCGAGCACCACCATGCGCCGCCCGAGCCACTCGTGCGGATCGTTGAAAAGATGATGAAGATGGGCCTGAAATTTCGCTACCAGAACATCAACCAGGTCGTGGCCGATCTGGAGGACTACCAGGTTCAGATCGATTCCACTGCCGCCCAGGCGCGGAGCTTTGCCCAGAAATACGAGCTGCCGCCCAACGACCAGCCTGACGCCGAAGAAGAATCTTCCACCATTGAGCTGCTGCCGGAAGAACTGGACGAAATCTTCACACCTGACCAGCAAGAGATCAAGGTTCCCGCCGGCAGGATCGTGCTCTGCGTCGAGTCCCAGGCCGAGATCCAGGATGTGCTGCAGAAATACTTGACACGCGTCGGTTATCACGCCTTGCTCGTCGGCGATGCCCAGCGCGCGGCGGAGCGTTATCGCGAAGCAATCCCCCAGGCCGTGATCTTCGATGCCGATGGACTGGGAGACGATTGCTTGAGCGCACTTCGCGAGATGCACGAAAGAGCCCACGAAGTTGGCAATCAACTTGTGGGCGTGATCTTGCTCAGCCCGCGCCAGGTAGCCCTGCGCGATCAACTGCCACCCGACGACCGATTCATCGTGCTGTTCAAGCCGCTCAAGCTCAGGCTCGTGCAGAACGCGATTACCAAACTTCTGCCACTGGAGTAGATGATGGCCACGGAGATAATGCAAGTTGAGCCACGGATGATGGCGACGGAAGAAATGCAAAATTAGCCACAGATGGACAGTCGAGTAGCGGAGGCGACGGGTTACACCGCCCCTCCGCTACTCGACTGGCTAAGTCTCTTCTTCTCGATCCGTGGCCATTTCTCTTCCTGTTCATCTGTGGCTAATTTTCTTCATCTCCATCCGTGGCTAATTCCCTTCCTCTGCATCCGTGGCCGCGTCGTGGGGGCGGATGAGCCGGTCGAGCATCCGGCCCCACTTGCGTGGCATCCGCGTGCGGCCGAATTCTCCGAGCCGCGGAACGAACTGGTTCCATGTCATGACGGTGAGGCAGGTTGAGTCCTGGAGGATCGCCACCAAGGCGCGCTGGCCCCAGACGGCCAGAACGGCGATCGCCCCATTCGCTGGGTTTCGTCCCAGCCGCCGCGTCCGCGTGAGCGCGGTGCGCAATTGTTCTTGCGCAGACTCGTCATCGGCTCCGAACCGCTCGACGAACCGCTCGATCGCGTGTCGCGAGAGTCGTACCGAACTATAGTCACGCTGACCTGGAGGGACCACCGCGGCTCTCTCGCTCCTTGGACAAGATGCTCGGGTAGACCGCGATTCAGGGCGTCTTGATCTCGATCTGCTTCGTCCGGCCAGCGCAGACCGTCGCGCCCTTCCTGCTTGCTCCTGCACTGATCATCCGCGAGGATGGAGTGCCTTTGCAAGGACATCGCCTGTGAGCGTTCCGGTCAGAGCGACCTCTTCGGGCGTTCCCTGGGCAACCACGCGGCCTCCCGCTTCACCGGCGCCGGGGCCGATGTCGATGATCCAGTCGGCGCAGATCATCACTTCGGGGCTGTGCTCGATGACGATCACGGAATGCCCGCGATCGACCAGGGAGTTCAGAGCGTCGAGCAGCCGCAGCATATCGAAGGGATGCAGGCCGGCCGTCGGCTCATCGAGAATGAAGACTGTTTGCGTGATGTTCCCAGCGCGGTTGAGCGCTGCGGTCGAGCTTCCGAGGAAGGCCGCCAGCTTGAGCCGCTGAGCCTCGCCCCCAGAGAGTGCCCGTGCTGGCTGGCCCAGCCGGAGGTAGTCCAGCCCGATATCCAGAAGAGGGCGCAGCCGGGCTTGGATCTTGGGCCGATGGCGAAAGAAGATGAAGGCTTCCCGGGCTGTCAGTTCCAGCACCTCGGCGATGTTCCGTCCGCGGTAGGTAATCTCGAGCACCTCGGGGCGGTAGCGAGTGCCCCGGCAGTCGGGGCAGCGGACCATCACGTCGGGCAGGAACTGCATATCGATGGTCAGGAAGCCGTCGCCCTTGCAGGTGGAGCAACGCCCGCCCTCGACATTGAAACTGAAGAGCCCCGCTCCGTAGTTTCGCAGTTTGGCTTCGTGGGTCGCGGCGAAGGTCCGGCGAATCTCGTCAAAGGCCTTCAAGTAAGTGACCGGGTTGGACCGGCCCGACCGGCCGATCGGCGTCTGGTCAAGGAAGACCGCGTCCTCGAGATCACCCGCTCCCACCAGCTCATCGAAAGGGGCCGTCGGCAGCGTTTCCCGGTAGAGCCGTTTGCGCAGGGCTGGATAGAGCGTCTGCTCGACCAGCGTGCTCTTGCCTGCGCCGCTGACGCCGGTGACGACGCATAAGAGGCCGAGCGGGAAAGCGACGTCGATGGACTTGAGATTGTGCCCCCGGGCGCCGCGGAGGTTGAGAAAACCCCGGGACGGCGAGCGCCTTGATGCCGGAATCTCGACCCGCTTGCGTCCGGAGAGGAAGTCGCAGGTGAGCGAGCCGGCGACCCGGGCGAACTCGCTTGTGGGACCGCTGTAGAGCAGCGTTCCTCCGGACTGGCCAGCGCCTGGGCCAAGGTCGACGAGGTGGTCCGAAGCGCGGATCAGGTCGTGATCGTGCTCCACGACGACTAGCGTGTTGCCGGCGTCGCGGAGCCGGATCAGCACACCGAGCAAGCGGCTGACCTCGTGCTGGTGCAGGCCGATCGTGGGCTCGTCGAGCACGTAGAGCGTGCTGACGAGTCCTGTTCCCAGGGTTCTGGTCATCGTGACTCGACGCAGCTCGCCACTGGAAAGGGTACGACCGGGCCGGTCCAGCGATAGGTAGTCCAGTCCGATCTGACCCAGGTAATCGAGTCGTTTCTCGATCTGGTCCAGGAGGCGCGCGGCGACCTCGTTTGTGTGCAGCTCGGTCCAGCTTGCCACGCGATTTCGGGCCTCGGAAATAGAGAGCGCCGAGAGCTCGGCGACGTTCACCCCTTCGATCTTCACCGCCAAAGCTTCGGGGCGAAGCCGGGCGCCATGGCAGTCGGGGCAGGGCTCTTGCCGCCTCCATCGGCTCAAGAATTCGCCCACGGCGGCCCGCCAGGCGCCTCGCTCGATGTGCTCGAGGAAGCCTCTTACGCCCGGAAAGCCGGCATCGGGCCGGCCACCGATGAGCGTCTGGAGTTGCTCGGCAGAAAGCGTGTCGAAGGGGACATCGACCGGAACGCCGAGGCTCGGGGCTCGATCCATCAGGTCGGCATGATGGCCGCGGTGGGCGGGAAGGTTCCAGGGGGCGATGGCCCCCTCGCGGAGCGTCGCTTTGCGGTCCGGGACGATGCGGTCTAGATCCAGGTCGATGATCCATCCGGAGCCTTCGCAGCGGGGGCAGGCGCCCAGCGCACTGTTGTAGCGGAAGAGATTGAACTGGGGCGGCAGGTGATCGGTGCCGCAATGGCTGCACCGCCAGCCCCGGACGAACGCTCGCGACTGGCCGTCTTGAACGAGCAAGCAGCGGCCCAGCCCGCGCGCAAGCGCTGTTTCGATCGAGTCCAGCCGGCGCTCCCTGGCATCCTTGCCGCGTACCAGGCGGTCAACGATCACCTCGATGACCTGAGATTGGGACCCGGAGTCGGCCGCGGGCAGCTCTTCCGACGCCAGATCGATGAGCCGCCCGCTTGCGCGAACACGGAAGAGTCCGTCTTCCCGCAGCGACCGGGCGATCGCGGGAGGGTCTGAGCTTTCCAAGAGCTCCAGCGGAAAGGCGATCTCGTACCCCGTGCCAGTGGGTAGCTCGTCGATGGCCTGGGCGATGCTTTGCGGCGTGGCCGGAGCGACCGGGGCTCCGCACCGCCGGCAAGCGACTTGTCCGGCCCGGGCGAAGAGAAGGCACAGGTAGTCGTGCGCTTCGGCGATGGTCCCGACCGTGCTCCGCGGCGAAGGGAGCGACTGACGCCCGGCCACGGCGATGGCCGGCGGGATGCAATCGATCCGCTCGGCATCCGGTTTTTCGAGGGGTTCGAGAAACTGACGGGCATACGCCGAGAAGGTTTCGACGTACCGCCGTTGCCCTTCGGCGTAGAGAGTGTCAAAGGCTAGCGAGCTCTTGCCCGCGCCGCTGACCCCGGTGACGACGATGAGCTTGCCGAGGGGCAGGTCCAGGTCGATCGCCTTGAGATTGTGCGTCCGGACCTGGCGCAGGCGGATGGCCGAGCCCGGAACAGTCGCAGAGTCGGTTGACACCCGCGCCGGCCCTCCTTCCCTGCTCGACTCTTGGCTCCAAAGAAAAAAGGCGAGCCAGGAATGACCAG
Source organism: Isosphaeraceae bacterium (assembly GCA_052146555.1). Classification (GTDB taxonomy): domain Bacteria; phylum Planctomycetota; class Planctomycetia; order Isosphaerales; family Isosphaeraceae; genus Aquisphaera. The sequence continues at coordinate 20,893 of JBKQMU010000123.1, forward strand.
GCTCGCCGATGGATGATCGAGACGCCGTCGACCGTCGAGAAGACGGTCCGGTCCGTCCTCAAACGCTCACGGATTGTTTTTCCGCAACGTGAAGCCGGTTGAGAGCAGCCCGTCCTCGTCGGCAATGCTGTAGCTGCCGCCGAGTGTCAGGTACTTGACAAAGACCGAGAAGTCGGGAAGCTTGTCAGGATTAATGATCTTCGGTAGCTCGGGGGGAGCCTGGCCGCCACGCCCGGCGGCCATGCCCTGCATGAGGGCCTTCTCGAACTGGCCGCTCTTGAGCATATCGTAGGAAAGACGGGCTTGCTCGTCGGGCCGGACGAACGTGGTGCCGCTGACCTTCTGGGGAATCTCCTTGGCGATCGTCTGGTAGGCTAAACTTTCAGCCAGGGGAACGCCGCCGGGTCGGAGGATCTGTTCCAGGAGGGTCGCGTCGGTGGTCACGAACAGGGTGTCCTTGGCGATGGCCAGGCTGATCGGCCCCTTGAGGGTCTGAAGGTTACCGCCGTTGGGGTTGTTGGGAAGATTGGGGACGGGGACGTCGAAATCGTAGATCGTGGTGCCCTGGAATTCCCGCTTCTTGGGGGACGCGCCGGCCAACTCCACAATCCGGTTGAGCGTACCTGCAAAGGCCTTGCTGTCTTCCAGCGCGATGCCCACCAAGACGCGCTGGCTGTCATCCTTGATCGGCTTCTTGAAATCGCTGATCATGGTGACCCGGTCGCCCAGCGGGCCGAAGATGTCTTTCTGGAAGGAGAGCGGCTGGCCCCCCTCGGGACCGGCAAGCTGCTGCTCCAGCACGCCGAGCATGCCTTGATTGAAGGAATTGGCCAGATCGTTGATGGCGTTATAGGCATTATCCAGGTCCCAGCTCAATGACTGGTAGCTGGCAATGTTGGCCGGCACCCAAGGTTCGGGCTTGAGGTTGGCCGGGGGCAGCGAGAAGATCTTCAGCACGCCGTGCACCGGCAACGGGGCCAGGAAAAAGGTCTTCGTCAGGCTGTTGTAATTGCCGGAGTTCAGAACGAGCGTGCCGCCCACGGACTTCAGCCCGCCGATCCCTAGATCCTGGACCATCTTTTCGATCTGCTTAACCTGTTCCTCACCCGACTTGGCGTTGGCCTTGATGATCAACTTGGTCACCTTGGTAACATCCAGGAACCAGAAGACCTGGGAATCGGCCGCGTTGGTTTTAGCCTGGGTCTTCACGAACGAGTCAAGACTGGCGAGTGAGCCGGTGCTGCGGCCCTCGCTACTGGAGAGAAGATCCTTGACCAGACTGACGCTGCTGCCGATGTAGAAGAGCGTTCCGGCATTGCTCCAGACCAGGGGTGGGCGGGGCGGCTCCGGCTTGGCATCCTCATCCTTTTCCTTTTTCTCCTTGGGAGCGGCGGCCTCGACAACGTGCACGGTTGCACCGTGGAAAGGCTCAGTCCTCACCTTGCCGCCGGTTTCCTCGACTTGCTTGCTGCTGCGGATCATGACCTCGTTCATCCGCTCGGTATTCATGCCGGCGTCGGCGATGATTGCCATCGCGAGCGGCAGCTTGGGATCATCCTGGGTGACCGCGGCGACGGCCAGGGTGCCCTGGGGTATGTCGAGAAGCTCGGAGAGGGTGACGCCGATTTTGTCCTTCAGCTTGTTGCTCGTATCCTTAAGCTTGGCCGCCATGTCAGCGCGAAAGTCCTTCATCCCGGGATCATTCCAGAGCTGACCGTACTGGCTCTGCGTGAATGCATCGCGCAGGGCCTTAACATCGGTCACTTTCAGGAAGAAAACGGTCGAGTCGGGGAGGACCCGTTCCGGGGGTGCCGCGGCCTCGGCCGGATTGGCTTCCAGTCCCGAAAAACCGCTCAAACCAAGCCATCCAACGAGGGCCAGGCGAAGAATCGCCCGCTTCGCCATACGCATCACTTGACACTCCATTCCAGGCACTCCGCGGCTCACCGGCCGAGGGAACGGGAAGAGGCTAGCAACCAACGGGTTGATAGCGCCCTAGGGTGGCCAGGCTCCAAGCCTGGCACGTCGCCGACGGTGACCGGCGAGCTTCTCTGTATCGGTCAGCTTGTTTGCAGATGATCCTAATTTGCTCTGCGAGACTCGGAATAAGGACCAGAAGGCGCGCCCAGGCGAACCGCGGCGGTCGTTTAACGACTCGTTCGCGGCCCGACTGCCGAGTCATTCGTTGCACCGGAAGAGGAGGTCCCCGCAGAGTGGGAGGCCCCAAGCGAGATCAGACCTTTGGGCGGACCGGCGCGGAGACGCCGCGGCGGGTCCAGATAGCGGTAACCGCTATTGGGGTTGGTCTTATCAAACGAAAAAGCCTCCCGATGACGGAGGAAGTCCTTGACATAGCCGACCGGAATCGCGAATCCCAAGTTGTCGGCCATGTCAGCCCGGGCGCCCCGGCTGGTCACGCCGATCACCTCACCCCGCTGGTTAAACAGCGGCCCCCCCGAATTGCCCGGGTTGATCGCAGTGTCCGTCTGAAGGTAAAGCTGACCCTGAAGATTGCGACTGCGGCTGCTGACGATTCCCTGGGTCACCGACCGTTCCAACCCCAGCGGGTTGCCCACCGCGAAGACCGCGTCGCCGGTATTGACGTCTTCCTCATTACCCAGCACCACGTGGTTGGGTTTCAGGTCCGCAGGCAGCGGCAGCCTAATGAGTGCCAGATCGAAGAACGGATTGATGGCCATGATCTCGACGTCTTCCACGCGGCGCCGCGTCAGTCCACCGGGAACATTCTGATACAGAATCGCCGATATCCGCGTCTCACCCTGGATGACATGAGCATTAGTGATAGCGAAACCGTCCTTGTTGACCACGAAGCCGGAGCCCTTGCCCGAAGGCGTTTCGATCGAAACCACAGCCTCGCCAAACTTCGCGACCAGCTCCTTCACCGGTGAGGGCCTAAGGACACCCGATGAAAAGAATCCCGACGGGTCGGCTTCCACGCCCGTCGCGGTCGAGGGGGAATGGCTGACCTCGTCGAGCTTGCCGCGGCGGACGATCTGGTCGCGCGGTATTCGCAAGAGATCGTAGCCTAAGTCGACGTAGAGGGCGTTTTGCTTCTCGGCGACCACCTCTCCGGTGATCCGCTGACCATCCTTGAGGATCAGGGTCTCGTATACGGCTGCTGTCGCGGGAGATACCATCAGCCAGCCCAGCACGATTGCCCCGATGACTTTCGACTGCCCCATCAGACCTCGATTCCATGCATGTGCGCTGCCGGACGTGTACAGAATAACTTCACCTAGGTAGCATCATTGTAAAAATCGTCGCAATCCTTGCAAGCCTTGCCGCGCGACGATTCGCTCAATCTCGCCGTTTTGCTGCTTTCCCGCGTAAGGGCATCGGTGCGGCCTTCTCGGTATCCGTCTGATTCCTGGCGGACCACCAAGCCGGCTTGACGGACGCTCTTGATTCAGGCAAGTTTGAGGTGTACGAGCATCCCGCTGACACATCCGGTCGGCGACGACCACAGCCAACATACCCGACCTTTATAGCTTACCCTGACTTGGGGAGACAGTCCCGTGTCCATCTTTCTGAAGCCAACGCTCTGGTGTGCGTTTGCCCTGCTGTTCTGGACCGGGGCGGCTGCATCTCCCTTCTGCCGAGGCCAGGAGATCAAGACTCAGGAAAACGGAGAGAAGAGTAAAGCGGAAGGAGAACAGCTCGACTCGCCCAAAGAGATCGAGGAAGTCAAGCTGGTGCCGACACTGGGAACCGTCAAAGTGCGTCGCGATCGGCCATCGTTCAACTATCAAATGGTGAGTACAGCGCTTCTGCCACGCGACAAAGAGGGGATCTGGGTCCTGGACTTCGCGTTCCGGCCACTGCGCATCTGGACGGTCGAATTGCCAGGCAAGGGGAGGCGCCCCATCCATTACCTCTATTACAAGGTCGTCAACCGGACCAGTCAGCCGCGCATGTTCGTGCCCCAGTTCGTCATGGTCACGGAAGAAGGCAAGAGAATCGAAGACCAGGTCATTCCTGAGGCCATTCCAATCATCCAGGCGCGAGAGGACCGCACCATTCCGGTCCTGGGGGCCGTGAGCATCATGGGTGTCATCCCGCCGAGTACCAAGGAGGGAGTCGATGATGCTGTATACGGCGTTGCGGTTTGGGATAACTGGGATAATAAGGCCGACCGTTTCAGCATCTACGTGCGCGGTCTCTCGGATGGGTACAAAGAAATCTCGGGTCAAACTGCAAGCAAGCCGACCGTCCGGTACAAGACGCTCAAGATCGACTTCACGCGCAGGGGCGACGAACGAAACATCACCGAAAAGGAGATCGAACTGAACGACCCCCCCTACGAATGGCTGTACTGGTAACGTCGATCGCGCCCGTGACTTGCGTGCAAACGCTGGAGCCGTTATTTGGAGGTTTGGTTCGATCCCCCCTTGGCCCCCGACTCGGCATGATGCTTCTCGATCGCCTTCTCGAGAATTCCGACGACGAGTAGGTTAAGAGAGATCTTCTGCTCCTTGGCCCAGGAGGCAAGCTTCTCGTGCTGATGAGGTGGCATCCGGATCTGGAAATGCACCACAGACTCAGGCATTGATGAACTCCTTGCCGGAACAATTGCATTGATCATCGCACTAAGTTAATCAATGCACTCACAAAATGGAAGCCTCAATATCTCCCGAATTTTTTAAGAGACTTTGACCACCTTCCTGGATTGCCGGCGCCATGTTGCGATCGGGCAACATTTGTGATGCTTTCCGCGTTCGGCAAGTATGTTCCCGTCCGTTGTTGACGGGTCACTCCTGCACGTAAGCGGCCGGGTCTTTTTTCCCGAGTCGTCCAAAGGCCTTGAGGCGAATCTGGCAGGAATCGCAACGGCCGCAGGCGCGGCCGTCGGCTGCCGGGTCATAGCAGCTATGTGTCAGGCTGTAGTCGACTCCCAGTTCCAGTCCGCGGGCGATGATCTGTTCCTTGGTGAGCCGGATCAAGGGAGCGTGAATCCGATAAGCGCCCCGGCCCTCCACGCCCGCACGCGTCGCCAGGTTGGCCATCGTCTCGAAGGCGGAGAGGTACTCGGGGCGGCAATCGGGATAGCCCGAATAATCAACACAGTTGACACCCATGAAGATATCGAAGGCGCTGAGTGTTTCCACCCATGCCAAGGCCAGCGCCAGGAAGACCGTGTTACGGGCCGGCACATAGGTAATCGGGATGCCCTGCGCCATGGACTCGGCGGGCCGATCCTTGGGGACTTCGAGATCCGAGGTCAGAGCGCTGCCGCCGAAGGCCCGTAAATCGATGGCCAGCTCGGTGTGCCGGGCCACGTTCATCGACCGGGCGACGCGGCGGGCAGCCTCGATTTCGATTTGATGCCGCTGACCGTAAAGGATGGAAAGGGCATGAAGCTCGAAGCCGGCGGCCCGGGCCTCTGCCATCGCGGTTGCCGAGTCCAGTCCCCCGGACAGCAAGATCACGGCCGGTCGCTTCTCAGTGCTCACCTGGCAATCCCCTTCCCATGTGCATGAGGACCTCCGCGGGCATAAGTGCCTGCGGGGACGGTTCCCCGGAGAAAGTCCTCACGTCCTCACGTCGGCCCGAGGCTCCGGGCTTGCCGCGGCTTTGACACTCCGGCTATGATACATCTGTCGTCGGCACGAGCCGAGCGTTCGATTATTGCGCCCCGACAAAGTAGCTTAACATCCTGCTCGGGGCTTGATCAAAACGAGATCGAGGACGGTCGAGTCATGGCTCACAAGAAAGGTCAGGGGTCTAGCCGCAACGGTCGCGACTCGAACCCCCAGATGCTCGGAATCAAGCTTTTCGGCGGTCAGACCGCCCGGCCCGGCAGCATCATCTGCCGCCAGAAGGGAACCAAGTGGCGCCCCGGCAAGAATGTCGGCGTGGGCCGCGACTGGACCATCTTTTCGCTGATCGACGGCACGGTCGCGTTCGACCAGAATGGGCGCAGAATCAACGTTCTCCCCGTGGCCAACAAGGTGCCCCAGGGCTAAAACTGAGGCGCCTAACCTCCGTCAGACGGCACGCTTCGTCCGTTTATTGCTGCAAGAAGCGATGCTACCTCCGGTGGACACCCTGGCAGACACTTTGCAGATCGTCCGCCTCATCGGGAAGTTTCGATGTTCGTGGACCGAGTGACGATCTTCGTGCGGGGTGGTGATGGAGGCAACGGCTGCCTTAGCTTCCGCCATGAGAAAT
>JBKQMU010000124.1:0-22989 GCA_052146555.1 Isosphaeraceae bacterium
TGCTGCGGGCAGTTGGCGTCCCAGGCCTCGACAGCAAAGACGATTGCTCGCTCCGGCCTACCCCTGTATCCCGGTTCGACGAGTTCCGAGAGCAGTTCGCGATCATCCTCGACCACGCGGGCGGTGCCCCAGACTTTGACCCGCCGACTGCGCACGTAATCCATCAGAAAGAGGAACGCCCTGGGATTCTCCGCGAGATTCCCCAGAGTGATGTACTGTCGATTTCCCGAGAAGTCGGCGAACGCCAGTGTGTGCTCGTCGATAACCTTCAGAAAGCCCCGGGGACCGCCGCGGTACTGGATGTAGGGTTGACCGACGGCGTTGGCCGTGCCGAGGTAAAACATGTCGAGATTGGCGATGTAATCGGCAAGCTGCGGACCAATCTTCGTCGCGAACCCGCCGGAGGCCTCAAGCTGAGCGAATTGCGGTCTCGAACCTTTCTTTTCTTGCACCTGCTTTACCGCCGCGGTAAACGCGACATCGCTCGAAACGTCACTCATGGCTCATTTCCCCATCCCTCGCCCATGCCTTATCGCGCGCCTGGTACGTCCCTCCCGATCCTCCTGCGAGTGCCGAGCTCCACTGCGACAATATTGAAGAGGCGGTCAAGGGCCTCTTCCAAACCTGCCTTGGGATCCGAAAAAACAACGAACAAAGATACCAGGTCTGGCCACGAACCGGCTTGATCGGATCTGCACGAACACGCATCCTGGGTTGAGCGGCGAACACGCACAGCCTGCAATGGCGGCCACGAGGACGCGATGCACCGACCCGACGCGGCAGACAGCAAGACCAGGGACGATCTGCCCCGCAACCGTGCTCCAAGCTCACACATTCGACCGGCGATCGTCGCGGGAATTCTGGCCGGCTTGGCCGTTGTGCTGACACTCGACGATCCGGGGCTAACCGTCGATGAGCCGCTGGACGTCCGGCCCGGACGGACCTACGTGGCGACCTGCCGCGAGGCAGGCTGGCACTTCTTCGACAGTGACGTCGTCGACCGCGTCTTTCGCGACAACGCAGAGCACCCGCCGCTGGGACGCTGGCTTTTGGGTCTGGCCTCGACCCTCTTCGAGCCCTTTCAAATCATGCTCAAGGGCCCTGACCCGACCGGGCTTTACGTCCTGTCGGCCCGGCTTGCCCCCGCCCTCTCGTTCGCGGTCTTAGTCGCGGTCGTCGTCGCTGAGACAAGCCGCAGGTGGGGCCGTGCCGCTGGGTTGAGCGCCGGCTGGGCGCTTCTGGTCATGCCCCGGGTTTTCGCCCATGCCCACTTTGCCGCACTCGATACGATCTTGGCCTTCTTCTGGACCTTGGCCCTGCTTGCCGGCGCCCGGGCATTTGAAAGCCCTGGGCGGCTTCGAGGTGCAATCGGTGCTGGGGCACTCTGGTCGCTGGCCCTGCTGACGAAGATCCACGCCTGGCTCCTCTTGCCAATTCTGTCGCTCTGGGCATTCGCGCGTCTTCCCTGGCGGACCGCGGCCCGAAACCTCGCCGGCTGGTCCTTGACCGGAATCGCGCTTTTCCTCGCCGGCTGGCCCTGGCTTTGGTACGACACCCTGGCCCGTTGGCGCGCTTATTTTAGCACTACTGTGCACCGCACGACGATCAACGTCGAGTATTTCGGCCGCGTGCTGGCTGATTGCGATCTTCCCTGGCATTACCCCTGGTTTTACTTCGCCGTGACCGTGCCGATCGGGCTGCACGCGATGGGAGTGACCGGTCTTGCCTCAAGCTGGCCGAGGCGTGCCAGCGATTTCTTCGCCTGGCTCTTGGCCGCGTCGATCGGCCTCTTTTTGGGGCTCTTCAGCACGCGGGTTCCCGTTTACGATGGCGAACGCTTGTTCCTGCACGTCTTTCCGGCCTGGGCCATGTTGATCGGGCTGGGCGTTGGCCGGCTCTGGCGGCGATGGGGTAGGAACCGCGCCGGTCGCCTCTTGCTTGTGGGCCTTCTGATGGCGCAGGGCTATGGCGTTCTCGCAATGCATCCCTTTGGCTTGAGTTACTACAATCTGCTGACCGGCGGCTTGGCGGGAGCCGAGAAGCTGGGGCTGGAGCTCACCTTCTGGAGCGACGCTGTGGATCGGGTTTTGCTGGACCGTCTGGCCGCGGAGACACGCCCAGGCGCCAGGGCAGCCCTTGCGCCCACGCTCTATCCGGGTCAAGGCATTTTGACCACCACCGCGTCTTTGGTGCGACGTGAGGTGATTCTTGGCGATGATGATACTGCCAAAAGCGCAGAATGGCTGCTGCTGTCCCGCCGCCGGGCATACTGGAAGGCCGACCTGATTGCCCGTCTCAGGGCGCCCGGAGGCCGCTGCGTCTTGACTCGAAGTCGAGAGGGCGTTTGGCTTTCGGCCCTCTGGCACTTTCCCGTTTCGGACTCTGGAACGCCTGCCTTGGTCCCGGGAGGGCAAAAGTGACACCCCGCCGGGCCCTCGCCGATCGCTCTTGCCGCCGCCCCGCCGCTGTCCTCACAAAGGAAAGCGGGCGACGACCACTAGCCGTAGCGCGGACAATTCGTAGAATACGTTCAGAATGAATTGAACGAAATCCGGAGCTTGGCCATGGGCGATTTGTCACACTTCGACGAGAGTGGAGCAAGCCGGATGGTCGATGTCTCGGGCAAGGAGAGCACGCTGCGAATGGCCCGGGCCAGCGGCCTGGTGATGATGGATCCGGCAACCCTGGCCCTGATTGCGGACCGACGGCTGGCCAAGGGAGACGTGCTGGAAGTGGCCCGGCTGGCGGGAATCATGGCCGCCAAGCGAACCGGCGAGCTGATTCCTTTGTGTCATCCGCTGGGGCTTGACAGTGTTGAAATCGGCTTCTCGACGGTTTGCCCGGAGGCGATCCGCATCGAGGCCGTCGTAAAGACGTGCGGCAAGACGGGGGTCGAGATGGAAGCCCTGACAGCCGTGAGCATCTCGGCGCTGACGGTGTATGACATGTGTAAAGCGGTCGACCGGAACATGGCGATAGCGCGAATTCAGCTCGAGGAGAAGACGGGAGGGCGTCGAGGCCATTTCCGCCGCGAGGAGGCAATCGCCGAAGCCCTCGGGCAGCATTCAGGCGCTGTCGAAACCCAAGGCGAGGTTTCGGCTTTAGGGAAGACGGTCACGTGGCCGAAATGAACAACGATTCAAGAAGGGGGAGGGGAGGGGTGGATATGGTGAGGCGAGCTGTGCTCGACGCAGAGAACACCCGGCACGCGCTTACTGAGCTCTTCCGACCAATTCGGGAAGAACTTGCAGAAGCTGAACAGATCTTCCAGCACGAGCTCCGGAGTCTTTTCCCGTTCGTGCAGAATCTGGTCGACCACTGCGGCGATTACCAGGGGAAACGGTTGCGGCCAGCGCTCCTGCTCCTTTCCGGCCGTGCCTGCGGAGCGATCACGCGTGCTCATCCCGTACTGGCAGCCGTCGTCGAGATGATCCACACCGCGACGCTCGTGCACGACGACGTGCTCGACGAATCGATGATTCGCCGCCATGCCGCCACGGTCAACGCCGAGTGGGGCAACGAGACGGCCGTCCTGCTAGGAGATTATCTCTTTACCCATGCGTTTCACCTGGCAGCCTCCGTCGATTCGACGCTAGCGTGCCGCTGGATCGGCCGCGCCACCAACAAGGTTTGCGAGGGTGAGATGCAGCAAGTTCACCAGCGGGGGAATCTGGAACTCGACGAGCCGTCGTATTTTGCGATCATCGAGGGGAAAACCGCCGAGCTGACGGCCGTCGCCTGCCGACTGGGCGCTCACTACGCGGGAGCCGACGAGGCGACCACCGAGGCGCTCGGCCGCTATGGACGCAACCTGGGCATCGCCTTCCAGATCGCCGACGACATCCTGGATATCTGGGGCCAGGAGCGCGTGACGGGCAAGAGCCTGGGCACCGACCTTGAAAAACAGAAGCTCACGCTTCCCTTGATCCGGCTGCTGGAAACGGCCGACGCGGCCACCGCCATGAGGATCCGCCATATGCTCGAAGCCGGCAAAGCCCAGTGCCGCGACCAACTCATCCCGCTGCTTGAGGATTCAGGCGCACTTGACTACTCCTGGCAGAAGGCACACTGGCACGTCAAGGAGGCCGAAGACGCGCTTGCGTGCCTGGGCCAGTCCGATGCCAGGACCGTGCTCCGCATCCTCGCTGAATACACCGTCCGCCGCGCATCGTGACAGACCGCCCGCGTCGGGACCGGTGGACTCCGACAGGGCAAGCCCGGTGCGGTCGCTTGGCGCATCCACCAAGACCGGTGCACGCGACGATCGGTGCCCAGGACGGCGGCTTCGACCCATTGTCCCGGAGCACTGCTAATTGCGTCGATTCATATTGTTTTGAATTGCATCTTGCCGATATTCCGTTATGATGACGAGCACCTCCATCAAGTGCCGCCGGGGGTGGGCTTCGCTGAGTCCATCCGTCTCCTTGACAGTCCCTGCGACGGAGACGGCCAGACGCGACGCCAGGAAGGCCGTGGACTCGCGAATCGCCACATCGACCGTGCGGAGCATTTCGCTTTCTCAATCTCGATGTGCGACCGAAATTGAGTTCACGCAAACTAATCGCCTTGGTATTTGTGGGAATACTGGAAGGTATTTTCGAACTCAGAAGCAGAAGGTGCCCCGTATCGGGGAGACATTCTATAGTTCAATCATGGACCTCAAGACCAAGCTCAAGAACCTGATGAATGACAAGGGACTCAATGGCCAGAAGCTGGCCCGACTGTCCCAAGTCAGCGATTCGGAGATCTCGCGCATCCTTCAGGGGAAGTCGCGGCCCGGCCTAGACAACGCGCTGCGCCTGGCCTTGGCCTTGAACGTCTCACTCGATTACCTGGCCAACGACGAGCTCGATGTCGCGCCTTCGGAGCCAGCCGATACGATCTCGCCAGACGAGCGAAAGGTCCTTTCCATCGCCCAGAGAGTGGGCACGCCGGAGAGCCTGACGATTCTCGAGATCGTCGGCTTCCTCGGGTACGAGGCCGCCATGAGCCGGCTGGTTGGCGCCAAGCCGCTGATCGAAATCGACAAGGAGCCGTCCGAACTGCGTCCCCCGCTTTCGCCCCCGGCCGCTCTTTCAACTCGCGCCAGCTCGGTGCCCGCCTGATCTTTCGCCAGCTCGTTTCGTTACCAAGCGACGTGACGGGCAACCACCTAGAGGCGAGCGAACCCGGCGGTGTGCCAGGCCTAAAATTGCCTGCGCTGGCGGCTCGAGGGTATGTTCAAAGCCTGACGATACTTCGTCACCGTTCGCCGAGCGACCTTGAGCCCCTGTCGCTCCATCTCGTCGACGACTTCCTCGTCGGAGAGCGGGCTCTGTTTGTCTTCCTTGGCGATGATTTCCAGCAGTTTCTGCTTGATCGTGTCCCAGGCGATCTCTTCGCCATCCGCCGTCGTCGTACCGCCGCCGAAGAAGCGCTTCAGCGGGAAGATACCCCGCGGCGTCTGCACCCACTTGTCATCCACAGCGCGGCTGACGGTCGTGACATGGACGCCGACCCGGTCGGCAATCTGCTGCATCTTCAAAGGCTCGATGAATTCCGGGCCCTTGTCCAGAAATATCTTTTGATGCTCGACGATCGCGCGGGCGACTTTCAGCAGCGTGTTACGCCTTTGCTCAATCGATTCGATCAGCCAGCGGGCCGACTGGATCCGCTTCTGGATAAACTCGCGGGCGGCCGGGTCCGTCTGCTTGTTGCGAAGCTGCTTCTGGTAATAGCGCGAGATTGAGAGGTGAGGAGTGTGCTCGTCGACGAGCCGGACGTCGTAGCCTCCCTCGTTCTTGGGCTCGACGATCAGGTCAGGAACGACGTACTGCGTGCCACTGTCGGAGGCGAACGATGCCCCCGGCTTGGGGTTGAGCCGGCGCAGGTGCTCGATGGCTTCCTTGATCACATCGAGCGAATACCCAGTCCTCTTCTCGATGGCCGGTAGCCGGTTGTGCTGAAGATCATCCAGATGGTGGCTGATCAAGGTGCGTAACACCTCGAAACTGGGTGAGTCCGTTGTCAACTGCAGAAGCAAGCACTCACGCAAGTCGCGTGCCGCGACCCCGGGCGGGTCGAGCTTCTGAACCAGCCGGAGCGCTTCCTCGGCCTCCTCGAGCGTGGCCTGACCGCCGAAGTCGCGGACCACGTCGTGCAGGCTCAGCTTCAGGTAGCCGCTCTCCTCAAGGTTGTAAATGATGTATTCAGCCAGCTTCCGGACCGTTTCATCGCAGTCGAAGAAGCCAAGCTGCTCGGTCAGATCGTCGTGAAACGAGCGGGGCCGCGAGGCCATGTTTTGCATGGCATCCTGCTTGCGATCCCCTTCTTCGCTCAGCGAAGCCCGGCTCCGCCGCGGTCCCTCATCGTAAAGCTCACTCCAGTTCTCATCCAGATTAATCAGACTGTCAAACTCGTTGGGTTCGCTCTCAGGTTGTGGCTCCGCCACCGTTGTATTTTGCGCATCTTCGCTATCTTGCTCAGTTGACGGTGACGACTCGCGCAGATCGACGAGGACGGGATTCTCGCTGAGCTCCTGCTCGATCCGCTCTTGCAGGGCCATGATCGGTAGTTGCAGAATCTCCATCGACTGAATCATCCGAGGCGCCATTCGCAAGCGCATCTCGGTCCGCATCTGCTGCGAGGTATCAAGACGCATCAGCCAGTCCTCAGTTCCATCGTGAGGCAGGTGGGCGGGAGGAGTCCAGCCAAAAATTAGCCCATGATCACCCCCGCCACGTTCTCTAGCAATTATTATGCCACACAAGCCGAAAGATCAAGGAGTATCCTGGGCTGGGCATCAAAATACCCCATGAGTGCGCTCACTGGCAACGAGCCCACCGAGCTCCACACGTGGACGTGCGTGCAATACGTTCAGAATGGTTGTCGTCCGCTGAGAGCGTCGGCGAGCATGTCTCGACTGGCGAACTCGAGCGTGCTTCCGGAGGCCAATCCCCGGGCCAGGCGGCTGATCCGAACCTCGCAATCATGCAGCCGTTTAGCGACGTACAGGGCCGTACCGTCCCCCTCGAGATTGGGGTTGGTGGCCATGATGAGCTCGCGGATGGTTCCGGAGCGCACCCGCGCCTCGAGCGCACCGACGGTCAATTGCTCGGGATTCATGCCCTGTAACGGGGCGAGTCGGCCCAAGAGAACGTGGTAGACTCCCTGGTAGGTTCCGGTCTTTTCCATGGCCAAGAGGTCGCGCGATTGTTCGACCACGCAGACGATGGTCTGATCGCGCCTGGGATCGCGGCAGATGGAGCAGAGGGGCTGATCGGCCTCGGTGAGGTGATAGCAGGCTTGGCAATGGCGGATCTGGTCCTTGGCCGCACGGATGGCCTCGGCCAGCTCAAGGGCTTCCTCGGCCGGGCAACGAAGCAGATGATGTGCCAGCCGTTCGGCCGACTTGGCCCCGATGCCGGGCAGGCGGCCCAGAGCCGAAGTCAGCCGGTCGACCGCGGCCGAGAACCCGGTCATCGTCACGGCCTCCCGCCGGATGCGCCGGGATCGAAGCCCGGGGGAAAGCCCAGGGGCAAGCCTCCGGCCAAGGACGCGATCGACTGGGCCGCGGCCTCACGCGCCTTCAGGAGCCCGGCGTTAACCGCCGCGGCGACTAGATCTTCGAGCAATTCCGTATCGCCATCGGAGACCAGCTTGGGATCGATCCGGATCGATACGACCTCCATGCGGCCGTTGACCTTGGCTGTAACCGCCCCGCCCCCGGCGGTTCCCTCCACTTGAAGCTGCCCGAGGGCCTCGGTGGCCTTGGCGACCGATTCCTTGAGTTTGCCGGCATTGCGCATCAATTCGGCCAGGTTTCCCAGTTGACTGAACACGCTTGACCTTCTTTGGTTCCAAAGAACGAGTGGTGGAAATCCGGAGTTCCGGTCGCTCCTTCTTCGATTCTGTCCGCGGGCCTGCCGCGGCACGGTTGTCGAATTCGCAACTCAAGTGGGTTCCGAGTCGTCCTCATATTCGAGGTGGAGCGGACGGGCCTCGAACAGTTCAACGACCTTCTGGACCATCGGGTCGACGGCGAGGATTTCGGTCGGACGCGGCTCCCCGGCAGGTGCGGCTGGAGCGGGTGACATCGATTCGACGACCCGCTGGTAGCGGACCGTGACAGGACGTCGTAAGAGCCTTTGAAGACAATGGGAAATTCGCTCCTTGGCCTCATCAGTCCCACACGAATCTGCCAAAGAATTGTAGCCCGGCTTGGCCGCGATGACTAGAACGTCCGGACTCTCAACCCCGATCGCCTCGGCGGCGACCAGCTTCATGCCGAGTGTTGAGCCGACCTTCTTGACCAGGTCGGGCCAGATCTGCCGGACCGCTTCAAGCTCCAGGACAGGCTCAGCACCGCGCCGTCCTGGCTGGACAAGGGACGTCGCTGCGGGCTCGACAACGGACGTCGCGGCGGGCTCGACAATGGACGTCGCGGCGGGCTCGACGATGGACGCCGCGACTGGCTCGAGAATCGATGTCTCGACCGCCCCTGCTGCTGCGCGAGCCGCCGCAGCCGGCTCAACGCTGGAGACCGCAGCCGGCTCAGCACTTACGCTCTTGGCCGCATCCGCAAGGCTGGCCGCGACCGGCCGGGCCGCTCCCTCGGTTTGCGAGGTTTCCGGTTCTCCCTCACTGAATCGCGCGGGAACTGCGACCTGTCCCCGGGAATCAAGCGGGGCCGAAGGACGCGATTCAACTCGAGCCGGTTCCGTCGCGCTGGAGGTTAAAGTGTGAACCGGATCAGACGGGCTCAGCTTTTTTTTTGTGCCTTGTGCCGGATTCTTGTGCGGAACAGGACCGCCTGACTCGAGAGCCGAGAGTCGCTGAATCAAATCACTGAGATCGGACAGGTTCTCCAGTCGTGCTACTCGGACCAATGCGAGTTCTGCGAGCAGTCGCGCGTGAGAAACGCCTCTCATTCGAGCACGAGCTTCGGCGAGGATCTGAAGAGCTGCCACGATGGCGTCGATCGACCAGCGGTCGACGATGGCCTGGAGCCGTGGTTTCTGGCGGGGGCTGACCGCCAGCAGGACAGGTTCCGCGCCCACCGCCAGGACCATGGCATCGCGCAGAAACTCGAGAACCCCGGCCAGCAGGTCGGAGGGTTGCACCCCTTCGGCGGCCGCCTGGTCGAGCCGGGTCAGGACCGAAGCGCTGTCACGGTCGGCCAGGGCTTCGAGTATGGCCAAGAGGCGCTCGTCGCTGGGTGTTCCCAGAAGCGTATGGACGACTTCGACGGTCAGTCGCGAGCTACCTGAGGAAAGAAGTTGCTCGAGAAGCGACTGGGCGTCGCGCATCGAGCCGGAAGCCCGACGGGCCACGACCTGAAGCGCCTCGGGCTCGGCCTCGACGTGCTCCCTGGTGCAGATTTCTTTCAGGCTTGCGACGATGGCCTCGGGGGTGATGCCGGCAAAATCGTACCGCTGACAGCGCGAAAGCACCGTAATCGGGATCTTGTTGGCCTCAGTCGTCGCGAAGAAGAACTTGACGTGCGGCGGCGGTTCCTCGAGCGTCTTGAGCAGGGCGTTGAAGGCCCCGGTCGAGAGCATGTGCACTTCGTCAATGTAATAAATCTTGTATCGGGACCGGCTCGGCCGCAGAGCCGCGTTTTGGCGCAGCTCGCGCACCTGCTCGACGCCGTTGTTGCTGGCGCCGTCGATCTCGATGACATCAACATCTTGACCGGCGGCAATCGCCTGACAGATGTCGCAAACCTGGCAAGGAGACTCGGTGGGGCCGTGCGCACAATTGAGGCATTTGGCGAAGATTCGCGCAAGGGAGGTCTTGCCGACGCCCCGGGTGCCGCAGAAAAGATAGGCCTGCGCCAGTCGGTTCAGACGAATCGCGTTGCGCAGCGACTGCACGACGTGATCTTGCCCGACGACATCTTCGAACCGTTGCGGCCGGTATCGCCGGGCGACGACCGTATAGCCTGACTGCGTGGCCAGCCGGGGTGGGGTGGCGGAGATGATCGAGGGGGACCCAGCCGTCGTCGTGGTGGCGTCCCGGCCGGCCGGAGCGGAAACCGGGTCCGCGGCAGGGACAGAAACGGCTGACTCCGCGACCGGCGGAGTGGATTTCGAGCTGCCGCTGGATCGTTTCTTGGACGGCGGTCCTGGTGCCACTTTGGCGCGCTCCGCGTGCCGGAACTATAGCAAGCGGCGAGAATTCCCATCCCATCGTCAGACCGGGATAGGCACGGTTTTCCCGGGGAGTGCCAGGTCGGTGGGCGGGAGCCGGGGAGAGCCGGGGAGGTTCTCCCAGGCACATGAAGGTGTTGCTTATGGCTGCTGCGTTCCCGCCCTGACCAGGTTCACAAACCCCCATTGCCCGGGTCCCCCCCGGCTCGCCCTGACCCCCGCTTTCGCGAAAGCACTGGCGAAACGACCATTCTCAATCATGAACCAGGGGGATGCAAGGGGAAGATCGCGGGCCGAGGCACGGAGGCACCAGAGACGATGAGACCCTGACGGGTGTTTGAAATTCATTGCCCCAGGAAAACGCCTGAACTTCAGCTGCTCTACCCCACGCACCCGAAGCTCTGCTTCGACACAGGCACCGGCGCTTCGACGGTGAATCGTTCACAAGACTCGAATGCGTAACTGGTACCGATTTTCGGTAACCGGTCTTGATTCCGGGATTCAGTTGAAACGTCTACCGGATTTCCCGTTTACCTAACCCGGCGTAGCCGGAACCAACCAGGATAAGAATCCGAATACTCGTTCGTCTGACCGCATCTAGGAGTCTGTCCGAGTATTCGTCCCTGAAATTCATAAACGCTTGGAATTAAAGGATTTATGGATTTTGTGCCAAATTAGAGTAGATCGTTTGTTGGCAACGACTTACGTCGCGCAGAACCGAATACTCGGACAGACTCCTAGGAAGTGACAATGCATCTGGAAAGAGTTGAAGGTTTTCAAAAAGCCGCTTCCAAGCATTATGCCACAAAGACTTAAGGCATCGGACTTCGTAAATCCTTACCAGAGTGCCCAGAATCCAAATGCTAAGGGACTAGTCCTCCCCACTGCTGACGTGCCTATGCTAGGAAAGAGTCAACGCTAGCGAGCAACGCGGACAAGTAATCGAACTTGGCGGGGAGCCTTAAGTAGACTTGACCGAAATCTAACGTGTCGACGGTTTCTTTCGCCTTGGCCTTCTCGTAGAGTTTGCCGCCGATAGCGTAGCAGTCCGCAAGGTCCTTGGCCGGGTTGTCTCTCTTTTCCATGTCGTCATTCTCAGGATCGAACCCCAGGGTTGAGCGAATCGCATCGACGGTAATACTCGGGTGGATCCTGGGAAAGTGAGTAACTTCAGCAAGGAACCACGCCTCGATCTCCATAATTGATAATATGAACTGAACTGGGATCAGGGACGTTCTTATGCGGAGCCGTAGGCCCCGTTCGAGTTTGCCGATTTCTGCGGCTGCGTACTTTGGGCGAACGTCTCTTAGACCAAGAATCTTCGCATACCCGCTCCTCGTCAGGTTTTCATGTTCCTCAAGAATTCGCGACTTAACGGCGGCGTCGCCCCCACAGTCTAGTATTAACACATAATACTGTTGTCCCGTTTCCGGCTGCGCCGCCCTAACCTGGATGCTGGTACGTCGGACTGAGCTTCCTCCCCGTATTTTTCGCAACTCGATTCGGACTCTGTTATTTCCTGCGACCTCTTCAACCAGCCTGTCGACAAAAATGGCCTCAGTGTGGCCTTCGACAAACACAGCCAGCTTATTCATCAACGAGTCTCTCTCCAGCAGGGGACAAAAAGTCCAGTTCGAGAAAAGAGAAATTACTCAGCCCAGTGTACTTAAATTCATCGAAGATTTCCCGAGAGTTGCTATAATTATGCACAGTTACCTTGCCACCCTGCCGCCGCAGGACTGACCATTCCTCCAAGGGCACAGTATTCATCACAAATCGATCGTTTGTTGTCATGATAAGCTGGAAGGATGACGTCCTAGCCTTCTCTCTTAGCAGGTCGATGAGACGGGTTGACCTGTCGAAATCAAGCCCTTCTCCGATGTCGTCGATCAGGACGCAGCTAGAACTCTTAGCCATCTGGGAATAGTTGACCTGAATTATCAGGGATAATGCGCGAAACATGCCTTGAGATAAATTAGGCTGTTCAATTAATACTGGCGAATATTCCTCGGATACGGCAATGCCATAAACCGGCCCAGGGGACAAAGGGCCTGTAATCTTAACCGTCTCGAGAGGGCAGATTTTAATTTGCTCAATGCGGTACCCGAGGCGTGCCATGTCGCGCTTAACTGCCTCGTCGAATTGGCCGGGATACGCTTGCTGTCCCCTATTGAGAATCCCTAGGACTAGATTTGCGTTTCGGTCAAAATTGTCTGGCTCACTACCCAAGGACACGGTGAAGACATCCCTGCCGAGAGGGGTTCCGAAGGGGTAGTGCCTGACCGATAAAGCCCATGCATGTAGGAGCTCTAAGTACGGATGTTGGAGCAAGTCACGCCTTGCCACAGCCGCAAGCTCATTCGCTGGGGGCTTAAAGCGAACTTTCCCGCCTTGCTCTTCAGCCTGGATAACCCCCTCCCCGTCCGAACCTCGCGACAGAAGGTCGTTTGGGTCAAAATATAGCGACTCTTTGTGGACGATGCCGTTTCTGAATTCGAAGCTGTATTTAAATAGGCGGCCACCCGCGTCGAAGGTGAAATCGCAGCAAACATCCGCTGGTTGGCGCGGTCCGCCAGGTAACAGCATATTCGCAAAGTTCGCAATTGTGTTAAGGGCGCGTGTCTTGCCTGATGCGTTTAGACCAACAATGAGGTTTGAGTCTCCAAAGGACAATTCGTCGAGAGACCACTCCTTATCCGAACCTGCAAACTCGGTTGACTTTACTGACGTTAGCTTGAGTGTAGTCATAGGAGGTCTCACTTACCTTGGGTTGAGTCAGCACGAGTGAAGACAAGTCATCCTAGTAACAACGAATAACACTCTCTTCTGTAATGCTAGCGGCCCTGGGTTCCTTGCCCGGCTCCCGCCTTAATCGTAACCCCTTTTTTCACGCGTTCAATCGTGCCCGCGGCTGCCGGCGAGGATTCGCGGACGCGGGGCAGGCAATAAACGCTCGGACCATTCGGATGACGGAATGTTCCTGTCCTGAATCTTGAGCGGCAGGATGGTACAATCCCGTTGAGTTGCTGTTGCCATCGAGTGGCAGTGGCAGGCTGTTCGGGCCCTCGAGCGTGCCGTTTTTCCCTGCGGGATGACACGCTGGGGCCACCAGGATGTCCACCAACTCACTCAAAACGCGATCGAGGGGCTCGACAGACATGGCGCGACGACTGAAGGCCCGCCCCTCGGCTCCCCGGGTCGGCGATTTGCCTGTCTGCGAGCGGGTTCTGGACAACGGGCTGCGAGCCTTGGTCCTGCCCCGCAGAGAGGCGCCGATCGTCGTCTGCGACATTTATTATTCAGTCGGGTCATGTGACGAGCCGGCCGTCAAGACGGGTATTGCCCATTTTCTTGAGCATATGCTCTTCAAGGGGACTAAGCGGTTTCCCAAAGGGCAGATCGACCAGATCGCATTCATCGCCGGGGGACAGGCCAACGCTGAGACCGGCGAAGACTGCACGCACTACTGGTTTCTCTTACCTTCGGACCGCTGGGAGCTGGCGCTCCAGATCGAGGCGGACCGGATGACCATGGCCCGGCTCGAAGCGGCCGAGGTCGAGGCCGAACGCAAAGTCATCGGCGAGGAGCGAGCGCGGGAGCTCGAATCGCCGGGCGTGCGACTGGATCAGATGCACCAGAGCGTCTCGTATCTCGAGCATCCCTACCGCAACCCGGTTCTAGGATGGCCGCAAGACGTGGCCGGGATCAGCCTGGAGGACCTGGAAGCGTTCTACCGAGCGCATTACCGGCCCGACGGCACGGTCTTGGTACTGGCCGGCGACGTGGACGCAGAGCGAGCGCTGACGGCCATCGAGGCCCATTTCGGCGGCATTCGCCGGGGCCGGCGACAAAGTACGAGGCGGATGCGGGACGAGCCGCGCCAGACGGAGCGGCGTGAGTTCGTGCTCAATGAAACCGAGTCCTTGCCGCGAGGGCTTCTCGGCTGGCACACGGTGCCGCGCGGGCATGGCGATGCATCAGCGCTCGATGTGCTGGCCGATCTGTCCTGTGCAGGGCGACGATCGAGGCTCTGGCATCGCCTGGTCGAGCGCGACCGCCTGGCGACCTTCGTCGAGGCGGTGCACGCGCCGGCACGCCGGGCGGGGCAGTTTTTCGTCCAGGTCGAGTGCGCGGCTGCCGCCGCGGCGGCGGAGGTCGAATCGGCGATCACCGCGGTGTTCCGCGAGCTGGCCGAGGATGGGCCGACCGACGAAGACCTCCTCCGAGCGCGCAACCGGCTGGAAGCAGGCTGGCGGTGGGATCAGGAAGATCTGCTGGGCCTGGCCTCGGGCATTGGTCAGGCCGCCTTGTGGGGCGATTGGCGCGACTGGCCCGGCGAGCACGCCGCGGCAATAGCCGTCGATGGAGCGTCCATCCAGCGCGTGGCCGCCGCGTATCTGGTCTCAAGCAATCTGACTGTCGGCTGGTCGCTTCCCCGCCCGCGTCAGAGTAAAGCCAAGCGCGGAACGATTGCCGCCCAGACCGACGCGCCGAGCGTGCCCGAAACCAATCGCGCGGTTTTGGACCGGAAAGAGGTTGATCAGCCGCGACGGCCGGTACGCTCTTCCGTGCTCGAGCCTGCGAGTTCTGCGCCGGAGCTGCCGGCGATTCCGCTTTCTCCGGGCATCACCCGGCTGGTCGATTATCGTCCTCGCCGCTCCCGCCTCGAGAATGGTCTGCGCATCATTCAGGAGTGCCGCGGCGGGACGGGCGTCGTCTCGATTGAGCTTCACGTCGATGCCGGGACCATCCGCGAAGCCCGGCCGGGAGTCGCTTACCTCACCGGCCGGCTGCTGGAGGAGGGAACGCGCAGCCGCTCGGCCCTCGACTTGGCCGCCGCGATCGAGGACGTCGGGGGATCGCTGGAGGCGGCCTCGGCCTGCATCTCCTTGCGCCTCCGCGCTGAGGATCTGGCCCTGGGGCTCGAGCTTTTGGCCGACATGGTGCGTCACCCGAGATTCCCGGCCGAGGCCGTCGACTGGAGCAAAGAGCGGATCTTGGCCGAGCTCCAGACCGACCTGGAGGATCCGGCCATTCAGGCTGACCTGCTCTTCCGCAGCCTCGTTTACGGAGCGCACCCGCTGGGGCGCGACCCCCGCGGAAGCGTGCGCGACGTCCGGCTCCTCACGCGTGACGATGTCGTGGCTCACCATCGCCGGCATTTCGCACCCGACCTTTCCTTTCTCGTCGCTGTCGGAGATTTCGATCCGCGCTTGCTGGCACGACTGGTCCGTGCCTGCTTCGGGACCTGGACGCCGCGCGGCAGGCTGCAGCCGCCGTGGCCCTCTCTGCCCGAGGTTCCCAGGCCCAAGGTGCGCAGGGTTGTGCATGCCGGAGAGCAAGTGCATCTCCTGCTCGGTCACCGCGGGATTCCTCGCCATCATCCCGATTTCGAGGCGCTCTTGGTGCTCGATCACATTCTAGGCACGGGGCCGGGATTTTCTGACCGGCTGGGCCGGATCGTTCGCGATGAGCTGGGGCTCGTCTACAGTATCGGCGGCGGCATGACCGACTCGGCTGACTTGCTGCCGGGCCTCTTCCGCATCTATGCCGGGACCATGCCCGCGGAGGCCTCGAGCGTCGTCGCGGCAATCACCGAGCAAGTTCGGGCCATGCATTCCGGGGCCTTCAGCGACGACGAGGTTGACCGGGCTAAGAGCTACCTTTCTAACGCCTATGTCTTCGACTTCCAGACCGTCGATCAACGCGCTGAGCGGCTGCTCGAGCTCGAGCGCATGGAACTCAGCCTTGACCTGCCCTTGCACTGGCCCGAGCGGATCGCCAGCATCACGCCCCACCAGGTCCGCCAGGCTGCTCAAACCCACCTCCGGCCCGAGGCCCTCTTCCGTGTCGAGTACGGACCACTCCCCCCGCGCCGGCAGAAGCTGCGTGCGGAATGTGCCTGATTCTGGCCGCCATGCGCCTGATGCTGGCCGCCGCGGCAGGTGCTGACGACCTGGATCGAGTGCGATATACTGCATGTTTAGATAGCGGCCCGAAATCGCCCCATGACTTTTAAGCAGTCCTCCCATGCCCAGTCCATTCCCGGGAATCGATCCTTACCTCGAAAGCCAGGGGTACTGGCCGGACTTCCATGCGAGTCTTATTCTGTATTGCCGTGATGCGCTTAACGAGCTGCTGCCCGAGTCGTACGAGGCGCGGATCAGCGAACAACTTCGCCTGGTGGAGTTGAAGGAGCCCGTGGCGCGCACGGTCCTTCCCGACGTCGCCGTCCTCCAGCGCGGTCCGGGAGGAACTCCGGCGGCCAGGCCCGAGGGGGGACTGCTGACCCTCGAGCCGGTCACCCTCGACTTGCCTCTGCTCGAGGTCGAGGAAGTCCGCGACCTCTGGATCGAGATCCGCCACCGTCCCCAGCGCAACCTGGTCACTGCCATCGAAATCCTCTCGCCCACCAACAAGACCGGGGCCGGCCGCCAGGATTATCTGGTCAAGCGGTTCGAGCTGACCCGCCAGCAGGTTCACTTCGTCGAGCTCGATCTCCTCCTACGCGGCCAGCGGCTGCCGATGGAACAGGCCCTTCCTGCGGGTGATTTCTACGCCTTTCTCAGGCGGGCTGAAAACCGGAAGCAGTCTCAGGTCTATGCCTGGACCATCCGCCAGCCTTTACCGACGATCCCGATCCCGCTTCTGACTCCCGACCCCGACATCCCGCTGGACCTTGCGGGGCTCTTCGCCCTGGCCTACGACCGCGGTCGCTACGCCAGATCGCTGGACTATGCCGCCATTCTCGACGTCCCTCTCAGTCCCGCAGACCTCGCCTGGGCCGGCGAGCTGGCGAAAACGGCACGTCGCTGAGCGATCGTCGCCTTCCCTGCACATCGCGACCCCCGTCACGCTGATCCGGCTCGCGCCGGAATGAAAAGCGCCCAAGCCAGGGGCGGAAAGCCCGGGAGCGATGAAGAGCGCCCAAGCCTAGGGCGGCGAGCCCGGGTGCGAGGTCTGCGTCCTCGCCTTGCGCTGCTTGACAGTCGTGTGGGCGTTCTCTACCATGCGAGTCGATCGATCCGACCGCAAGAGAACATCGACAGTCGGTTTGCCGATGTTCGGTTCGTGATCCCCAGGAAGCCGGTACGGATCGAGTCCGGCGGTTGGGGATCAGCCGCGATGCGGTGTCTTGCAGGCTTCCTCGGGATGCATGGTCGGGAGTAATTCCCGGCTGCGGCATCCCGTCATCATTTAGGCTGGCTCGCATTCGGGAAGAAAACGGACAAGGCGGGAGTTTACTGATGCGGATAGCCCTGGATGCAATGGGGGGTGATTTTGCTCCCGGCCCGATCGTAGCGGGAGCGGTTGAGGCGGTGCGCGATCAGCCCGACCTGATCGCTGTCCTGGTCGGCGACCGCGAGCGGGTCGAGGCCGAGGTGGTCAAGGCGCCTGAGGCCTATCGCGATCGACTGCCCATCGTGCATGCCAGCCAGGTCATCGGGATGGAAGAGAAGCCCGTCGAGGCCCTGCGAAAGAAGCGTGACAACTCGATTTCCCGGTGCTGGGGGCTCATGGCCAGCGGCGAGGTCAGGGCGGTGGTCTCGGCCGGCAACACCGGCGCCATGGTGGCCTCGGCGCTCTTCAACGCCAAGATGTTTCTTCCCGGCGTGCGGCGGCCGGGAATCGCGGCGATCTTTCCCTCGCACCAGGGGCCGATCGTCATCATCGACGTCGGCGCCAACATGAACCCCAAGGCCGATGACCTGTATCAGTATGGCATCATGGGGGCAATCTACGCCGAGGAAATCCTGGGAGTCACCCATCCCCGCATCGGTCTCTTGAACGTGGGAACCGAGGACGAGAAGGGCACCGACCTGACCCGCGCCACCCGCGCCCTCTTTCAGGAGAGCCCATGGGCCAACCGGTTTGTGGGCAACGTCGAGGGCCGCGACATTTACGAGGGTCACGTGCGGGTGGTGATCTGCGACGGATTCGTGGGCAACGTGCTGCTGAAGGCCGGCGAGGGCGCAGTTGAGTTCCTGTTCTCGACCCTGCGCGAAGAGCTGGCGCGGATCCTGCCGGAGCTTCCCGTCGATGCCGGTCAGCGGATCGCGGCCAGCTTGCACACGCTCAAGAGCCGGTTCGAGTACGAAGAGTTCGGCGGGGGGCCGCTCCTGGGAATCCGGGGCGCCTGCATCATTTGCCACGGAGCGTCCCGCTCCCGGGCGATCAAGAATGCGCTTCGGGTCGCCCATGCCATGGCCGAGGACCGGCTCAATTGTCGGATCGCCGAGCAGCTTTGCGCCAGGCTTCAAACCCCGGCCGCGGAGACCCCCCCCGCGCGCGAGAGTGACGTCCAGGAGTGACTTGCAACAAGGAAAAAAGGACGGTCCGCGTTGGCGCTAGCCACGCTGAGGCGTCCTGGTGAGCTGTGAGGTCAGCGACGATGCCCAGGATCGCCTTCTTGTTTCCCGGCCAGGGTGCCCAGACCGTCGGAATGTGCCAGGAGCTTTGCCACGAATTGCCAGCGGCACGCGCACTTTTCGACCGCGCCAGCGAGGTGCTGGGGTTCGATCTGAAGAAGCTTTGCCTCGAGGGCCCCTCCGACGCGCTCGAGGCCACCGACGTGAGCCAGCCAGCCATCTTCGTGGCCAGCTTGGCCGCACTCGAGAGCCTCAAACAGAGCGACCCGGCGATGGTGGAAAATTGCCAGGCAGCGGCCGGGCTGAGCCTGGGCGAGTACACAGCGCTCGTGTTCGCCGGAGCGATGGACTTCGCCGCCGGCCTGGAAGTGGTCAAGCGCCGGGGCGAGGCGATGCAGGCCGCGTCGCTAGCTGCACCCAGCGGCATGACCAGCGTACTGGGGCTGGACGAGGCGAAGGCCGACGAGCTCTGCCGCCGGATTGCCCCCTACGGCCGGCTCTGGAAGGCGAACATGCTGGGCCCGGGCAACATCGTCGTCTCGGGTGAGGCCGCGGCACTCCAGGCGATTGAACCGGTGGCTACCGAGCTCGGGGCCATGAAGGTCGTTTCCTTGCCGGTGGCCGGGGCTTTCCACTCGGAGCTCATGAAGCCGGCCGATTCGGAGCTTGCCGAAGTCCTGGCGCAAACGCCCATCCAAAGCCCGCGGATTCCGGTCTACTCCAACGTTGATGCCAAGCCGCACAACGACCCCGACGACATCCGCCGGACGCTCGTGGCTCAGGTGCTCCAAGGCGTTCGCTGGGAAGAGTCGATGCGTCAGATGCTCGCCGATGGCTTCGATACCTTTTACGAAATTGGCCCGGGGCGGGTGCTGACTGCGCTGCTCAAGCGTATCGATCGCAAGACCCCTTGCACTCACGTCCCCGCCCGATAAAAGGCCCGGGGTCCGACCCGCCTGGAAGCTCGGTCCACGTCGCCGCTGCCAAGACCGACCGCCCTGTCTCCCTTCCACGGAACCGTGCATGTCTGAATGTGCACCCGCCTGCATCTTCATGAGCGGCGCTGGACAGAATGGCCTGGCGGGTTCGGATTTGGGGTTGATGGGAAAGAACCGACGCGATTATAAACAAGTCGAATTTCACTCTGGACAGTCCAGGGAAGTTTCGCGTCCGGACTAAGTGGCGTGCCAGCCTGCGCGCAAGTCGCGTGGTTCCACGCCGGCCCGGTTGGCTCGCAATTTCAGAAGCAGGACGTCACGACCATGGCCGATGGAGCAAGCGCCACCCAGCCGACAGGTTGCCAGATCGATCTGAAGGGTCAAACAGCACTCGTGACCGGGGCATCGCGGGGGATCGGCCAGGCGATCGCCATCAAGCTCGCCGCCTGCGGGGCGAACGTCGTCGGCGTGGCCCGGACACTTGAGGCATTGCAAGGAACGATCGAGGCGATCCAGCAGGCGGGAGGTTCCGCCCTCGGGATGGCCGCGAATGTCGCCAACTCCGCCGACGTAGGGCGCATCGTCGAAGAAGTCGAGGCGAAATACCAGCGGATCTCTGTCCTGGTCAATAACGCAGGCATCACGCGCGATGGTCTGATGCTGCGCATGGAAGACGAAGCCTGGCAGGAGGTGATCGACACCAACCTGAAAGGGACCTTTCTCTTCTCGCGTGCGGTAGGGGCCGTTATGATGCGTGCACGCTATGGCCGGATCATCAATATCAGTAGTGTGGCGGGGCTGGTCGGTAATCCCGGACAGGCCAACTACGCCGCCAGCAAGGCCGGCGTGATCGGCTTTAGCAAGACCGTGGCGCGGGAGTTGGCCTCCCGCGGAATCACGGTCAACGTGGTTGCCCCCGGGTTCATCACGACCGACATGACCGCCATCTTGCCCGAGAAGATCAAGACCGAGGTGAAGGAACGAATACCGTTGCGCAGGTTCGGAACGCCCCAGGACATCGCCGATCTGGTCTGCTACCTGGCCAGCCCCGGTGCCAGCTACATCACCGGCCAGGTGATCGCAGTCGACGGCGGCCTGACCGTCTGAGCCGCCTTCTGAACCGGGCCCTTGACCTGGGCGAGAGAGGACCGCTGGCCGGCGCGGCCTCCGTACAAGGGATCGATGCGTCTGGAGGCCGTCCCGGGCTCGGGGAGAGCCCCCTTTCCCGCGACGGCCGCCGGATGGACAATTTAACCGTGCCATGCTAAGTTGGCTCATTCTCGCGACCAAGGAGGACGAAGTGGCCCCGGGCCCTAGTTCCGGTCCATCGCCGTAAGGCCGATCCAACCAGGTGATTCGATTCGCTCACCGGGGCTTTCCGAAAAGCCGCCGCGAGGTCTCTACCGGTCGAGGCTGCGTCTCGTTCTTGCTGCTGCCGGAGTCCGGAAGAGCTGGCGTCTCATTCCCCGAAACCGCAATCACGTCAGGTACCAGCGCGAATCAGACCGATTCCAGCGGTTCACTGCCGTGAAGAACTGATTATTCGATCAAGAAGACGAGGAGGTTTGCCCGTGTCCGTGGAAGAGCGTGTCATCGAAATCGTCAGTGAGCAAATGGGAGTCTCCAAAGACCAGGTCAACCGGGAGACATCCTTCATTAATGACCTGGGTGCCGACTCGCTGGATACGGTGGAACTTGTGATGGAGTTCGAGGAAGAATTCGACATCACGATCCCCGACGAGGAGGCCGAGAAGATCCAGACCGTCGGCCAGGCGATCGATTACATTGAGCAGCACGCGCACGCGAAGTGAGCGCTCTACCAGCCGGATTATGATGAACAAAATCCCATGATTTGATAAGTTAGGAGGACCATGGGACATTCGCGTCGCGTCGTCATCACCGGCATGGGGGTGGTCACGTCGCTGGGGGTGAGCCTGGATTCGTTCTGGGAGGCGCTTTGCGCCGGTCGGAGCGGCGTCGGGCCGTTGACCCTTTTCGACACGACCGAGTTCAAGGTGCACTTTGGCGGGCAGGTGCGCGACTGGGACCCGGTGGCCCGCTTCGGAGCCAAGGAAGCGCGGCACCTTGATCGCTTTGCGCAGTTTGCCATGGCGGCCGCCGAAGCGGCCGTGGAGGATTCGGGCATCGACTTCCGCCAGATTCCGCCCGAGCAGTGCGGCGTGTTCATCGGCTCAGGAATCGGGGGCTTAAGCGAGTTCGAGACCCAGCACTCGACGATGATCCACAAGGGCCCCTCCCGGATCAGCCCGTTTACCATTCCCAAGCTGATGGTCAACGCCGGCAGTGGCCAGGTCTCGATCCGCTGGGGCCTGCAAGGCCCCTGTTCGGCAATCGCAACCGCCTGCGCCTCGGCGGCGAACGCCATTGGCGATGCCTTCAATTTGATCCAGTCGCACGATGCCGACGTCATGATCACCGGGGGCAGCGAAGCGGCGATCACGCACATGGGATTAGGCGGGTTCGCGGCCATGCGCGCCCTCTCGACGCGGAACGACGACCCTCCCCGCGCCAGCCGCCCGTTTGACCGCGACCGCGACGGCTTCGTGATGGGGGAGGGCGCCGGTATCTTGATCATCGAGGCCGAGGAGGTCGCCCGGGACCGTGGCGCTCGGATTTATGCCGAGGTGCTCGGCTACGGCATGTCCGCCGACGGCTGGCATATCACCGCTCCCGACGAGCAAGGCCGAGGCGCTGCCCGCGCCATGAAGCGCTGCTTGGCCGACGCCCGCATCGCTGGCCACGCCGTCGACTACGTCAATGCCCACGGCACCAGCACCCCCCTGGGCGACCTGGCCGAAACCGTCGCTATGAAGAACGTCTTCGGAAGCCACGCCCCCAGGCTCCAGATCTCCAGCACCAAGAGCCAGCTCGGCCACCTACTGGGTGCCTCCGGCGGAGTCGAGCTGGTCATCGCCGCGCTGGCCATCCAGACCGGCGTCCTGCCCCCGACCATCAACCTGGAAACACCCGGCGAAGGTTGCGATTTGGACTATATCCCCAACGTCGCCCGCGAAGCACGTATCAATTACGTCATGTCCAACAGCTTCGGCTTCGGCGGCCACAACGCCAGCCTGCTGGTGGGACGCTACTTCCCGAGCCGCCGCCAGTAAGCGGCTCGGAGGCCGGACCGCTCTCGGGGCGGAAGTGGCTCGCACCACCGGGCGGCTCAGTCGTGAAGGCTGGAAAGCGGATCGGAGCCCGGGCCGCTCTCGAGGCGGAAGTGGCTCGCACCACCGGGCGGCTCAGTCGTGAAGGCCGGAAAGCTGAAACAGATCAGGCCTGGTGGCACGTGACTGCCGCGGACCCAGGACTTCGCGCGACCGGCCAAGCAGCCAGTGCCCGCAGGGAACCAACAGCGGCCGGACCAGCATCGCGTCAATCGTGATGCCGACAACCAGCGCGAAACCGAGTTGGCGGAGCGAACTGAGGGGACTGAAAAGGAAAGAAGCAAAGCTGCACGCCGTGATGGCCGCCGCCGAGCTGATCAGTCCCCCCGTCTGGCCGATCGCGCGGATGATCCCGCCCCGGAAT